>CAZZPQ010000044.1:0-21112 GCA_964655595.1 uncultured bacterium
CGCTCGGGCAGGGAGGTGATGCATATCACCTCCCTGCCGAAACGGTATTACTAGATAGCAGTTCCACGATAAATTTCTACAATGATAAGTCCGGAAAAGCCCATTCTGAAGGGATTTATGGGCATATGATTATGTGGGCGTTGATCCAGGAAATGCTATAGACAAGGGTCAAGGTGTAAGAATGTCTTTGGAAGATGTATTGGGGTGGAGTTTGCACAGTGGCAAACTCCACTTGAAGGTTTCTTGTTGGGTTGTTGGCTTTGGGCGTCAGGCGAATGAGTGCAGACCGACCTTGTTGCCCTCGGTATCAAGAAAAAAGGCGATAAAGCCGTTTTCACCGATGCTCATTTTGTCCATCAGAACCTGACCGCCAGCGCTTTCCACGCGGTTTAGGGGAATGCTTAAATCGTCGCCGCCGTTTAGGTAAATGAGACTGCCCGTTTGACTTGGAATCATGGACTCGCTTTGGACTAGAGCGCCTCCTACGCCATCCTGATGGGGCAGAATGCTCATCAGGCCACCAGCCATCATGAATTCGGCTTGTAGCTCACCGTCTAAAACCTTGCTGTAAAAAGCCTTGGCTCTGGCCATATCGCTTACGGGAATATCGAACCAGTTCACTGCGTTTTGCATGGCTAACCTCCGTTGATGAGTCTCGGGGAATATGGCAACTGCTGCCTGTTTGCTCATCAACTTAAACTTTAAGGTGCGCCAGTGACAACCCTATGTCAGTAGGAAAAACCTAGCTCGAGTGGTGCCTGTGTGTGACTGCCAGCTCCTCGAGGAGTCGCTGCTTCATAGTTTCAGGCTGCAAGACTGTGACTTTGCTGCCCCAACTCAAGACCCAGCCGATACAGTCCTCGAGCTTGCGTACCCGCAGGCTGACCTTTAGGCCTGCCGAACTGTCTTCGAGAGAACTGACAAAATGGATAGGGCGTTCCCTGAGCCAGTCTGCAATATCGGCATCGAACAGTAATTCTACGACTGTGTCAAGGTCTTCAGGGGGGCTTATGCTGTGTATGTCAAAGTTGTCCTGTCTGCAGAACGTGGTGCTGCTTTGCTCGAGCTTTTTGATGCGGCTGAGTCTGAACATGCGCATGGCTTTCCTTAGGTGGCAGTAGGCTGAGAGCATCCAGGCATCGCCAAAGTACAACAGGCTGTGCGGGTCAATTTGCCTGTGGGACTGGGCATCTTTTTGTCGACTGGCTTTTTTACTGTAGTGAATCAGGACGCTTTTGCGTTCCAGGATTGAGCGGCGTAACTGCTGAAGCATATCAGTGATTCTGGGGTCGGTCTGACTGTCTAAGTTGATCAGGCGAATGTTGTCTTTCAGGTACTGCACCTCTGCCAGTGTGTCCTTTTGCAGCACGGCTTCGATTTTCCGAGTGGCAGACTGAGACGCTTGCTGGTACTGCGCGTCAAAGCTCTGGGCTATCAGGTTGCTGCCCAGAATGAGCATGATAGCTTCGGCTGGACTGAAAGACACAGGGGGCAAGAAGTAGCCGTCCATCAGCCAATAGCCTTGTCCGGCAGCCGAAACGACAGGTACACCAGATTCGCAAAGTGCTTGTATGTCTCGGTAAATGGTTCGCTTGGTAACCTCAAAGTGACGCGCCAGCTTTTCGGCGGTGACTCGGTCACGTCCTTGTAGCTCGAGTACTATCGCCAGGAGTCTGTCAGTACGATTCATGATTAATACCAATTCCGGATATTTTGTTAAGAAATAACCCGAGCGTAGCGAGATGAATCGGTATAACCTGGGACATTGCCCCTGATACCGGGCCCGATAGAGTGAATGTGGATTTGAAAAGCAGCTTCTCAGTTCCTAAATGGCCTGTTTGGGAGTTGGTCCCGTGATGTATCCCGAACGGGACTAACATGACGACCCCAGGCTGGGTTTGATGGGTTTGGCCCACATATGCCTACTCACTGACTCTAATACTATACTTCAAGCCGACGCTTCATCGGCAAGAATGTCCAGCGCCCGCTGAATGCTCTGCACCTCATCGGGAGTGCGGCTTTCATGAACAAAGCGGTAATCAAACTTGCGAATGAGTTCGGCCAGGTCAGCCAGTAGTTTGTCCTGCCGAGCCAGCATCCTTGCTCGGGTACTCGCTGGCATGACGCTGCCAAGGAGTTCTGTGTGGGTCAGGCACAGGGGTACGTTTAGCAGAAAGTCCTGAATAGAGCTTAGGTTCTGATGCCTTTTCAGATTGCGGCGCAGGGTTTCGCGGGTTTTGGCAGCCACTTCGCAGGCTTCACAGCGTAGCTGCAGGGGGCGCTTGCCTTGCGCGGCGCGTTTGAGGCGTAACTGCAGGAAAGACTCGAGAAGAATGGCTGCCGATAAGGGACTGGCAAGCTCGGCAAAGTCGCGGCTATGCGCCGCGCAGTAACCCCCACGCTCGGCCAGCTTGAGGCGCAAGGGTACGTTGTTAACGCCATCATTCGCGACGCCCTGCAGATAGCGGCTGACCTGCCGAGTCTCGAGCCAGCACAGCGGGCAGCTAGCCGTCGCCTCTTTGGCTTCCTGAAGCTGATGCAGCAAAGCCTCAACATTCATGAGGGGGTTTATCCCAATGATTTATCCCGAGCAGGGCGAGTAGGAAGCGGGGAAGTGCTTTGCAAATCTGTAAGCAATTTATCGGGCTCGGTATTAGGTCTCGCGTATGGGGCTGTGGGCAGCTTCGCGGATAAAGCGGGTTACGATGCTGAGAACTGACACATGAATACTGGCTACTGCTCTTGAGGCCAAAAGTCAATGCAAACACCACAACATCAAACAGCCCTTAGATGCTTAGGAACTGTTCCCCCTCGGCATCTATACTGAGGAGTTTGTCAAGGACAGGTTCAATGCCGAACTTGATGAAAAAGCTGAAGGGGCTGATGAGGCGCTCCTGAGGTTGGCCCAGTGGGTAGAGATGCGCTTCCAGACGTGTGAATTGCCTGCTGTAAATGCTGTCTTGTTCGCTTAGGGCTCGAGCGGTTTTGCTTTGCAGTGTGGTGATGCTTTTGCGCAGGATGCGCTCAGCCCGCAGCACACTGCCCTCCAGAGTCGGGTCGACGCTGCGCACCTCGGCCAGTAACTGCTGAATACTCCCGCCTAGCTCGGCAAGCTTGCTATCAAAGCTGCTTCCGTGGCCATGCAGTTGTAGCAGGACATGGTCTTTGAAACCCTGTAAATCAGGGCGCAGCTCGCCGGGGGAGAGCTTAAACTTGTGCAGAATGCGGCTTACGGGTGGCTCGAGCACCGTGATGCTGGCCCGGGGATAGATAAGGGGCATGGCGACCTGATGGTGTTCGTAGACCCCGCGAAGCTGTGCAAAGTAGCGAAGCTCGCCGGGGCCTACCACCGTGACAGCGGTGGGTAAAACGGCGTCCTGGGTGATGGGGCGCAGACCAGCTGCCGGAGTGATGCTGCCCGGGTGGTTCTCGAGCTTGTAGAGCAGGTGATCTTCACTGTAGCGACAGTGTTCGGTAAAAAAGCCTGCACCATCAAAGCGCAACAAGCGCCGTCTTGGCAGGTCTCCCTGAAGTTCTTCGATAAAGAGGTTGGTCGCTCCCTGGGCACGGCCCAGTTGGGGTTCAAAACCTCGTTTGCGCAGGGCTTGCCCTGCCTGATTGATGGCCTTCACCGAAGCTGTGGGCTCGAGAAGCTCCTGCTTGAGAATAGGCGAAAACAGTCTGGCAGTGGCTTCGTCCAGTGGGTTGAGGACCACCAGACCCTCTTTGCCTAAAAACTGGTACAACATAGCGGCAAACCAGTCAGCGTAGGTCTTGGCATATTCCGCAGTTGCTTGTAGCAGTGACGTAACCTTGGGCAATCCCGGGCCTGTGACATGGCTTAGCCCGGCAAGCGTGGTAGCCAGGTATTCACCTGTCATAGCAATGCGCCCAGCAGGTACCGCTTCAGGCAGGGGCAGGTCGAGGGAATGAAGGTTTTCCTCAAAGTCCAGCAGGTGTGCGCGGCGCATTTCCTCGGTATCATGATCCTGACTGGCTACCCAAAAAACAGGGATAACAGGACGCTCTGTTTGGGATAAGCGCTTCGCAAGTTTGATGGCAGTGATGGCTTTAGACAGAGTAAAGGTGGGTCCTAGCAGCAAGCCAGCCTGCTGCCCGGTCACTACGGCCCGGGTTCGTGGCTGGGCGAGTAAGCCTATGTTGTGCAAAGAAGCGTCAGGCGCTTGCAACTTTTTTGCGTATTTGAACAGCGCATCCTGAAGCGCCCCATGGCTAAGGGATCTGGGCTGTTCAAGTGCACTGTCCAGTGCTCCGTGGGCTAAGGCATAAAAATCATGCAAAATACCATTCAGGTACTGCGCCTGAAAGTCTGAAGGGTCTGAATGCACGCATTAGCTTACCGCGATTGTCAGGCTTTTCGCGTCAGCTAAACAGCAGAGCTAACGCCCGAAGCTCCAGTTGTAGGCTGTTGCCATCGCGCGGTTCAGGATATATGGGGTTTCGGCAGTAAGCAGCAGCGCGTCGAGCTCGTCTTCACTGAGTCCTTCAAGAGGTGTTGCCTTGGGTTGCTCGCCAGCAAAGCGCATCGCCAGACCTTCTGCCAGCCAGCGGCGCATCCCCTGTGGCTGCGCCAGGTGAAAGAGTTCGTGCCGGAGTGTGGTCTCAAGGCTGGAGCGCTCGAGTAAAATCCGCAGGCGTTGGCTGTGAATATAGGCTGTTTCGCGGTCAGCCACCGCCATGACATACCACGGCACTTGCGTCTCAGTGGTGAACGAGTTCAACTCAGGATGGATACGCAAGGTCACGACCTCGGGCAAGCTAAAACCCTCCATGCGGCTCAGTTCCCCAGCAGCCTGCTGCAAAATGCGGAAGATATGCGGATGTTGCCAGCGGTCGGCCTCATGCGCCGTCTCGACGATAAAGCGACCGTCTGTGGCACTGTGCCAGCTGTTGACGGGTTCGGCGAAGACCAAACCCGTCACGCTCAGCATGACTGTGCTACAAAATGCCAGGCAAATCCTGCAATAGGCCAGAATGCTCATTCACCCCTTATCTCGAGCCTTGCTGCTGTAGCTGTACCGCGCACCTCCGGTTCGTACATCAGCCATACCTGGGTGGGGAGTGCTGTGAAACTGCCAGGGGTTTCAGCTCGGAGGATATACGTGAAGCTGACTTCACTGCCCAGTGCCGTGAAGTAGTAATCCACACGCTCATCACGGATGTCACGACCGTCGTACCAGTAGTTCCAGCCGAAGTAATCCCAGCCGTAGCGTGGTGTAAGTCCACTGATGCGGAAGGCCAGATCTTCTTCAACCACACGGTAGCCAGCGGGCAGGGGTTCATTGACCAGCACGTAGCGGTAGCTGTCTTTTGGATCTATGCTTACGGTGACTAACACATAGTCGCCAGGGGCTACTGCCTCCGTTAAGGGGACACGCTCGTAGCTGAATGTAGCCTTGGTTTCGTCAAACCTGGGCAATAGGCGCTCATAGCTGCGCTCAACTTCAAAGTGATCCCTTTGGGGCTCAAAGCTGTCTTGTTCTGCCACGTAGCTGATATTGGCGCTGGCGTAAAGTGTGCCTTGACCCTCGACTTGCAAACTGAGTCGGTGACGACCGGCGGCCAGCGCAGGCAGGTTGATCTCAATGCCTTCAGCTGCCTGCCCCATGATACGGGTACTAAGGAGCTCAGTGCCATCCAGCATAATAGCAACGCGGTAGTCTGCGCTTGCCTCGCCGCTTGCTTCAGCCAGTGCTAGCGCGGCTTTCACCACGGCTGCGGTGTCTTTGGTCGAGACCCAGCGCGCACCCTGGCGCTCGAGTAACAGCCAGTTGACAATCTTGCCGATGCGCGGCTCATCGGGTCGTAAGCGCACCAGCGCTTCAAGGGCGTAGGCGGTTGCTTCGATGCGGTCATTGTTCCAGTAGTACCTGGGACCGCCTGTTTCCCAGTAGGCGACCTGTGAGCGCTCGGTGATGCGGCTAAGGAGTTCATCCAGATAAAGGTTGGCTAGGGTGGTTTGTCCCAGTTCGCTGTAGGCCAGGACACTCAGTGCCAGACCATAGGCAGACATTTCCCGCTTGCCTACGACACTGTCCAGACCCGAAATGTTCCGACCGGCACGTGCCAGTGCGTAGTAGGCGTAGGCTTTGGCGTCGGCATTGACGACCCGGTAGCTGTCAATCTGCCTTAGTACGGCGCTCTCGAGATAGTTCAGGCCGCGCTCGAGCACTTGCCCATTCACTTCGTATCCGGCATTCTGGGCGTCCAGCAGACCACTTAATACATAAGCACTAATAAAGGCACTGGGGGCGTCATACTGCCAGAAACCCCAACCCCCGTCGCTGTGCTGGAAGTCGTAGATACGGCTTAAACCCTTGGCGACGATATCATCCAGATTTTCAGCGATATCCTCGGGTAGCCGTGCCAACTCACCTGCCTGCGCTGCCAGAATGCTCGGGTAAAAGCGGCTCATGGTTTGCTCGGTGCAGCCATAAGGGTAGCCTGCCAGATAGGCCAGAGCAGGGGAGACCGCCGCTGCCAGTGAGGGTGTCAGGTAGAGGCTTCCCTTGACCGAATTGGCATCAAGGTTGTCGGGCAGGTGAAAGACCCAGTTGTCTGTGCCGCTGCCTGCCCAGGCAATTTCGCTGCGCAGACCATGTGGCAGGACGGGTATAGGCAGGCGCATAGCGTCGCTGGCGACACCCGTTCGCGCTGAAGCTGTGACGAGTGCGGTGCCAGTCATTTCTGCCTGTACCAGAAAGTCCGCAGTGCTGCGCCCACCTGCTGGGAAAATAACCGGCACAGTGCTGACTCCATCCAGCCGCAGGTTTTTTGCGAGTAACTCGAGCTGTCCTGGTTCATCAGTCTCAAGATTGCTTTGACCGATGACCCGCAGGCTGGCCTCGTCTTTGCGAATGAAGAACCGGGGCGCTGCCAGACGGGCTATAACTGGCAGGCTGGTCTTCACGCTGTAGGTGTTTTGTCCCACCAGGTCCGTTGCACTGATGGCGCGAGTGCTCAGGCGCCACTCGGTCAGGTTGTCGGGAAATTCCACTGTGACAGTAGCGCGCCCGTTATCATCGGTTTCCAGTGTCGGTAGCCACAGGATGGTGTCCTGAAAATCTTCACGTACCGTGGGGTCAACGAAGTCGGATTTGGCTTGACCAAAGACTGCCTCATCCATCGCGGCCCTGGCAGCCATGGGTGCGGCGGCTTCAAGGGCGATGGGCTCAGCTTCACCAAAGTAATACCAGCTGCTAAGTTGCGTACCGACCACGTTGCCTTTGAGCGCATAGAAAAAGCCGCGAATATCCGGCGTGGCATCTGGGCGAATGAGGTAAATCCCTTCATCAACCAGTGCCAGGGTCAGTTGCGTGCGAACACCCTGACCGCTGCTATCCGATACGCGCAGGTTAAAGACGCCTGTCTCACCGGGTTCATAGACGTCTGAATTGGAGGTGATTTCGACATTCAGAAACTTGTTCACTGGCGGCACGCGAAAGCCAACGGTTTCATAATAGGTCGTACCGTTACCAATAATCACCACCGACAGATAGCTATTGGGCGTCATGTCTTCACTGATCTCAAGTTCATAGGTCAGTACCGAGCCATTTAGCTGAACGAGGTCATAGGATGCCAGCTTTTGGCCTTCTCGGGTAATCAGTGCAAAGGCGTCGGCAATCGGGGACTGAATGACAAAGCGGGCGGTATCGCCAAGCTCGTACTCGTCCTTGTCAACGGTGATGCTGAGTGAGTCATAGTTCCAGAACCAGCGACTCGAGCCTGACACCCACAGCCAGCGGGACGCCTGGGTGCTTCGTCCGGCGCTGTCCTGCGCCGTGACAACCAGGTCATACGACCCCTGCTCGGAGGGCTCGAGAATCAGGACTGCTGTGCCATCTGCACCTGTGACTCCTTGCAGACGCTGCTCGGGATTGTTTTGCCGGCCGCGACCACTCTCCCAGTAATAGCGCTCAGAGCGCAGTTGAAAGGGCACGCTGACGGGATTCCCTTGCAGGTCCTCGGCGCGAACGGTGACCTGAACCTTATCACCGGTTTTGTAAGCGTAGCGGTCAGTGCGCACATCCAGACTGATAGCTGCGCGGTAGGCGATCAGTGAGCCACTGGCGCTGATTTCGCGGCGGGCTTCATCGGTTACGCCTGCCTGCAATGTGAGCTGATAGTCGTCCCTATCCTGAGGCAGGTTCACGGTGACGACCAGTTCGCCGCGCTCGTTGAGTACCCCCTCACCGCGCTCCAGAACCTCCCCACCGTAATAGCCGGCATAGCTGTATTCATCATAAAAGCCAAAGCGCGACGTATAGCGCCAGCGGTAATAGGGCTGCTTCATCACAACATACGAAACTTGCCCACCTGTCACGGCTCCGCCAAAGAGATACTCTGCTGCTACTGTGAAAGAGGCTGTGTCCCCCTGAACCGCGACAGTGTCTCCAGCAGTTACGCTCACACGGTACTCGGGTTTTTGATAGGCCTGTACCTCAAAGCTCGAGTACGACGTTGCGCCGCCAACGCGCGCCTCTAGGCTGTAACTGCCCAAGGGCGGCTCGGCCGCGAGTATGAGCTCTCCGGCAAAACTGCCGTAGTCATCAGTGACAAAACTGCTCGAGAGGATCTCTTTGCCGTCGGCATCGCGGATACGCAGCTCAACATTCTGCGCTATCAGAGGTGTCAGGTTCCCGGGCGCGCGTGCTGTACCCTTAAAAAAGACTGTGTGTCCCGGCCGGTATACGGGACGATCAGTCTGCAAATACACCTTGTTTCGCTCTAGTGACCAGCTTGACCAGTAGTTTTCAGTAAAAGCCCAGGCGTCACCAAACCTGGCTGCTACCACGAGTTCGTCTGTGGTATCGATGGCAAACTCGGTGAGGCCCTCCGTGGAGGCCAGTCCCTCGGCATAGAGTGTTTCCCCACGCATCAGATAGAGCGAAGCCTGACGCGGCGTGCCTGAAGCTTGCTCCGCCGTATAGGTCAGAATGGTTTCTGGGTCAGACTTTACGACCAGAGCCAGGTCTGTAACCAGCAGCAAAGTAGCGCGTTTTTGTTCGCCACTCTCGAGTTGTACAAAGTACATGCCCAAGGGCAAGCGACCGACCTCGACCGAACCCCAGCGCTGAGAGCGGTTCTGATTGATGCGGTAGCGGTTGATCCTGCGTAGCTCGAGTTGCTCACTGCCTTCAAAGGCGCGTGGTCCACCAAGCTCCAGGACCATATCTGGATTCAGAATGCGGTAGACGGTCAGGTTTGCTTCCTGAGCAGCGTCCAGGTAATACTCGAAGCGGATCTCGTCATCAGGGGTGAATGCCCCACCACCGTAGAGCCAGATGTTCGAGGACTGGCTACTTGCCACAATGGTAAGGGCAATGAGAATGAACAGGGCGAAGCTTAAGACCGGCCTTCGTAGTTGCTGAAACAAAACGGGCATGATGGTGTCTCCTATCACAATGGGTCATTGGTATTACTGTAGACCTTTAGGAAGGACACTGTAAATATAAATCGATATATGTCAGCAGTAGCTAATCACCAGCCTCAGTGAATCAAAATAAACATCATGTGTCTGGCTTTGCAGGTTTGGGAGGATTGCGCACTATTGGTCATGCTGAGTCGCCATCTATGAAAACCCTTGTAAAAAACTCAGGTGATTAAGCCGTGCCTTGCGAAGTTTCTCATTGTGAGAAACTTCGCGGTTGACGAAAACGCCAGACTGACTTCTCTGCAAAGGCTATGCAACTCAAGCTGTATGACAAATGTGAATCTCTGGGATTCACTGAGTCTGACCCAGTTCAAAGCTCAGTTTCCAAATGCTGCCCTCGTCACCCCACTCGAGAATATACAGCGCATCACCTGCCAGCACGGCGTCAACAGGGTTGCGGAAGTTGCTGGCAATTTCTGTGGTGAAGACTTCGTAGTTGCCCTCTACCTTGCGTAAGCGCAGGTGGAGCAGGTTCTGCCCACGGTCACTCAGAGTCCCGCCTGCTGCTCCCCAGGACAGCACAAAAGCGCTCAGTGATTCGTTGGTAGTGCGCAAATCCTCTGGCATCTCCTCGCTTGTTACAAAGACCAGTCCCAGAGGTGAGATATGCGGCGTGAAGGTATAGAGGCGCTCACCTTCGGTAGCGGCATTGCGTTCGCTGCCAGTTAGTGCGCGGTAGATTGCTGCACCTGGTCCCAAGTTGGCGACGGGTAGGCTAAAGTCAGTTGGGGGTGGTGGAAAATCCGGGTCATTGCCATAGTAGCCCTCGCGAACGGCGGTAAAGTCGGGGTGTAACAATCTGTCCTGACGACTGTCATAGTCGGCAAACTGCCGAGGATTGTCCCAGTCTCCAAATTGCCAGGGGAAGCCGTAATGATGGCCCTGGCGTATCCAGTTTAGCTCGTCAGGGTAATCAGCGTCTGGCCCATTGTCAACCGCAAACAACTCGCCATTGGCTGCAAAGGCAAGATCAAAGGCGTTGCGCAGACCCCAGGCATAGATATAGTCGCCTGCAAGCAAAGCGGCCTCATCATTGGGTAATACAAGATTCTCGGCATCTGCGGGTATGCGCAGAATCTTGCTGGTTAAGGCTGCTTCACGCAAACCCGGAAACAGGCCCTCAAAATCCTGAATTTCACCGTGATCTGTGCGCGAACCAGCATTGACAAAGAGCCACTGCCCATCGGGGCTTAGCACGATGCCGTTGTAATTGTGATTAAAAATGGTGTTGCTGAGGGGATAGGGTTCAGTACTGGCAACGGTCATCCAATCAAAGCCACCGTAGTCAGTGGGGAAGCCTTTCAGAATCGTTGCTTGGTTGAAGTACTCATCCACCGTCACATTGGTGACGACATACAGATTGCCATCAGCATCAAACGTCATACCCATGGGCTGAGCGCCCAATTCGTCAAGGTCGGCAACATTCAGACTAAAGCCGCGTTCCAGGTCAAGTACCATGACGCCTTTGTCAGGATTGAGCAGGTAGAGCTGATTATCGGCCGGGTTGTGCCGCAAGCGCACATTGCCAAAACCGACCTTAAGGACAGGTTCGAGCTTCATATCATCGCGTAACAGGACGGGTTGGGCTTTACTTAGGGTGAGACTAGCAAGCATCAGCAGGCATACAATCAAAACGTGCATAAGATTTACTCCTTTGTTTCTGCTATACCGTGAGACTTTAGCACATTAGGATTTTTAAGGGGATGTCAAGTTAGCAGATGTCGGTCATGGTGAACCGAGATAACGTAAAGTAATACCAGTTCCGGATAAATCATTGGGTTTATCCCAATGCTTTAGTCCGAGCAGAGCGTTAGGAACCGAGGAACTGCTTTTCAAATCTGCGATCAATTTATCGGGTTCCGTATAAGACGTATTTGTTACGCTGAAGGAGTTGCCGTGAAGATAGCCGTTTTGTTACATAGTGGTGCTGGGGGTAGTGGGGTAGTGGCAACCGAGCTGGGTCTGTGCTTTGCGCGCCAGGGACATGCTGTGCACTTTGTTGCTGACCGTGTGCCCTTTCGGCTGATGGAACTCAGTCAGGAAAATGTCTACTTTCATCAGGTGGACACCATGACCTATCCGCTCTTTGATGCGCCGCTGACGACTCTGGCTGAAGCTTCCAAGCTGGCCGAAGTCATCGAAGAGGTCGGGATTGATATCATCCACGCACACTACGCTGTGCCACACGCAACTGCTGCCATCCTTGCCAGGGATATGGTGCGCTGCCCCAAGCGGCCCAAGGTAGTGACCACTCTGCACGGTACCGATGTCACACTGGTCGGTTTAGACCGCGCCTATCTGCGCACCACCCAGTATTCGATTGAGCGCTCGGACGCCGTGACAGCGGTCAGTCAGTACCTGGCGAACTACACGCGAGACGAAATGGCGATACAGCGCGATATTCAGGTGATTCACAATTCTGTAGACTTGCAGCGCTTCAAGCCCCAGGCCGTAGCCGAGGTACGGATGCGCTACGCTCATCCCGACGAGAAACTCATCACTCATGTATCTAACTTTCGCCCTGTTAAGCGCACCGAAGATGTGATTCGTGTTTTTGCTAAGGTCACAGAACGACTTGGTGCGCGCCTCCTGATGATTGGTGATGGGCCTGACCGGCATCGAAGTTTTGAACTGGCTCGTGAGCTGGGTATCAGTGGGCGGGTATCGTTTCTGGGTAGCTTTCCCAAAGTTGAAGAGCTGTTGGTTCTTAGTGATCTCTTTCTGTTACCCAGCGTGCAGGAGTCCTTTGGACTGGCAGCACTCGAGGCTATGGCCTGTGGTGTGCCAGTTGTGGCCAGCCGAGCCGGAGGTATTCCTGAGGTCGTGGAAGACAGCGTATCAGGCTTTCTGTGCGCGGTGGGCGACATCAGCGCCATGGCCGCTGCGGCTATTGGCTTACTCAGCGACGCCAGTTTGCACCGCGAGGTGTCACTGGCGGCTCGGAGACGTGCCGAAACAGCTTTTAGTGAACCAGTGATTGTGCCGCAGTATCAGCTGCTCTATGAACATGTGCTCGGTTGAGGTGCGCCATACCTGAAATTGAGTCTGGTCATTGAGGATTGCTTGAATATGTACTGGCACGACAAGTAGAAACCCTTGGGGATTCTGCGTGAACATCCTTGAACTTGCCGCTGGTCCCGGGCAGGGAGAGTAGGACGCGGAGATTGCTTTTCAAATCTGTAATCAATTTATCGGAATTACACTTGCTTTTTTGGTTCAGGGTAGCGCTGCCAAGAGGGTAGTTGGTCACCGTTTGTTTCTTGGCCAAGAGTGCTCATGCGCTATGCTGGCTTCGTGAAGCGTTTCACTGCCCAAGGCACAAATCAAGGCTTTCGCTGTGCTCAGTGCCAGCGGGATGTATCACCCCTTGCCAATGGCAGTTACCGCAATCACTGTCCTTACTGTCTGCACTCGCTGCACGTGGACATTAATCCAGGGGATCGTGCCAGCGACTGTGGCGGGCTGCTTGTGCCTGTAGGGGTGGACTACAGCGCCAAAAAGGGCTGGGTGATTGTGCACCGCTGTGAGCGTTGCGGGGCGCTGCGGCGCAATAAGGCGGCGCTGGATGACCCGCAAGCACCCGATGACTATGATGTGCTGGTTGCCTTAAGCCAGCGCTTCAGCGGTTAGACTGAGGCAAGACAATTTTCTCTGTGAGGTGCTTATGCCTGAAACAATCCTGGTGACGCAAGCAGACAGTGTGTGCGTCCTGACGCTTAACCGACCCGAAGTGATGAACGCCTTATCCGTGAAACTTCTGGAAGAATTGCGTGATGCTTTAAAAAAGGCACAAGAGGATAGAGCTGTGCGCTGTGTTGTTCTTGCAGGGCAGGGTCGCGCCTTTTGTGCGGGTGCAGACTTAACGGGCAAAGGGCTCGAGCAAGGCGTTCAGCACATGCTGGATACCTATTATCATCCGGTCATTGAACACATCGTAACCATGCCCAAGCCGGTGATTGCGGCAGTGAATGGAGTGGCGGCGGGTGCCGGGATGAGTCTGGCACTGGCCTGTGATCTGCGACTGGCTTCGACCGAAGCAGTATTCACTACGGCGTTTACCCGCATCGGTCTGACGATTGACGCGGGTGGCAGCTATTTTCTGCCGCAGTTGGTCGGGCGGGGTCGCGCTTTTGAGTTGGCCTATTCGTCTCGTAAGATAGGTGCTGAAGAAGCTTTGCAACTTGGTTTGGCAGAAGTCATGATGGAGGCAGAGGGTTTTGAGGTTTCAGCACTTGCTTATGCGAGCGAGCTGGCCTCAGGCGCAACACAGGCATTCGCCGCTGTCAAGCGGCAACTGAATGCTGCACTGGTGAATGACTTAAGCCGCCAGTTGGCACTCGAGTCTGAGTTGCAGCAACAAGCCAGCCAGACGACAGACTTTGCTGAGGGTGTGCGGGCTTTTGCCGAAAAACGTGCTCCCGTGTTTAGGGGTGAATAAATGCGCGACATCATTTTTGTCAACGGTCAAATAGTGACCATGAACCCGCAGCAGCCGCAAGTGGCTGCACTTGCCCTGCGGGGCGAGCATATTCTGGCACTGGGTACAGAAGAGGATGTGCGGGCGCAGCTTGCGCCACGTCCTGAAGTCGTGGATTTGCAGGGGCAATGTCTCTTGCCAGGCTTTCATGACAGTCATGTGCATTTGGGGCAGCATGGGGTGGAGCTTTCGCAGCTGCGGCTCGAGTCTGCCCGAACCTTGGCTGAGGGACTCGCCTGCGTTCGTAGGCGCGCCGAGGACCTACCTGCCGGCAGCTGGATTTTGGGTTCGGGGTTTCTGATGTCACGCTGGGGTGTGAGCAGTTTGCATAAGCGTGATCTGGACGTCTTAACGCCCCACCATCCGGTTCTCCTGCGCTCACAGGACCATCACAGTGCCTGGGCGAACAGTGCTGCGCTGAAAGCGGCAGGTATCGGTGCAGCCACAGCGAATCCAGAGTCTGGTGAAATCGTTCGGGACAGTTCCGGTGAGGCAACAGGGCTCTTACTCGAGCATGCCTATGCTCTGGTGGCAGCAGCTGTGCCTGCTATGGACGCCGCAGCGCTAAGTGAGACGATTCGCGCTGCCGGGGCAAACCTGGCCTCACTTGGCCTAACTACGGTGCACCATATGGCGGCGGAACCGGTTGCTTTTTTTCGCGAGATGGCCTCGCAGGCAAGCACCGGTCAGTATCCCCTGCGCATCTGGGCCTGTATTCCCCAGGCAGATATTGAACAGGCTGCGGCTCTAGGTTTGGGAACAGGTATGGGTGGAGATCATTTTCAGCTAGGTGGCGCCAAGTTTTTTGCTGATGGGGCGCTGGGCAGTCTGACCGCTCGCATGCTCGAGCCTTTCGAGGGCACGCAGGAACTTGGGGTTGAAGTGGATGGGCGAGACCTGCTGCTCGAGCGGATTCCACTAGCCTTGCAAGCGGGTCTGATGCCTGTGATTCACGCTATCGGTGACGCAGCCAATCGCATGGTGCTGGACGTCTTGGCGGAAACGCAGCAGCTCTGGCTTGCTGCCGGCCTAAGACCACGTGTCGAACATGCCCAGCATCTGAGTCCCGCTGATATTCCCCGCTTTGCCCAACTGGGTGTTACCGTGTCCATGCAACCGATTCACTTTCGCTTTGATGCTCGTCGCACTGCTGAACTTTTGGGTGAGCGCCTTCATACCACCCATGCCTGGCAATCTCTGTGGCGGTCTGGCTCGAGTCTGGCTCTAGGGTCGGACACACCGGTGGCGAGTCCAGACGTGATGGCTGGATTGCGTACGGCAACGATGCGTCAGGCAGAGGAGGGCGATGTGTTTACACCTGAAGAATGCCTGAGTATCCAGCAAGCGCTCGAGGGTTACACGGTGAATGCCGCCTTAGCCATTAACTGGCAGCAGCGCTCTGGGCAGCTAATGCCTGGGTTTGATGCTGATCTGGTGATCTTATCGCACGATCCTAATGCTGGACTCGATACCCTAAGTGTGAAAGCAACAATGAAAGCGGGACGCTGGACGTTTCAAGCCTGAGAATGAAGCTGAAGTTCCTGCACACGCCCGCTGGCAGAGCGCTCCGCCATAAACAAGAGACTGGTGGCAAGCTCAGCTGGGTCAATCCAGGTACTACGGTCGGCATCTGGCATGGCTTGCCTGTTGCCGGCGGTATCAATGGCTGCCAGGGGTGTTACAATGCCTACACGGATACCCTGCTGACCCAGTTCAGCCTCGAGACTTTTAAGATAGGCGATCATGGCGGCCTTGGCAGCAGCATAGGCTGCCATCTTGCTGCCACCCTTTTGAGCGGCACCTGCACCAATGGCTGCTATGAATCCAGATTGGCGCTTGAGCATATTCGGCAGCACAGCTTGAGCGCTCTGAACCACCGTCCAGAAATTGATAGTCAACTGCTTTTGGATGTCATCGGTGCTTAATTCGCTGGCACTTTTCAGGGCAAAGCCCCCTGCAAGATTGAGTAGTGCGTCGATCCGCCCATAGTGCTTGATGACTTGCTGCATGACGACTTGTGCGTCTTTAGCCACTGCCAGATCCGCCAGACCAACAAACTGATTGGGGTAGTGCTTTTCAAGGTCCTGCTGATCGGCATCGCTGCGGCCCAGCAGTGCCAGGTGCCAACCTGCTTGCTGAAAATGCGGAATGACGCAGGCGGCTAGGTTGCCGGCTGCACCTGTGATTACTGCAACTTTGCTCATGCCGTTATCATGGCACACCAACAGCCCTGCTTGCCACCTTGCTATACTCGGGCATGTCGAGGGTATCAGAGTTTAATCTCACAAGCTGTTTACAGAGTGCCAGAGAAGCGAGTCGTCTATTGCCAGGGGCAGAGCGCGACAAAATCCTCAGGGCCGTGGCGACCGCACTTGAAGCTCACTGTCAGGAGATTCTTGCTGCAAATCAGCTGGATGTTCAGGCTGAACGTGCCCGGGGCACCAAAGAAGCGCTCATTGACCGCCTAAGTTTGAGCGAGGCTCGAGTGCTTGCCATGGCGGCAGCCGTGCGTCAGGTTGCTGCATTGCCCGATCCCTTGCACCGCGTTTATGTGGGTTGGCAGCATCCTGAGGGCATGCAGATTCGCAAGGTAAGCGTGCCTTTTGGGGTTATTGGCATGATTTATGAATCGAGACCCAATGTAACAGTGGATGCGGCTACGTTGGCGCTGAAAGCAGGAAGTGCGGCTGTACTGCGTGGCTCTGCCAACGCGCTAAACAGCAACCGTACACTTGTAAAGGTCATGCGCAGCGCACTTGCCTCCTATGGTTTAAAGGATGCACTTCAGCTTATTGACTCCTCAGACCGGCGGTATGTCACTGACCTTTTAAGGGCCCGGGGCAAGGTGGATCTGATCATTCCACGCGGTGGTGCCGCGCTGATTCAGCATGTGGTGGAAAATGCCCAGGTGCCAACCATTGAAACAGGTGTGGGCAACTGTCATATCTTCGTGGACGCAAGTGCTGACTTACGGGCGGCTGAGGCAATTATCCTGAACGCCAAAACGCAGCGTCCTGGCGTCTGCAACGCGGTTGAAACGCTGCTGATACACCAGGATGTGGCAGCGCACTTTGTGCCGCAGATATGTAAAGTGCTAGGGCAGCAGGGTGTTGAGATTTTTGCTTGCCAGCGCAGCCGCGACTACTATCCGGGTCTTGAGCCAGCCAGCGAAGAGGACTGGGTCACAGAGTATCTGGACCTGAAGCTTGCCCTAAAAGTGGTCGAAAGTCTCGAGGTTGCCGTAAGTCATATCAATACCTATGGTAGCCAGCACAGCGAGGCAATTCTGACCAGCGATATGCAGCATGCCAGACAATTTCAGGAGGCCGTGGACGCAGCGGCAGTTTTTGTGAACGCCTCAACGCGCTTTACCGATGGTTTTGAATTTGGTTTTGGAGCAGAAATCGGTATCAGTACGCAAAAACTACATGCAAGGGGTCCCATGGGACTCAATGAGATTGTTACGTATAAATATATTATTGATGGTACAGGTCAGACTCGGTTGCCATGATGTTTGGCTTGTAAGCTTATTAACGCACTGCATAGTTTCTTACATACTTGCAGGATTATGAGAAGTTTAATGGTTACTTAATCTTGGATTAAGCTCGTACTGAACGACAAAAGTCCCGTGATTGACCCAAAGTACTTTCTCATCTTGAGCTAAGACTTTTAAGAATTGTGTAAGTTAGCGTATCCCAGACTGAGGAACAAGAGTCACGCAGCGACGCTGTACGACAAGTGTTCCGTGCGCCAAGACATGATGAATAACATGAAGCGTGTGTGGCGCATCAGGCAAGGGTAGTCTACCCACGCTGCAGTTGACCGCTACCCTGTCACGCATCACGATACTGAAGTGACAGTGGACCGGATGGGAGATGTAGATGTTTAAAAAAATGGCGAGCCTTAAGCGTATTCGTAGCAACCCCCTGATCGCTAGCCTAACAGTGTTTTTTCTGCTCAGCGCTTGTACGAACAGCGTGAGACCACCTTCTGAGCCAGATCCCAATCCGCCGCCTGCTGTCGAACTGCGCCTCCAGGGGCAAGATATTGGTGTGGTGGCTCAGGCAGGCAAATTCCTGGAACTTGCTGAGCGGGACTTTCGCCTTGAGGCATCTGGAACATCTATCTGGGCTGAAGAGGATAGTTTTTATTTTGCTCACCAACCCTATGAAGGTGATGTGGATATCTCCGTACAGCTTTCTGAAGTGAATTTTGTCCACCGCTGGACCAAAGCCGGTATCATGATCCGAGCAGACCTGCAAGCTTCGTCGCCAAATGTTTTTCTTGCCTTTGCTGCTGATGGCACGGTCCTTATGCAGCGGCGCTCACTTCATGAGGGAGAGACTGAACTGGTTGGCGGGCGCGAAGGTGAAGATGGTGTCGGCTGGATGAGGCTTACAAGGCGCGGTGATGTATTTACTGGCTTCATCTCAGCGGATGGAAAGTCCTGGAGGCAGGTTGCAGAGGCAAGTGTAGCCATGTCGGCAAGTGTCGAGCTGGGTTTGGCGGCCAGCGCACAAAGCGATGACAAGCTGACGACGGCCAATTACAAAAATCTTTCTATTGCGGCATTTAGTGGGTTACCATCTGAACCAGACCCAACACCTGATCCAACCCCAGACCCAACCCCAGACCCAACCCCAGATCCAACACCAGACCCAACACCTGATCCAACACCAGACCCAACACCTGATCCAACACCAGACCCAACACCTGATCCAACACCAGACCCAACCCCTGATCCGACACCTGATCCAACACCAGACCCAACACGACCTGCCACCATGTTTCTGGGCGTAAGCAAAGTCGGTGAAGCGGCCAACGAAGGCTATGTAGTGACTAGTCCAGCGGGTATTGATTGCGGCACAACCTGCTCCAACCAGTTCACTACAGATGCGCGGGTCACCTTGACAGCCAGTGGCAGAGAGGGTGCGGTGTTCGCGGGTTGGAGTGGGGGCGGCTGTAGTGGTACTGGAACTTGCACCGTGACAGCCGATCAGGCGATTATTGTCACCGCAACTTTCACTGTGCCAGGTACGCCGCCACCACCACCCCCCAGTCGTTACCAGCTCACGGTTAGTAAAGTGGGCTCTGGCTCTGGGACAGTAACGAGTAGTCCGGGTGGCATTGATTGTGGCAGCAGTTGCTCGAGTACCTACACAGACGGTGCACGCGTAACACTGTCTGCTCGCCCAGCATCCGGTTCTACCTTTGCTGGTTGGAGTGGTGCCTGCAGTGGTTCGGGTGACTGCACTGTTACCATGAGCGCCGCCAGAGCAGTTACGGCAACCTTTAATACGGCCGCAGCTCCACCGCCACCCCCACCAGCAACCCACAGTCTGACAGTAAGTAAATCGGGTTCGGGTTCAGGTACAGTAAGCAGCAGCCCTGCAGGTATTGACTGTGGCAGTACGTGTTCGCGTAGCTTTTCGGAGGGTACGCGGGTAACACTGTCTGCTCGCCCAGCGTCCGGTTCTACCTTTGCGGGCTGGAGTGGTGCCTGCAGTGGTTCGGGTGACTGCACTGTTACTATGAGCGCCGCCAGAGCAGTTACGGCAACCTTCAACACCACAGCGCCACCACCCCCCAGTCGTTACCAGCTCACGGTTAGTAAAGTGGGCTCTGGCTCTGGGACAGTAACGAGTAGTCCGGGTGGCATTGATTGTGGCAGCAGTTGCTCGAGTACCTACACAGACGGCACAAGGGTTACACTATCTGCCAGCTCTGCCTCTGGTTCAAACTTTGCGGGTTGGAGTGGTGGTGGTTGCAGTGGTACAGGTGGCTGCACCCTCACGATGAATCAGGCCAGAACGGTTACGGCGACGTTTAATACTGCTGCACCACCCCCGCCGCCACCACCACCACCTCCCAGTGCCCAGGGTAGTTTTTATGTCGCCACCAATGGCTCAGATAGCAATGATGGACGCGCAGCTGGTCGACCCTTTAGAACTATTGGACGCGCGGTCAGTGCGGCGCAGCCAGGTGACACAGTCATCATTCGTGGGGGAACTTACCACGAGCAGTTGACCCTGTTCCGCTCAGGGCGTCAGGGTGCACCGATTGTTTTCCAGGGACATCCGGGTGAAACGGTCATTATTGATCCACAGCGGCGAGGTGGGGATGGTATCACCATTACTGGCAACTGGATTAGCTTGCGGAATGTCACTGTGCAGAACGCAGGTTTGCGTGGCATCGTGATTCGCGCTGCGCAAAATGTTGTGATTGACGGTGTCACAGCGCGCTACAACCGGCATACCGGTATTCAGGACGAGGGTGGCGCTAATAATCTGATTCAGAATTGTGTTGCGCACAACAACCATGATCCGCAGAATGGTGGTGCACATGCCGATGGTGTGCAGACCTTGGGAACCCGCAACACTACTGTCCGCAGATGTCACGCCTACAACAATTCCGATGATGGTTTTGATGCCTGGAACGCCAGAGGAACCGTCTTTGAGCAGCTTATTGCCAATAACAACGGCTATGATACCCGCGGTGATGGTAACGGCATCAAGCTATCACAATTGAGCGATGGGCGTACCACAGTGCGCCGGAGTGTCGCATTTAATAATAAAGTGCGTGGCATTGACGGCAACTCAGGTAGTGGACATATCGTTCATAACAACAGCACCTTTGGCAATGGTTGGACAGGTTTTGCGGACTTCCGTGGCTCTGGCTACTCAATTGTAAATAACATCAACTATGACCGTGAACAGCCGCGCAACTATCCAGGAAGCCGCAACAACTCCTGGCAGCTTGGTATCAGCAATCCGGGCTACGCTTCTACAGATCCCAACTCTTCGCAGTTCATGAGCCTTTCAGCCAGTAGTCCTGCCAGAGGTCGCGGAACCTCTGTACCAGGCATCAATTATTCGGACTTGGGCGCAGTGCCGCATGGACAGACAATCTGGTCGCTCGTTCGCTGAGCCTGACCAGTAACGAACCCCCTCTGCAAACCTTGCAGAGGGGGTTTTGCTTGCCTTGTGAAAGATGTTGTTTATCCCCATGATTTATCCCGAGCAGAGCGTTAGGAAGCGAGGAACTGCTTTTAATACCAAGTCCGAAAATACACTTCATAAACTCTAGGCGAGTTTAATCGTTCCAATCGGCCTTGGTATCTGTTTCAATAGTCCAGGAACACGTTCAATTCCTTAAGGAATTGAACGGAAAGGGTATAAAAT
>CAZZPQ010000045.1:0-19782 GCA_964655595.1 uncultured bacterium
TCACTCATGCATCATTCCAGCGAAAGCTGGTACGACGAGGCCTAGAGCATTGAGGAATACCTTGCCTGTGCTGACCGTTATGGATTCGCAATTTATCACATCGCTGTATCGGGACATCATGCTAGTTTTAATGTGGTTAGCTTGCCGCGTCCTTGAGGATGGTCGCCAAAATAATGTGCTCAGGATTGCTCTAGATTAGCCAAGGTCAAAACGCTCGACTGGATGTTATGCTCTCATATATCGACGCTTTTCAGGAAAAGCTCCGCAATGGGTCTTTATCAGCAGTGCTGATAAAGGCAGTTGGTGGCTTATTTAGCATCAATATTCTGAGTCTGATGATTAGCTTTGTCTTGTCTATCCTGCTCGTTCGCATCATGGGTACGACCAGTTACGGTCGCTACGCCTTTGCCTTTGAGTGGATGAGCGTGCTGACACTATTTGCCAGCTTTGGCCTGGGAGCAGCTGCCCTGCGTTTTGTCTCTGCCTATAACGCCACCAAGCAGTGGTCCCTGTTGCGCGGCATGATCATTCGCAACCTGCAATCTGTACTGGCAACGAGTATTCTGCTGGCGCTGCTGGCTTCTGCTTTTATCTGGTTCCAGCGTGAGAGTATGGTGTCTGAGCAGGTGCACGCCTTCTGGGTCGCTTTTGCCCTGGCACCACTAATCGTTATCAACGAACAGTTTGCGGCCATTCTTAAATCACTCAAGTGGCCTGTTATCTCGGCCTTGCCTGACTATATTGTCCGTCCACTGCTTTTTATGGTTCTTATTGTGATCGCGTATTTTGTGCTAGGTGGCTTGTCTGCACCGCAGGCTCTGGCGATGTACCTTGTGGCTACAGTGGTCGCATTTTTTCTGGCAGTATTTTGGCTACGCCAGGCGATTCCGCCAGAGGCAAAATTTGCTAAAGCTGACTACCGCTCACTCGAGTGGTTACAAGTATCGCTGCCCATGTGGCTCAACAGCAATATTCACCTGATTCTAAAACGTGCAGATATCATTATGGTAGGAATCTTCCTTGGTCCAGAAGCCGTAGCGCTTTATGCCATCGCGGTGCGCTTATCGGATCTTGCCAGTCTGGGCCAGGTATCGATGAGTTCAGTCATTGCCCCCATGATTTCTGAGCACTTCAGCACCAGACGCATGGCAGAACTCCAACACCTGCTACGGCTTTCGGCCTGGGGTATCTTCGGTATTACGCTGCTTATCGTCCTGGGTCTGGGGCTGCTCGGGGAAACTATCCTCGGCATCTACGGCCCGGAGTTCACCGCAGTCTTTTATGTACTTTTGGTACTGATGCTGGCGCATGTTCTGAATGCGCTGGCTGGACCAGTGGGCTGGTTGATGTCCATGACAGGCCATCAATTACCCGAAATGTGGTTGGGTGCTGCTTTTGCGCTACTCAATATTGTTCTGAACCTGAGCCTGATACCCACTTTCGGTCTTATGGGTGCAGCATCTGCCACCGCTATTGCCACAGCCGGCATGAACCTTATGAAACTTGTCTATGTTGGGCAAAAGTTAAAGCTCAATCCTACGATCTTTTCCGGCCTGCCAAGACGTTAACGAGTTTCTGTTAAAACCACCCTCAAAGGCCCATATCATTCCCGCGAAAGTTTCGATACAGGTCAGACTAAGTGACTCGGACGACATAAGTGAGCCTAATACCTGATAAGTGAGCCTAATACCTGTTAAAACTTCACAATCTGATAATCAAGCCGTTCTTCATCCAGAATCAGTTCCAGGAACTGCCTGTGCCCCAGAGCATCGATCATGGCAAACCGATGTTCTTCGTCGATATAAATGCCTTCTTTCATCACTGTATGACCATAAACACCAAAACGGTAGCCTGTATGAGACAACAAACCAGGTTTATTAAACCACCATTTTTTGGTGTCTTCATCATGGTAAAAAAAGTCGTCAAAAAACTGCATGCCTGGGCTGGGGCCTGCATGGGCAAACTGGACATCATAAACCAACAGCTCACGAACGAAACTGCCAAACCAGTCCTTTAAATCATCAGGCAGGGCCACACCCCCCTTGCTCTCATTAAACTCATCATGTCTTAAGCCACTGCGGGTGCTGAGTTCAAATTTGTGGTTGAGCGCAGATTCATCATGGTTGCCCAAAATAATCGAAATACGGCCCTGAGTATCATCCACGAAATCTTTAAAGCGGTAAAGTTCACGAATCTGCGCTTTGGCAGCGCGTTTTAAATGTTTAGGATTTGTGGGATCATAGGGTTCTTCAGCAACAGCTTGCTCGTAGGCTTTGGCATCCTTATAGTGCACCAAATCACCCAAAAAGATGACATGTATTCGGCCCTCGAGCACTGCTGCGGTCGGCTTGAAGCGCTGATCGCAGGCATTGGCATATTTCAGTGCCTGCCAGACTTCGGCCCACTGCCCATGCACATCACCAATGGCAACGACCTTGATCATGCAGATTTCAATTCTGATTTTAGCAAAAGAGCACGTAGTTCGCCATAAAGACCTCTGGCCTCTTCGGGGTTTTGTCCATAGCCACCAAAACGAATCAGTAATCTGGCTGCTTCCAGACCAAAGCCTTCTTGTTTGAGTCTGTCAACCAAACGATCAATGGCCTGATGACCAGCGGATTTTTCACTATTGCCATCAGGTCTTTTGTCGGCATCTGGCAAAACCTCAGCAGTTACTGGTTCCTCCAGGTCAGGTTCGTAGAGCGCACAGTGATGTTCAGCATCATAGTCCACCCAGTAATCACGGTTGCTGTCCGCAGGCGGCACAATACCAAATGCCTCAGCAGCATAAACAAAAGCATCCTGCGCTGCTATAACCGCTGTTCGTTCAGGAGAAAGCAGACTAAGAACACTACTGCGCGTGTTCCCCAAGATGGATAACTCGGCACAAACTGCTTCATCTGCCAAATTGACATACCTGAGTGACCAATCTGTTGGGGTGAGCACTGACTTCAGGCGTTGCATCAGGGAATCATAGCGCAACTGCGGACGCAGTGCTGCTTTCGACACATCTTCAGACAGCCTGGTAATACGCCACTCGATTGCATTCGCCGGAAAAGCCGCAGTAAGTTCAGTCCAGAGTCGGCTTTGCACGCCCATAGTATAACAAACCTTAGCGCTTTATAACATAAGGTTTTTCCCGTTTTGACCTTGTGCAGACTCTGTTAGTCACCTTTGCCTTATAATAGCCCTTATGAGAGTGACACCATGATTCGACTAATGATCAGCCTCTGCCTACTGCTTTATCTGGCTTTAGCACCGGCGCAGGGCTTTACAGAAGCCAGTTTCAGCCTGAGTACAGACAGCCTTCTCGAGGGAGAAAGACTCGAGTTAAAGGGTAGTGGTTTACGTCCTGAAGCTGAATATAACCTAACGCTTAGCGGTCCAGACGACGCCAGTATCCGTGAAAGCCTAATTGCCTCGCCGACGGGACAACTCGAGTATCAACTCACTTTGAATGAGGCAGGCGTGTGGCAGCTCGAGGTTGAGACCGAGGATGGCAGTGTTCAATTTGAAGTGTTGGTCATGCCACAGCAGAGTGACACAGGGCTTGCGTCACCTGACGCTCTTGTGGCAGAGGATACTGCTCAGGTCCCCCAGGATTCACAAGACAGGGAAAACCCGGAACTGGGCGATGAGGCTCAAGTCACAGCACCTTCAGACGCAAGCCCCAGCGAAGACGACCGTCCAGAGACAGTCACAGACAGCGAAGCCCAGGATGGCGTGCCCGAATCCGAAACTCTCCAGGATAGCCTGACAGAGCCTGAAAGCACAGCGCTTCAAGAGGTGGATGGCGAAGTATCCGAGCCCGAAAGCGTTTCTCCACAACAAACTGAAAGCCCAGGCGAAACTAATCTGTCCAGCCCCGAATCTGACCCGAGCACTGAAGAAGCAGCTGTTGCCCTGCCAGATAACGGCCTCCCACTAGAGTTAAGCACGATCGATGGGCGCGTCACTGCCAGGCAAAACGCTGAGGTCATCTGGAGCCTGAGCTTTCCGGCAAACAGCGGCAACACCCGTTCCGCCCTGATACATGGCGGTGCGGCCTATGTTGGACACGGCAACAGCCTCCTGAAACTCGAGCCACAAACGGGCACGGTGCTGCGACGCTGGCTTGTCTCAGCCCAAATCAGCGATCTCAGCATTCGCGAAGACAGCTTGGTGATCAGCGCTCAGCCAGAACGCGGAACAGCGGAGCGCTTCACGCTGCTTGACGACAAACTTCAGGAACTCGTCCGCTTTGGTGTCCACCCGGACATGTTCACCTGGCTAGAAAACGAGGCGCTCGTGCCCGATGTCGAAGCGCGCCGCGTTCAGGATCCCAGCAATCCCTGGCTGCATCTGGCAGCAGGACAGCGACTGAGTGATACCGTAGCCGCTCGAGCCGCCTATCAGCAGGCGCTAAACACAGCGCAAAGCTTCTATGACTTTGCTGGCATAAGCCGCACTTTGCTGGCTCAAGGTGAGATTGAACTGGCTGATCAGGCTATGGACGCCGCCCTGCGGGACTTCGCAGCCCGTGGTTATGATCCCAGGTTGCTCAGAGATCTGGTTTTGCATGAAGCCTATAGCTTTCCGCTGCAACCTCTGCGCAATGCATTGTCAGCAAATGATTTGACGCAGGCCGCTTTCTGGGCAAAATGGCTGCGCTATTTCAGTAGTCCAAATGTGCCCGAGGTTCAGGAAGTCTTGCTGGATTACTCACTGGCACTGCGCCGTGCAGGTCAGCGCAGCGAGGCAAATCAGTGGCGCGACCTGGCACGTCTCGGGCAACGCAGCTCAGTAAGTAATGTTCTCGAGGGTGTTTTTGCCTCTTTGGGGCGACTGGGTTGGTACGCAACAGTCGCCTTGCTCCTGGCTACCGTATCTTTGCACCTGACGCTGCTCTTTAAGTACTGGAAACCACAATCGGTAATAATGCGCCGCAAACGCAAAGCTGGCAAAAAAGTATCCCCGCTCTACAGACTTTTGGTGATGCGCTACTACAGCTTTACCGAAAAGCTGGTGCTGCTGCTGCTTTTACTGGCCGTGGTCATGTTCGCTGCGCTGGCCCACTGGAATGACCGCACCGAGGAGCTGATGATAGCTGAGCATGCCTCAGGTACACTGGCCAGCGCAGTAGCGCAGGATTATCTGGCTAACAGCACTCTGCAAGGCGATCGTGGTTTGTTTATCCAGGCTTACGCCGCGCATACAGCGGATAACGGTCAGCGCGCCCGCACGCTCTATGAAGGTCTGGATAGCTTTGCCCCAGCCCTGAATAACTTAGCGGCACTCACCGGCGACAGTGCTGGATATCAGACCGCACTGAGCAAAAGTCCTGCTCTGCCCGAAGCCCAGTACAATCTGGGGCGTAACTTAAACCAGTTCCCCTTTCATCAGACCTATCTAGCCAATCAGCCGCTGCTGGTCGTGCCGTCGCGTGAAGACCTGCAGGCTGCACTGGCAGGTACCTGGGAAGCTGCTCTGGCTGCTCCATTTCTCAACCCCTGGACGGCTCTGCGCGATCTGCGCCCAACAGGCATACCTTCATGGCTGTGGCTACTCATACAGGTTTTATTCCTGGCCTGGACAGTCATAACCCTGCTGTGGCTCTTTGTTCCCAGACCTCGCCTGGCCCGCAACGCTCCCAGGAGCCTGGGCTATCACATACTATCGGTACTCATCCCGGGCAGTGGCGCTGCTGATGAGATGTGGGGCCTTCTGCTGATTATTCCCTGGGCACTGTTGGGATTGGATACCCTCTCCAAGCTCTTTGCCTGGGGCTTTGGGCTGGACTCGAGCCTGAACTGGAACTACGTGTTGCTAGCTTTGATTTACCTCATTAACCTTGTCGCTGTCATTGTGGAATACGTATCTTACAGACGCCGCATGGCTACCTTAAAACGCACTCAACCCGAGTTGGCTGAGGAGTTCGCCTCTGTTTGAAAGACTTAATACCGAGCCCGATAAATTGGTTGCAGATTTGAAAAGCACTCCCCCGCTTCCTAACGCCCTGCTCGGGATAAATCATTGGGATAAACCCTTGGGTTTATCTGGAACCGGTATAAAAAGCATGGGTCAGCCAGCTAAAAGTGCTAAGCTGACCAGGTGGAGGTAGCACTCTATGTTTCAAGGATTAGGTGATCGCTTACAGTCCGTGTTTGACGGGCTACGCGGTCGTGGAAAACTCACCGAGACAGAGGTCAAGGCGGCCTTGCGCGAAGTGCGCATCGCTCTGCTTGAGGCCGATGTCAACCTCGAGGTCGCCAAAGATTTTGTCAGCCGGGTACAGGAAAAGGCAATTGGCTCTGATGTTCTTATGTCCTTGCAGCCCGACCAGCGCGTTATCGCCATTGTCAATGATGAGCTCACTGAATTGCTGGGGGGTGAGTCAGCCCAGCCCACTCTAAAAAGTGATGGCAATGTCTGGATGCTGATGGGTCTTCAGGGTGCTGGCAAAACCACTACCGCAGGCAAGTTAGCCTACAAGTACAAGTCCCAGGGGCGGCGCGTTTTGCTGGTAGCAGCCGATACCCAGCGACCAGCAGCCCGCGACCAGCTCAAAATACTGGGCAAGCAGATTGGCGTACCCGTTTTTGAGGTGCAGGATAACGAGACTACTTCAGGTATCAAGACGCGCCTGGACGCACATTTAAGACAGGATTTTCGTGATCTGGTCATCGTGGATACGGCAGGTCGCTTGCAGATTGACGAATCGCTCATGGCGGCTCTGGCCGAGCTTAGGCAGGCCTTAAATCCCAGTGAGGCCATGCTGGTGATTGACGCCATGACCGGTCAGCAATCCTTGCCCGTAGCAGCAACCTTCGACCAGCAGGTCGGCGTAACAGGTCTGATTCTCAGCAAACTTGATGGTGACGCCCGTGGAGGGGCAGCGCTATCAGCCAAGCATGTCACGGGTAAACCCATCTACTTTGCGGGTATCAGCGAAAAGATTGACGGGCTCGAGCCCTTTTATCCTGACCGTGTGGCTGGGCGCATTCTGGGTATGGGTGACGTGCTTACCCTGATCGAAAAAGCCAAGGCACTCGAGGGTGATGAAGCAGATGAAGACCCGAAAAGCCTGGCAGACTTCAGCTTGCAGGACATGCTCGTGCAGATGCGCCGCATCAAGCGCATGGGTGGCTTTCTGGACGTCTTGCAAATGGTTCCGGGTGCCAGTAAAATGCTGCCTCCGGGTGCAGAGATTGATGAAAAGGAAATCGGCAGGGTTGAAGCCATCATCTCCAGCATGACCGACAGGGAGCGCCGCAACCCCAGGTTGCTGAATGCCAGCCGCCGCAAACGCATTGCTGCAGGTTCGGGTACCAGCGTTCAAGATGTAAACCGCCTCATGAAGAACTACGAGCAGATGAAGCAGATGATGAAACGCATAGGCAAACGCCCACCTCGCAAAGGTATGACGGGAATCCGTTAGGAGGATTATTATGGCGAAAGGGGTCCGTGGTCAGTGTGCCCTCTGTGGCTACGAAAGCAGCAAGGCAGGTATAACACGCCATCTGAAAACCTGTCCTGGCACTCATGACAGCAAAGGGGTAGGATATTCCATTTTTCATCTGCGGGTAGATGGAGACAGTCCCTTATTCTTTCTTGATCTGGAAATCAAGGCATCGGCTAGCTTGGCAGATATTGATCTGTTCCTGCGGAATATCTGGCTCGAGTGCTGTGGTCACTTAAGCATGTTCACCATTGGCACGACCGATTATCAGGTCGACTTTGATGATGAAGAGGCTGAAAGCGAAGAAATCGACGAAAGTCTCCGGGATTTTTTCCGACAACGTGGTATTCCTGAAGCCCATTGGCCTGTACCAAGACAGCAGCGCAGCATGAATGTAAAGCTTACCGATATTTTGAGCCCTGGACTAAAGTTCGACCATGAATATGACTTTGGAACCAGCACCAACCTTAAACTAAAGGTGGTGTCGGTACGCGAGGGTCGCTTGCCAAAAGGAAAACTGCGGCTTCTGGCGAGAAACACTGCGCCAGAGTGGACCTGTAATACCTGCGATGCAACAGCCGAACTGGTGCACACCGAAGAAATCTGGGAAAGCAGCAACCCGTTCTACTGTAAAAAACACGCCCAAGACGATGACTATCTCTACTTGCCCGTGGTCAACTCCCCACGGATGGGAATGTGTGGCTACAGTGGAGATCACTAAGGCGACCTCCACTAAAACTTAGACAATCTGTAAGCCTGTACTAGGTATCAACAAGTCAGCCTACGTATACTCAGTTCACCCCTGAGGCTGATTCTGCACCCGCTGCCCCCCTGGCGGAATCCCTCAGGGTCTTATACCGAGCCCGATAAATTGCTTGAAGATTTGAAAAGCAATCCCCGCTTCCTACTCGCCCGGTATTATGTTCAGCACAATTTTGCCGATATTCTGGTTGCGCCGCATGCGCTCGTGAGCGCTGTCTGCTTTCTCTATGGGATAGACAGAATCGATGACTGGAGTGATGCTTCCGGTCTCAAGGCTGTCCCAGAACTGCGTCATAAAGCGTTCTTTTAGGACAACCTTTTCGGCCAGTGGTCTACCGCGCAGCGTGGAACCCTTGAGCATGAGTCTTTTGGCCATGAGTTTGCGGATGTCGAGCTTGCTGGTTGCGCCGCTGAGCGTAGAGATAAAGACCAGTCTGCCCGCCATACCAAGCAGCTCGATGTTGCGCTCGAAATAGTCTCCTCCGACCATGTCAAGAATAACATCGACACCCAACGCTTGCTGCTTGACAACAGCCGCAAAGTCCTGCTCTTTGTAGTTAATGGCCAGGTTTGCCCCTATCTGCTGGCAGACAGCCAGCTTCTCAGCGCTGCCAGCAGTCGTGATGACGTGGCAGTCGCTTGCACTGGATAGCTGAATGGCGGCCGTTCCCACGCCACTGCCACCACCGTGAATCAGCACGGTTTCACCTACCTGAAGCTGTGCTTCGAGAAAGAGATTAAGATAAGCCGTAAGATAGGCTTCAGGCAAGGCAGCTGCCTGCTGCATGCTCCAGTTTGCCGGTATAGGCATGAGCATCTCGAGAGGTACAGCAGCCTGCTCGGCGTAGCTACCGCCCGTAACCAAAGCACAGACCTGATCACCCTCTTTCCACACCCCTTGGTAACTATCGGGGAGTTTGCTAATCACACCAGCGAGCTCGAGCCCCAGAATCGCGCTGGCCCCAGGTGGCGGTGGATAATGGCCTGCCCGCTGCATCAGGTCGGCACGGTTAAGCGCCGTAGCATAGACATCCACCAGGGCTTCGTTATCCCGCAATTCGGGTGGGGGTACATCCTGCCAGCTCAGGCTCTCTTCAGTTACGATGATGGCTTTCATGACCGTACGGTAGCAGACCAACCCTACTGAGATAATGCCAGACACAACAGGTCATCTATGAAGACCTGCGTCTACCGACAAAGTAAATTTTTATCAAGCGTATCTCATGGAGATTTGTTAGCGTGTGCCTATGATTGCCATAGATTTGGGTACGACGACGGTACGGGTGTTTATCAAAGGGCGCGGGGTTGTACTTAGGGAACCCGCGGTAATTGCGGTTCTGCGGGGCACAACCGACATCAAGGCGGTTGGTGAGGATGCCTACCGGATGCTGGGGCGTACACCCGGCAACATCATGGCGATTCGTCCTATGGCAGATGGTGTGATTGCTGATTATTCACTGACCGAAAAAATGCTTCAGGCTTTTGTACGCAAGGTGATGCGTGGACCCTCGCGCTTCATCCGCCCAAACATTATGGTCTGTGTACCCAGTGGCATTACCGAGGTAGAAAAACGTGCCGTTTTGCAAGCCATGAATGAGCTGGGCGCTCGCAAGTCTTTTTTGATTGAAGAACCCATCGCTGCCGCGATTGGTGCTGGCGTAAATATTGCCGACCCAGTCGGTTCGATGGTTATTGATATTGGTGGTGGTACTACCGATGTGGCTATCATCAGCCTGGGTGGCATTGTGGTCAGCGACTCGCTGCGAGTGGCAGGCAATGTCATGGATGAAGACATCGTACGCTTTGTCAGACATAAGGAAAACCTGCTGATTGGTGACCGCACCGCCGAGGAAATCAAGCGGACTGTGGGCGCTGCCATGCTGCTGAAAGACGATGAAAATCAAAGCATGGACGTGCGGGGGCGTGACCTGATTAACGGTATGCCACGCACCACCACCATCAGTACCAGCGATGTCATCGAAGCCTTGGGCGCGTCACTGAATAAAATTGCCGACAGTGTTCGCACTGTCCTGGAAAAAGGTCCCCCTGAACTGATTTCGGATGTGATCGAGCGAGGTATTGTGATTACCGGCGGTGGCGGAAAGTTGCGCAATCTGGACGTATTCTTGCAACGTGTTACGCAGATTCCCGTTCTTGTGGCACCCCAGTCTGAAGATTGTGTTGTCATGGGTACCGGTAAAGCTCTCGATATGGCACATGCCCTGGAGGACGCCCGCACTCAGCGTCTGGTACGGTACTAGGCTTGGTTAACAAGATTAGTGTTTTAGTTGGCTAAGAACAATTAAAACCAATGACCAACAACTAAGACCAAGAACGCCTTTTGAGCAAACTACTAACATGGAGACCAATAAATTGATTGCAGATTTAAAAAGCAGCTCCTCGTTTCCTAACATTCTGCTCGGGTTAACGGCTAATCGCTTTACACATGGCTGCCTTTAAGCATTACGTATTTGCTACCCAGCTACTAGCCAGTTTAACGAACAACTGTCATGTAAATCACCATTAATTGCCACTGTCTGGTCCTATGCTGAGCGCAGGAGGTTTGTGCATTTATTCCCAATCTCAGGCAGTATGACCCCTCACTCAAGCATTCCGCATCTGCCTAAAGGAGGCACATCCCGTGCTCACCATAGATCAATTTGAGTACTTTCTGACTCTACAGCGGGACATTAACCGCCTGATTCAAAGTGCCAATAGTGAAAGTTTTACAGCTGATGATGCCCTGGCTCAAGGGGATTTACTCAAGGCCGAGCAGCATCAGAGCTTTAGCCGAGCCTACCGTGAGCGTGCCGCGCTTTTGCAGAACAAACTGGACGCACTCACCAACAATGACGCTGGCTTAAAGCAAAAGATAGCACTCGAGTTGCGTAAGCGCGAGAGTGAAACCAGCCTGACACGTACCTAGTGTGACAACCCTTCACCTGATACACGGCTTTACGGGCGCGGGTAAGACGACCTTTGCTCGCCAACTCGAGCAGGACACCGGCGCAGTCTTTATGACGCAATTCCGAGCCTGAACACATAGACCTAAGCTGCTCTGGTGCTACCATGATGATATGAAGCAAGCTCTGGGTGGTGATCTACAGTGAAGGCCAGAACTCTCGGCGAACTCCGTCAGACTGACTGGGCGCAAAAAGCTGGGCGCAGTGTTAAAGACGAGCTGCGCGGCAATTTGATTGAACGTCTCAAGGCCAATAAGCCCGTATTTCCAGGCATTGTTGGTTACAACGAATCAGTTACCCCACAAATTATTAATGCTGTGCTTAGCAAGCATAACTTCATCCTGCTGGGTCTGCGCGGACAGGCCAAGACCCGCATTTTGCGGCAGTTGACTGAGCTGCTGGATGATGAAATCCCTGTCATAGCTGACACTGAGCTCAATGATGACCCGTTTAAACCCGTAAGCATCGAGGGTAAAGAGCGCCTGGCAGATTGTGGCGACGCTACAGCGATCGCCTGGTTACCCAAAGAGGCGCGCTATATCGAAAAGCTGGCAACGCCCGACGTGACTGTGGCAGACATTATTGGCGATATTGATCCTATCAAAGCTGCCAAGCTGGGAATCAAGCTGGGAGATGAGCGCAGTGTCCACTATGGTTTGTTGCCCAGAGCCAACCGCGGTATTTTTTCCATGAACGAACTGCCCGACCTCTCGGGCAAGGTACAGGTGGCACTGTTTAACATCATGCAGGAAGGCGATGTGCAGATTAAGGGTTATCCGATTCGCCTGGCACTCGATGTAATGCTTGTCTTTAGTGCCAACCCGGAAGACTATACTGCCAGAGGCAAGATTATCACCCCGCTCAAAGACCGTATCGGCAGTGAAGTGCGTACCCACTACCCAGGAACGGTAGAAGAGGGTATGTCCATAACGCGACAGGAAGCCTGGATGACGCGGGATACCGGCGTCAGTCTACCCGCTTTTGTTGCCGAGATCATCGAGGAAGTTGCCTTTCAGGCACGTGACGACAGCCGTGTAGACAAGCACTCTGGTGTCAGTCAGCGTCTGCCGATTAGCCTGATGGAAAACGTCATCAGCAATGCCGAACGCCGCGCCCTGCTGCTGGGCGAGACGCGCCCCATCGCCCGCGCCACCGACCTCTACGCAGGTCTGTCCAGCATCACCGGCAAACTAGAGCTCGAGTACGAAGGTGAACTCAAAGGCGGTGAGGCTATTGCCAAAGACCTGGTGCGGCGCGCTATCGGACAGGTCTATAGTCGTCAGGCAGTGAACCTGAGTACCAGTACCATCACTGAATACTTTGATGAGGATAATAACTTAAAGGTACCTGATAACCTTATAACCGAGGCATTGCCAGAAATTTTTGCACAAGTACCTGGTCTCCTTGACGCCGCCCGGGAACTCGCTGAAGGCACAGGCCGTGATGATCTTGCCGTAGCTGCCGAGTTTATCCTAGAAGGGCTCTATGCCCGCAAACAGGTTGCCCGCAGCGAAGAGCGCGGCTACAGTGCTGCCGAACCCGACTTGAATCCCATGACTGCCCGCCGCAAGTGGAACTAGCTAGCATCTCTTAGGAGAACCCCATGCCTGCGACTCGCTACAGCAAATACGAAGCCACCCTCGATGATCTCGATATGGCTGATCTGATGAAGATGATCCAGAATCGCCTGCTGGAGAGCGGCTTTCAGCGCAATCCCTGGGATCCTGACCCGGATTATCAGCAAAGTATGCAGGATCTCTATGATGCTATTGCTGAAGCGCTGATCAACAACAATCTGGTGAACGATCAGGTGATCGAAGAAGCCATGAGTGCCGAAAACTGGATGGATTCGCAACTTGGGGAGATGGTCAGGGAACTCGCTGAGAGGCTCGAGCGCGAAGGTTATCTTAAACCCCAATCAGGCGAAGATCCTAATATACCCGGCTCGCAAGGCCAGCAGGGACCTAACAGAGACCCCAGTCAGGTAAAGTTTGAACTGACCAACAAAGCCATTGACTTTCTGGGCTATAAAACACTCAAAGATGTCCTGGGTGGTACAGGTAAGTCTTCCATCGGCGCGCATGATACCAAACACATGACCACGGGTATCGAGGCTATTTCAGAATCCAAAGCCTATGAATTTGGTGACACCATGAATCTGGACATGGGTGAGACCTTCAAAAATGCCGCCAAGCGTGGCATTGAAGACGGGCGTTTGGATCTCGAGTACGGCGACCTGCAAGTTATGCAGTCTGAGTACTACTCCTCTGCTGCAACTGTTGTCATGCTGGATTGCAGCCACTCCATGATTCTTTACGGCGAGGACCGCTTCACCCCGGCGAAACAGGTGGCTTTGGCACTGGCCCATCTGATCCGTACCCAGTACCGCGGTGACCTGATCAGGTTTGTCCTCTTTCACAATTCCGCCGAGGAAATCCCTTTAAGCCAACTGGCACAGGCGCAGGTTGGTCCCTATCATACCAATACTGCCGAAGGATTGCGTCTGGCACAAAAAATCCTCAAGCGGCAAAACAAAGACATGAAGCAAATCGTCATGATTACCGATGGCAAACCCAGCGCCATTACCCTGCCCAATGGGCGCGTCTATAAGAATGCTTACGGGCTTGATCCTTTAGTCATGGGAGAAACCTTGCGCGAGGTGGGCAACTGCCGACGCCAGGGCATCCAGATCAACACCTTCATGCTTGCTCGCGACCCTGAACTGATTGCCTTTGTCCAGCGTGTTAGCCACATGACCAAGGGTAAAGCCTACTTCACCACGCCCCATACCATTGGGCAGTACGTCTTGCAGGACTTTCAGGCAAAACGCACCAAAATGGTTAACTGAGATTTGACACGTTCGGAAGATAGTGGCGGGTATCCCTGCCAAGATTATCTGCGAAGGAATCAGCTCGGATAGGCAACGTTTGCCCTGGACGCAAATTGCTGAGTCAGTGAATGAGTCGTAATACCAGTTCCGGATAAATCATTGGGTTTATCCCAATGATTTATCTCGAGTAGAGCGTTAGGAAGCGAAGAAGTGCTTTTGAAATCTTTAACCAATTTATCGGGCTCGGTATAAACATCCGCCGACTTATCCCAGGCTTATTCAAATGTGTAAGGCTTAACGCGGCCTCAGGTACGCTAGTCGTATGCTGAGTCAAGTATCCGCCAGTAGGCGCTTGTATTGGGAGAAAGCATGAACGTAACCATAATCGGAACCGGCTATGTAGGTCTGACCACGGGAGTAGCCCTGGCTCACTTTGGTCATCAGGTTGTCTGTGTTGATAAAAACCCGGAGATTGTCAAACGGCTTCAGGCGGGGCAGGTCACCATCCACGAGCCTGGTCTGGAAGAACTCTTTGCTTTGGCACAGGATAGGCTGTGTTTTTCAACCACCATTCCCGAGCTGACAGGGCGGGCTGTAGTCATCATCGCAGTCGGCACACCCACCAAGGACAATGGGGACGCTGATCTGCGCTACGTCGAAGCGGCGGCTCAGGAGGTCGCCGAGCAGATTCAGCCAGGAGCACAACTGGTGGTTGTCAACAAGTCTACGGTGCCCATTGGGAGTGCTCGCCATGTCGAGAGCATCATTCAGCGGGTGCTCGAGTCCCGGCAGGTCAGCGCCCAGGTGTCAGTGGCCTCTAATCCGGAGTTTTTAGCGGAAGGGCGTGCGGTGCATGACAGCCTCTATCCTGACCGCATCGTCATTGGTTCGGACAGTCACGAGGCCATTGGCCTGCTCTTTGAGTTGTATACACCCTTGCTCGAGCAGAGCTTTGACGCCCCTGGTGAGACACCCCGACCAGAGCGTTATGTTCTACCACCTTTAATCAGCACCACGGCCACCAGTGCGGAGTTAACCAAGTATGCGGCCAATTCCTTTTTAGCTACCAAGATCAGCTTTATTAACGAGTTTGCTGTTCTTGCTGAGCAGGTAGGAGCGGACATTACCCAGGTAGCCAAGGCCATTGGTCTGGATGTGCGCATTGGCGGCAAGTATCTACATGCGGGTTTAGGTTGGGGTGGCAGTTGTTTTGGCAAGGACACCAAGGCCATTATGGCGACTGCCGAGCGTTACAAGACAGAAATGCCCATCGTCAAGGCGGCTTATGAGGTCAATCAGCGGCAGCGGCTACACATCATTGACAAACTGCAGGCGCAGCTCAAGGTTTTACGGGGCACAACCATTGGTCTTTTGGGTTTATCCTTCAAGGGCAACACCGATGATCTGCGGGATGCGCCTGCGCTGACCCTGATTCACGAGTTACATGAGCGGGGGGCGACACTGCGGGTGCATGACCCGGTGGCGATGGCAAGTGCGCAGCGCTTGTATCCCGATTTGCCAGTGACCTACTGTGAGGATGAGACCTGTCTGGCTTTAGGCTGTGATGCGCTCGTTGTGGTCACTGACTGGCAGCAGTACAGGGGTCTGCCACTTGCTGACATGAAGCTGCGAATGCGCGGCAACCTGCTGCTTGACGCCCGTAACTGGTTACAGCCTGCTGAGGTTGAAAAGCATGGTCTTGTTTATGTGGGTGTGGGGCGCTAAAAACAGGTATCATTTTCAGTCATGACAAGTCCTTTAGTTGCCATTGGTGATTATGCCTGGGACGTTTTGGTCCGAACCAACACCGAATTACTGCGCGGGGGCGATACCTACGGTGAGGTACTGTTGACCCCAGGGGGCAGTGCAGCCAATGTGGCTGTTTGGGCGCAGCGCTGTGGGCTTGACTCGAGCTTTATCGGTAAAGTAGGACGTGACCGACTGGGTGACCTAGCCCTGGAAGATCTGAACAAAGAAGGCGTCAATACCTGCCTCATCCACACCGACGCACATCTGACCGGTTCGGTTGCGGTTTTTGTGGATCATACGGGCGAGCGCAGCATGATTTCAGGCAAAGGCGCCGACCACTATCTGTTTTCCTCTGAGCTCCCTCGTGAATTAATCACCACCGCAAAGCACCTGCATCTGACTGCCTGGTCATTTTTTGCCGATCCACCACGCACAGCCGCCAGAATCGCCGCGGAACTTGCCAAGGCGGCAGGTGCAAGCCTGTCTTTTGATCCAGGTTCATTTCAGATGATCAGTGAGATGGGGGTGCAAACCTTTCTGAGTTTTACCCAGGATCTGGGCATCAATATCTTTTTACCCAATTATGAAGAGGGTCAGGTGTTGACTGGCGAAAAGGAGCCCGAGACCATTGCAGCTCGCCTGGCGGAGCTATATCCCGAAGCGCTCATCATGCTGAAGCTCGATGCTAAAGGCGCTTTGGTCTATGATAAGGGCGCATCTATCCACATTCCCCCCAGCACTAATAATCTGCTTGATGCGACGGGTGCAGGGGATTCGTTTGCAGGTGCATTTTTGGCACGTTTTCTGCACGGTTCGTCGGCGACGAGCGCAGCAACGTTTGCCACTGAGATTTCTGGCTGGGTCATAGAAAATCTGGGGGCGCGTCCAGAAATTGATGCACGCTTACAGAAGATACTCACAGATGCCCCGGTTTCGTCAGTTATTAAAACATCCATAGCTGACAAAAGCCTTTAAGTACACGGGTGCATCTTCCGAAAGCCAAAACTGCTAAAGTAATAGCATGAAACTCAAAGGTATCCTGATTACGATTGTGATTTTGCTGAGCCTGGTCTTTGCTGTGTTGAACTGGGGTGTGTTGATTGCCTCTGTGCCGATCAATCTGCTCCTGACAAGCATTCAGTTTCCAGTTGGTTTAACGCTTCTGATTCTCGCCGTACTACTTAGTACGGTTTTTTTTGTGGTGTCGCTGATTGACCGGGCAGGACAGCTTCGGCAGATTACCCAACTCGAGCGGCAACTTGAAGCGCTGCACAAGAAACTCGAGCAAAAGCGTTTAACAGAACTCGAGTCCTTGGGTGAACGCTTTGAGGTCGAGTTACAAGCGCTGGTCAGCCAGCTTTCAGAAAGTGCCAACCGTCTCGAGACCGTAACTAAAGAAAGCCTGGCTGAGTTTGAAATGCGCTCTAAAGAACGCTTACAGCACCTCGAGGAGCGGGTATTACTCGTCCGCAATGAACTGGCAGCAGATGTGGCAGCGTCGCAGGATTTTCTCAAGCAAGAGCTCAAGCCCAAATCCTGAAGGGTCTCTTTATCCCACTGCCAAAAGCAGATAATCGGCTTCGCCTAAGTAATATGGAATATGGGAGTTGCTTCGGCTGTACCAGGCGTTTTCTAACGGTTGACTGACAGCAGATAGCTTCCAGTTTCACCGCTGGCTTCGCTCGTTACGATTACAAACCATTCACCACTCTCTTCAGCAGTCAGAGAAATGCGCGAGCGCCCGCTATCAGACAACGCATCCGTCTCGATAAAGTTACCTGAAGGCGTCATCAGCGCCAGATAGGTGTTGAAGTCGGCGGATACCAGGGTAACGACCACCGTTTGTCCGCTCTGAAGCTCGAGTCGGTAAAGATCATAATAGGAGCCATCCTCGAGCAGCTCATCGCCGGGTTCAAGCCTGCCCGTATTGGTCGTGAGCGCTTCGGGAATGCTGCCAGATGCTTCGTTAGCCTGTTCGCTCCTGGCCATAGCCAGTTGGTAGTCTCCCATTTCTCCGCTAGTGTAGCTCGTCACATAGACAGTCCAGGTACCCGGTTCATTAATAACAAGCTCGAGGCGTGAAAGGTTAATCTGCCCCTGATAGTCATCATTGACGTAATCGCGACCGCTGGGTGCAATAGCAAAGAGGTAGGTGTCAAAGTCGGCTGACTTGAGTGCCAGCGTGACCGTTTCCCCTGCATCAAAGTCGTAGCTGTAGCTCTGGTAGTATTCGCCCGTGTCAAATCTGCGGTCACTGCTGCTTAATGAACCAGAGAGAACATCACCATAGAGGGTCGCCTGGGGCTGGATGCTGAGTTCGTAGCTGCCCGTTTCATTGGCAGCATAGCTGGTGACGTAAACCGTCCAGATACCACTGCTGCTAATCGGCAAGGTCAGGCGTGATTGATAGGTTGCGCTCCTGGTGACTTCCGCACTCATGTCATCATTAGCAAAGGTCTCGCCACTCGGCGAGGTAACAATAAGGTAGGTATCAAAGTCATTCGAGCGCAAATCAAAGACGATTTCCTGACCTGCCTGAAAACTTAAAGGGTAAGCGTGGAAAAACTCCCCATCTGCCATGCGATGGTCACTGGTCGTGAGCCGACCGGTGATGATGTCCAGACTCGGATCAGTGACGATCCCCGGAGCAGGTGTCGCTGTGGGCTGAACTTCAGGGGTCATGGCCTCAGAACTGCGCAGTGTCACGTAGGAAGCAATCAGTGTGTCCCAGCTATGACTGATGCTGTCATACTCCGAGGGGCAGCGGTCTGCCCGCTGTTTCGGCAGGTAACCGCTGGGGTTGGTTAGCAAAAAACCTTTGGTTTCCTGGCGCACCAGATGCTGGTATTTTGACGGATTCGAGCCATAAACCAGACAGACAATGTCATAAAAGCGCTGCTGCTCGAGAGAATGCTCTCCCCAGAACACCAGTTCATCAGCATACTGTTCACCCATCAGGTAGAAAAATGAAGCTCCGGATAAGGCCGCCTCTACACCAAGGTCAGAACCACTTAAAATCAGTGTGGAAAACTGGTCAACTGCGTCCTCTTCGCGACCGGTAAAGGGAATGCGGTAAATACTGATGAGGGCGTGACCCAGCTCATGGTAAAAGATAAACTCGAGCGCCCCATAGACGGCGTTTTGCAACTCCTGGGAACTACTGGTAACACCCCGAAAAATCTCGTGGAGAAAGTTGACCAATTCATAACACATGATGATGGCTGAAATGCTGGGCGCCCAGAAGGCGTTAACTTCATCGCATTCACCTGCCACGACAGCCACATCAAAAGGCAGTTCGATACTGTCGTTCAAGCTGGAAACAATCGCGTCCAGAAAGCCGCTGTCTAAAAGCTCCTGACGAACCTGCCAGTGCAGATCACTGCTGGCATCCTCATAGCTGAGGATGAAGCGCTGGGCAAAAGCGCTGCCACTCAAACTGAGCACGCAAACGAGCAAAATAAGAATGTGTTTAGACATCTGGAGCACCTCCTACTGCTTGATGGACAACAGGTAGTTGCCTGTTTCGCCGGGATTGACCGATGTTACCATGACGTACCAGGTACCCGCATAGGGGATGCTCAGGCTGATGCGGGAGCGGTTGGCTTCGTCGGGTAGCTCGTCAAGCTCAAAAAACTCATCAACATCTGGGGAGATGAGTGCGACATAGGTATTGAAATCTGAAGACACCAGCGAAACCACCACCTCTTGCCCAGGTTGCAGGTCGATACTGTAGACATCAAAGTAAGAGCCGTCATCCAGGAGTTCGTCTCCTGGCTCGAGCCGCCCGATGTTACTGACTCTGGCGCGGTCGGCATTGAGATTGGTAATATCAAGACTGCCTTCTCCGCCGGTATCGGTACTGCCAGTATCGGTACTGCTGGCTGTCTGGCTGTCTGAGCTAGTGGCTCCGGCCTTGTCTAGTTTGGGTTTGCTGGGCACAGCTACAGGTGACGTTGTAGGTGTGCTGGTCGTGGGCGTCGTGCTGGTTGTAGGTGTGCTGATCGTGGGTGTGTTGGCGGTAGGCGTGCTGGGCGTTTCTG
>CAZZPQ010000045.1:19882-21105 GCA_964655595.1 uncultured bacterium
GTTGTAGGTGTGCTGATCGTGGGTGTGTTGGCGGTAGGCGTGCTGGGCGTTTCTGCTTGTGCAGGGCTATCAGCCAGCAAGGCTGATTCCTCCAGAAGCCTGAGGGCACTGTAGGGCGTACCAGGGTTCGCCAGACCAAAAACACTACGCTCATCTGCCGTGCCATAAATGGCAATCACTTCTTCAGTTCCAGGGCTGCCAGCATTGACTGCCAGATACTTGCCATCCTGGCTAACTGCCAGTGATGAAGCATAGGTATTGTGCTCAAGGCGTGACAGTGCTTGTTTACTCAGCGTGTCCCAAATGACCACTGTATTGTCAGCGGCACTGGTAATCAGCTTGCTGCCATCGGGACTAAAGATGATGTCGGTGATTGGCACCGCATGGGCCTGAAAGCTTTCTTCACGGTCGCTGTACCACAGCCACACTACCCCACTGTTATCCCCTGAAGCAATGATGGGCAAGGAATCTGAAAGTGTCATTCGCTGCGCCAGTGCTGTAACGTCGCCCTGGTGTTGATCTAGTGTAAACCTGTCATTTTCACCCAGCAAATCCCACACGACGATTTGATTGCCCTGCGCAGCTGCCAGATATGTACCGCTGACATCAAAAGCCAGCTGCTGATAACCTTTGTCGGAGACTTCATCAACCAGCACAAAAAGAGGTGCTGAGCCGCCATCGGTAACGCGGTAGGTAGCGACCAGTTCTCCCAGGCTATCCATGAGTGCCACAGCAAAAACATCTGCAGATGGGCTAAAAGCCAGGCTGTAGACCAGTGACATTTCCTCGACCAGCTGAAACTCAAAGGTCGGTGCTCCGGGCTCGAGTTTGCGAATAAAAGGACTTGCCATATGACCACCAGCCACAAGGTGCTTACCATCAGGACTTACAGCAAAGGCAGAATTGGAACCGGGCAAATCCTCATCCAGCCTGGCGCTGTTACTCAGCCAATCAAGAATGAGCACCATAGAATCAGAACTGCCAGTTAACAGCACTTCAGAACTGTTGGGCATGAAACTAAGCTCAGCAATCCTGGGGCCTGTGAACGACTTGAGTGGCTCGAGTCCGAGGCTATTCTGAGCCGCAGCCAGCGTCACCAAAAAGCTGCCAATAACAATTAATATGGAGCCCAATATATTGATTACAGATTTGAAAAGCACTTCCCCGCTTCCTACTCGCTCTGCTCGGGATAAATCACTGGGATAAACCCAAGGATTTATCCG
>CAZZPQ010000046.1:0-11317 GCA_964655595.1 uncultured bacterium
AAGTCCCTCAGGAAAGATTCTTTGTGAGACGAATACCTTCACTCGCTGCACCTCCTGCTACTCGCGAAAGGGTGGCAGTGCCCTTTGCCCAAAAACCTGGGCTGCCAGGTCATAAATGGCACCTGGCTCGAGTCCTTGACCCAGAAAGGTATCGCCACGCCAGATTTCAACGTGTGGATGTGGGTCATCCAGTGTGCCGCTCACTGCTTCGATGGTTCCCGAATTGCCAGTTGCGCCAATGGGGTCACCCTGCCGGACTGAGTTACCTACCTGAACATTGGCTGGTATGTCAGACAAATGTGCGTAGCGAGTAATGAAGCCACCAGCGTGCTCGAGCCAGACCTGACGCCCACGCAATTTATCGAGAAAGTTATCCGGGGTAATCAGGCTGTTGCGTGAGACGCGGATAATCTCGTCGTATTCTTCCTGCGTCATTTCAAGATAACCATGGTCAGCGCGGATGACTCGGCCATCTGCTACGGCCAGGATGGGTGTGCCGTAAGTGATGACTACACTGACCACACCCTGATAAAAGTCAAAGCCTTCATGAATGCCGTTGCGGTAAGCTCGCGGTGCATTCGGCAGGTGGCTGGCCCGTGAGCTGAGGGTGGCGCCTTCTATGGGTACCTGGTAGGCGCTGGGCCAGTCTGGATCAAAGGGGCGTGGACTGGTCACCAGTTCTTCAATGCGGCGGTACAGCGGTGATGCCCGGACGGTCATACCCGCCAGGTCAAGTACTGTCTGCCCCTCATCATTGACAACCGTTGGGTCGGCTCCAGCGTTGAGCAGCATGATGGGTAGTTCAAGACTTTCGGCGTCGCGAACAGCGTACATCAGTGGTGTCCAGTTGCTGTCGGTGCGGACGTTGACATTCGCACCTGCCGCCAGCAGAACCGAAACGACATCTCTGCGCCTGGCTTCAACCGCATAAGTCAGGGGTGTTTGACCATACTGATCTTTAGTCTCGAGCCCTGCGCCCGCACCAATCAAGGTGATAACTTCGGTTAGCTCCCCTGTTTGTACCACGTTAAAAAGGCTAGGAGTTGATTGACTTTGCTGGGGGCCAAAGGGTAAGGATATGACATTCAGGCGTAGCAGTAAAAATCCACCCGCAGCCAGCACAAGCAAAAGTGTAAAAAGTATAAATAACCAACGCATATCCTAAAGCATAAACCACAGACCAGGGTTTTTTGTTAGAACGAATGACGCGAGGTTGGACGCTGCTTTCACAAATGCCCAACTGATACCAGTTCCGGATAAATCCTTGGGTTTATCCCAATGGTTTATCTCGAGCAGAGCAAGTAGGAAGTGGGGAAGTACTTTTCAAATCTTTAAGCAATTTATCGGGCTCGGTATGGACTTGAGGTGCTGCCAATATCCACATGCCTGTTAACAACCTGCGAAGCCACAAAAGAGAGTCGCCAGAGCGATTGACTGGCGACCTTTTGGAGGATGGGTTGTTTGCTCAGCTCTGGTGGAAGCCCAGGTAGCGACTCAGTCTGTGCTTTGGCGGAAGCGTAGCAGTAGGAAGAACCCTGCAGCCACAAGAACAAAGGGCCAGATTCTTCCCAGAATGTTTAAGGTGTTCAGCGCCCAGCCACCTCCAAGCAGTGCTAAAGCAATAAGTAGCATAAAGGCGGCAGGGATGAGTGGCCACCAATAGAGTTCGCGCTCGAGCCAGCTACCCAGCGCACTTAGCAGCAGCCAGCCGGCCGTAAAAGCCAGGAGAAATACGCCAGCCTGAGTGGCTTCAGCCAAGTTGGACAGACGTGTGATAAGAAGAATACCGCTACCGATGCCCGCCAGGATACTACCCGGTATGACCCAGGCTACCGAGCGGTTGATCATACCTAAGCCAAGGAAGATAGCCGCCAGTACCAGCAGGTAGTATTCAGCGAGCCCAAGCAGATTGAATAACATGCCACCCAGGCTTATTGCGCCAATCAGTAGCAAAACGATACCTAGGTTTCTCAAGTTTTCACGGTACTCATCTTGCTGGATATTGTTTTGGCTTTTGAAGGTCATGAGGACTCCTTTCTTGACTAGTGTAAAGCCGCAGAGGCTTGTGGCACATGTGCCAGTCGTCATGGATTGGCAGCATGACCTTTGGGCCAGGGTCCGCGGTTTTGCTGATTTATTCCTTTGGCTAATACCGGTTCCGGATAATATCGTTGGGTTTATCCCGAGCAGGGTGTTAGGAAGCGGGGATTGCTTTGCAAATCTGTAAGCAATTTATCGGGCTCGGTATAAGCTATGAAGACTCTAGGCGGTCAAGGGTGATTTTCTGACAGGTCTTGTCAGATAAGAGTGCTTGATGTCAGTGTAACTGGTGGCTAGACTATGGGTGAAAAGTGCGTCAGTAAGTCGTATGTGGTCTCAAGCAAGGGAGGTCATGCTATGAATACGGTTACAGCCTGTCCCATCTGTGAGCAGCTCATTGATATCCCACATGCCTACTGTGGTCAGGAACTCGAGTGTCCAGAGTGTCATGAGGTCTTTCGGCTGGTGTCCCTGAGTCCCATCGTGCTTGCCTATGCCTATGATACAGACGAGGCTGCTGAGTACTCCGCCGAAGACTATCCGCGAGCTCAGTGACTGCCAATGATACAACTGTTCAAAAACCGTGAAGATGCTGGTCACCAGCTGGCTCAGCGTATCGGGCAAGGTTCTTTAGCCAGGGATACTCTGGTGCTGGCCTTACCCCGAGGTGGCGTGCCGGTAGCCTATTGCCTGGCAGGTGACTTGGGCTTGATGCTTGATGTGTTTTTGGTGCGTAAACTGGGTGTGCCAGGTCATGAGGAGCTGGCTATGGGTGCGTTGGCTTCGGGTGGCATCTCTTACCTCAATGAAGCGCTTATTGGACAACTTGGCATAAGTCAGGCTCAACTTGAGGCTGTTCAGCGGCGGGAACAGTTCGAACTCGAGCGGCGTGAAGCTTTGTACCGCGGTAAAAGCCCTCCACTTGATGTGCAGCAAAAGCCCCTGATTCTGGTTGATGATGGTGTGGCGACAGGTGCGTCGATGCTGGCAGCCATTGCCGCCTTGCGCCGGGGCCATCCGGCCCATATCTGCATTGCTGTACCTGTCTGTCCGGCAGATACTTATGCAGAGTTGGCACGGGTTTGTGATGACATTATCTGCCTGGCTACACCTGAACCCTTTATTGCGGTGGGTCGCTGGTATCAGGACTTTAGCCAGGTATCTGATCAGCAGGTGCGCGATTACCTGAAAAGGGCGCAGCAGTACCTTGCTAGCCTGGTGGAGTAAGCGAGGTCAGCAAAGCCCCAGCTTGCTGGCGTTATACTGGCGTGGTGACCAGCTTCCCCTACAAAAGCTACCGCCAGGGTCAGAAAGAGGCCATCGAACAGGCTCGCTCAGCCTTTGGCAAAGGTAAGCGCTTCGTGATTATCGAAGCGCCCACAGGTGCTGGAAAATCAGCTATTGCCATGACGCTGGCACGTGAAGCCAGCAGCGCCTATATCGTTACGGCACAAAAACTCCTGCAAGACCAGTACCTGCGGGACTTTCCTGAGGTATCCCTGATGAAAGGTCGCAGCAACTATCCTTGTCTGGTTGCCCCGACTCATGCGGCAGCAGCGCCCTGTATCGCTGGTAGAAAATTTCCTGCCTGTGATGATTGCCCTTATTTTCTGGCCAAAGACACCGCGATGGCAGCGAGTAACACACTCTTGAATTATGCCTATTATCTGGCAGAGTTGAATTACTCCGGGGGCTTTGGTTCTCGTGAACTCGTCGTTCTGGATGAGGCCCACAACGCCGAAGCTGCGCTCATGAACTTTGTGCAACTAACGCTTTCAGATGGCATGCTTCGCCGTGTGGGTATTCCTGAGGTCATTCCCTCAGTCTTTGATGAACTCGAGTATTTTGACTATGCCGAAGAGATGATGCCCCTTTTGGGTGGGCGTAGTCGCGAGTTGGAGCGTGAACTTAAGAGCAATACTCAGTCCAGTGACATCATGCTGAATCTGATGCAGAACAAGCAGTATCTGGATAACCAGATGAAGCGACTGGAACTGCTGAAGTTCACGCGGGAAGAGCATGACGTCGATTGGGTTGTAGAGCGGGGACGCAATGCCGAGGGGCAATGGCTTAGTTTTAAACCCGTTACGGTAGCTGCCTTTGCCGAAGAGCTGCTCTTTAGCTTTGCCGAGCGTGTTCTGATGCTCTCTGCCACTATTCTGGATGCCAGAACCTATCTGCGCAGTCTGGGTATCAGGCCTGACGAAGCAGAGGTCATCACCATGGACTCGAGCTTTCCTGCAGAAAACCGCCCCATCTATCCACGCCCCGTGGCGCGACTGACACGGCACTATCTGGAGCAATCCTTGCCCAAATTGGGTGCTGAAATCAATGCGCTGCTTATGGCTCATCCAGACGACAAAGGGGTCATTCACAGCCATTCCTATAAAATCAACAGTTATATTCTCAAATATCTGGATAAAGAGCAGCGCGGGCGGGTCATTACACATACCAGCAGCGAAGGTCGTGACGCTGCGCTGGACGCACACACACGCAGCCCGGAACCGACAGTACTGCTGACGCCCAGCATGACCGAGGGCATCGACCTTACCGATGAACTGAGCCGCTGGCAGGTTATTTGCAAGCTGCCCTATCCCTATCTGGGTGACCCACAGGTCGCCAAGCGCAAGGAGCAAGACCCAAGCTGGTACGAGTGGCTGACCTGCCTGACGATTGTCCAGGCCTATGGTCGTTCGGTTCGCTCACAGGATGATTATGCTGTTACCTATGTGCTTGACGCGGATTTTCCAGGCTTTGTTAAACGCCAGCGCAGCAGACTGCCCGAGTGGTTTCTCGAGGCGATTGTGGCGCAGGATGCAAGCATTTCCACGAAGTATCCCTGAGGATACTTCGTGCGACCTGGGGGAGTTGAAAGCGGAGCGCTAAGGCGGCTTATACCAGTTCCGGATAAATCATTGGGTTTATCCCAATGATTTATCCGGAGTAGAGAGAGCAGGAAGCGGGGAGGTGCTTTTCAAATCTTTAAGCACTTTATCAGGCTCGGTATTAGATTTTATTCAACAGTGACTGACTTGGCGAGGTTACGGGGTTGATCAACATCCAGACCCAGCCGATGTGCAGTTTCGTAGGCCAGGAGCTGCAAAGCCACCACGTTGACAATGGGGGAGATTAGTTCATGGGTCTTGGGTACATGGATGACGTAGTCTGCATGCTTGGTGATCGCCGTGTCTTCGGGGTTGGCCAGCGCGATTACAATGCCGTCTCGAGCCTTGACTTCCTGAATGTTGGAGATGGTTTTATCATAAAGTTCAGAAGCTGTGGCAATGGTGACTACGGGCATGTCCTGGTCGATCAAGGCAATGGGACCGTGCTTCATCTCGCCGGTAGCATAGGCTTCAGCGTGGATATAGCTGATTTCCTTGAGCTTCAAAGCGCCCTCGAGTGCGGTGGGGAAGTTGATACCGCGCCCCAGGAAGAGGTAGTCACTGTGACCTTTAAATGCCTCGGCGATACTTGCGATGTTCAGGCGCTCCTTAAGCGCTTCCTCGACCAGACCTGGGGTAGCGCGCAGCGCCTGGATAAGCTCGCTAGCCAGTTCATCATCCAGAGTGTGACGGGCGCGTCCCAGCCAGATGGCCAGCAGGTTAAAAGCAGCGACCATGGCCATATAAGCTTTGGTCGAGGCGACGCCAATCTCGGGACCGGCATGGATATAAAGCACGTCATCGACCTCGCGGCTAATCGATGAACCTTTGACATTGAGAATGGCCAGGGTTTTGGCACCTTGCCGCTTGGCTTCACGCAAGGCCTCGAGCGTATCGATAGTTTCACCTGACTGCGATACCACGATGCAAAGCGTGTGTTCATCCAGCACGGGTTTGCGGTAACGAAACTCGCTGGCGACCTCGATTTCCACGGGCAATCTGGCAAGGCGCTCGATGAGATACTCAGCGACTGCACCCGAATAATAAGCAGTCCCGCAGGCGGTAATGACCACGCGGTTAATGCTGCCGGGATCGAGGTTTAGCTCGAGTTGAATGTCTGTACCATTGCCAGCAAAGCGTCCACCAAAGGTGTTTTGCAAGACGGTTGGCTGTTCATAAATTTCCTTGAGCATGTAGTGCGGATAACCATTTTTTTCGGCGGCTTCGGCGTCCCAGTCGATCAGGCTGATTTGTCGCTCGATGACTTCACCCTGAAAGTCTGTAACGCTTACGTCGTCCTGAGTGATTAAGGCCATGTCGCCATCATGTAAAAAGATGACGTTACGGGTATAGGGCAGGAGCGCTGGTACGTCGCTGGCGACAAAATTCTCATCCTGACCAATGCCTATGACCATAGGGCTCGTCGCTCTTGCAGCGACAATAACGTCATGATCTGCATGTGATACTACCAGCGCATAGGCCCCATGAACCTGGCTTAAGGCGGTGCGCACCGCCAGAATCAGATCACCCTGATACTGCTCTTCGATAAGATGAACGATAACCTCGGTATCTGTTTCAGAGGCGAAGTGATGCCCCCTGGACACAAGCATTTCCTTGAGTTCAAGATAGTTTTCGATAATGCCGTTGTGAATCACTGCCAGCTTGTTGTCTTCTGATAAATGTGGGTGGGCATTGACATCATTGGGCTTGCCGTGTGTTGCCCAACGGGTGTGCCCCAAACCCAGAGTCCCGGAAAGCGGGTTGGTAATCAGGGCGTCTTTTAGCACACTGAGTTTACCTGCACGTTTGACGACATCCAGATGGCCGCATTGATCCTCGCGCCCACGGGGTGAAATAACAACGCCAGCCGAGTCATAACCACGGTACTCGAGGCGGGTCAGTCCATCAACGATTACATCTGCTGCTTGCCGGTGTCCTACATAGCCAACAATTCCACACATAGGTTCTCCTAAAACAAAAGGCACAAAGCCTGATCTCGGGGGCGGCTCCCAGCCAACCCTCGGCACATGGACTTGAGATTAGATGTTTACGGATAACCCGGACTGTCTCGAGTAAGGGGTTTTTCTTAGGAGGGGCCCGCAGACTTGGGGTGCCTATGACACCGTTCGCACTTTCGGCTTGCGCCTATCTTCTGAGCGTTGTCCTGTTAACGTCAGAAGCCCTCCGCCTCGTCACCTTAAAGGCTGTCAGTGGTCAATTCGCTTGGGAAACAGGTTTTTCCCAGAGGGAGACACCACCACAGATGATTAAGGGCTTGCGCTTTCTCGAGTCCTAGAGACTCCTTTCCCAGGGGTTTCGCACAACCATAAAGCTGTGCAGCGCCCTGTAGATGCCGCGCTCCGCTGCTGGTAATTGCTGCTCCAAGAGCGGATAAAGCAGTATATCACGTCCCAGTCGTACCATCCGTGACTGCAACACGCCGCTCTGCGCTGCGGCTGGAATCGAGCGTGCTGAGATGTCATAAACATTGTTCACATTCGGTTCAACCTCAAAGGCCGTGATAAACGAAAGAACGGTCAGTAGTCCCAGGAGACCACCGCCAATGCCGCCCAGAATACTAAGGGGCAGGTCAAGGCCGCGCCGTTTGAAGATGAGGCGGCGACTGACCAGACCAAAAATCAGACCTGCCAAGAGCGCAAAGATGAGAGCAATGAGCGGATTGCCTTCAAACACGACCAGGAGTGGCCTAAAGAGAATCAAACCACCCAGGCCGATCACTAAGCCAGCCAACTTGCGTTTGACGCCCAGGGCAATCAGGGTGGCAAATATAACGATAAGTAGAATATCGAACCAGGTCATCTCTCCCTGATAGCATAGCCTGCATTTTTGACTGAGGTGATGATATTTGCCATAAATCCGCCAATTTCATCATCAGTCAGGGCGCGTTCGGGATGTCTGAACCACAGGCGCAGGGCCAGGCTGCGCTGGCCCGAGGGAATGGGTGCGCCTTCGTAAACATCAAAAGGCCATAGCAGCTCGAGCCTTTCGCCAGCGGACTGGGTTACTAACTGCCGCAAGTCGCTGTAGTTGAGCGTTTGTGGCACGATGACGGCCAGGTCGCGTTCAGCATGAGGCTGCCGCAAGTAGTCACGGAAAGTCTGCATACCTGAATTTAGAGGCAGCTCGAGTTCTGCTACATAGACGTCTTCGAGTTCGTAACGTGCCGCGACTTCCGGGTGCAAGAGCCCCATCATTCCTATCGCGTCTCCAGCCCAGATGATCTGCGCTGCCACGCCCGGATGCAAGTGGGGGAAAGTCGCTGGCTGCAATTCCAGACTGACGCCGAGGGTTTTAGCAAGCTTCTCGAGCAGGCCCTTGAAGCTGTAAAAGTCTGGTTTAGCGTCTGCTTGCCAGATGCCACGAGCCTGTGAACCCCTTAGCAGGATTGCCAGGTGTTCTTTTTCTTCTTGCTGAAATACCCGGCCGATTTCAAAGAGGGCCAGGTTAGGTGCTTGTCTGTTGGTCACCGCAGCACTCAGCAGTCCAGGGTATAGCGCCGTGCGCAGGACACTGCGCTCGATGCCCTGAGGGTTTTGCAGTGTCACCTGGGCGTCTGGCGCAGCTGCCTTTGCCAGTTCAGCAGCGCTGCTAAAGACATAGGTAATGGCCTCTTGCAGGCCCAGACCTACCAGCAAAGTTCGCAAATGCCTGTGGGTAGCATCGTGCAATGTGGGGATGAAGTGCATGTTGGGGACGCTTTCACCGATGTGCTCATAGCCGTGTAAGCGACTGACTTCCTCGATAATGTCTTCCTCTATGGCGATATCAAAGCGCCAGCTCGGCACGGTTAGCTGCCAGTTGTCCTGGTCTTGCTGCAGCACCTCAAACCCCAGGTCTTTAAGGTAACGCTCCTGGTTCTGGCCGGGGATAGTGACATCCATGAGAAAGGATACCCGCGAGGGTCGGTAGTTAAGTTGCCTGAGCGCTTGGTCACCGCCGACATCTGTAATGCCTGGGTGAAGTTGCCCGCCGCTGAGTTTTGCAATGAGGCTCGCTGCTCTGGCTGAGGCAAGCGGCGGCAGATTGGGGTCAACACCGCGCTCAAAGCGGTAGTGCGCGTCGGTGCTGATGCTATGACGCCTGGCAGTCTTGCGCACTGTAACTGGATCAAAATGGGCTAGCTCGAGTGCTACCGTGTGGGTATCGGCTGAGATGCTGTCATGTAGTCCACCGATCACTCCTGCTAAGCCGATCGCTTTGCTGCCATTCTTACCAGGCGTTGCGATGACAAGGTCATGCTCATCTAGCTCGAGCGCCTCTTCATTTAAGGTGATGATGGGCTCACCTGCCTTGGCACGCCGCACCAGGATGCTGTTATCGGTGAGTTTGTCAAGGTCATAGGCGTGACTGGGTTGTCCCAGTTCAAAGGTGACATAGTTGGTCACATCGACGATGTTATTGCGGGGCCTAAGGCCCACTGCTGTCAGGCGGCGTTGCAGCCACAAGGGGCTGGGCTTAACTGTCACGTTATCAATGCGTCGCAGCGTAAAGCGGGGACAGGCTGTGCTGTCTTCAATACTGACGCTCAGAGTATCAGTGATTTTGGAGTCGCCCAAGGGTAGACCATGCGCCGGATGATGAAAGGAAACGCCGAGTTTGGCCGCTAAGTCACGTGCGACACCCAGGATGCTAAAGGCGTCAGCGCGGTTAGGAGTGATTTCCAGCTCGAGCACAATGTCCTCGGCCCAGAGGTCGGCCAGACTCTGACCTGCCTGTGCGTCATCTCCCAAAACCATCAGCCCAGCAGCATAGTCATAGATTCCCAGTTCCTTGGGGCTACAGAGCATCCCCTCACTGCTTATGCCCAGAATGTCACGCTCGCCAATGGTGAGACCTGTCTCTGCTAAGAAGGTACCCGGGGGTGCAAAGGCAGTCAGCAAACCAACCCGGACGTTCGGTGCGCCGCTGACGACTGTATAGTTGCGCGTACCATCCGTGACGGTGCAGACGCTCTGTTCTACCGAATCTTCAAGAGCAGTAACCTCGAGCACTTCAACAACAATGACGCCTTTGGGGGCGGCAGGACTGGTGTGTAGCGCTTCGACGCCCAAGCCTATTTGCGGCAGGAGGTCAGCGACAGTTGCTGCATCAGGTGCATGGGGTACAAGTTCTTTAAGCCAGTTGTAGGGAACTTTCACAGGACACCTCGGAATTGCTCGAGCACCCGCAGGTCACTCTGATAAAAATAACGGATATCGGGGATGCCATAACTGACCATCGCCAAACGCTCAATACCAAAACCAAAGGCAAAGCCGGTCACGCCCTCGTAGCCGACGGCTTTAAAGACATTGGGGTGAACCATGCCACAGCCACCTAACTCGAGCCACTCTTCCTTGCCACTTTTGGGGTTGCGCCACCAGATGGCAAACTCAGCCCCGGGTTCCACAAAAGGAAAATAGGAGGGTTGCAGCCGTGTTCGGGTGTTTTTGCCCATCAGGGCGACGGCCATAGCGGTGATGGCACCTTTGAGATCTGCCATAGTGACGCGTTCACCGACGACCAGAGCCTCGAGTTGGTGAAACTGCGCCTCATGGGTGGTATCCACCGCTTCATTACGAAAGACCTTGCCTGGCACCACCACCTTAAAAGGGGGTTTATGGCTCTGCATGTAGCGTACCTGCATGGGGCTTGTGTGGGTGCGCAGGAGGCGACCATCGGTGGTCCAGAAGGTGTCCTGAAGATCGCGCGCGGGATGCCAGTCCGGGGTATTTAGGGCGTCGAAATTGTGCCACTCGTTCTCGAGCTCTGGACCTGTCACTACGTCATAGCCCATGGAGCGAAAGACATCTGAGAGGCGGTTGATGACCTGTGTTAAGAGGTGCAGACCGCCGCTGCTGTAGGCGACACCAGGCAGCGTGACATCGAGCCGCTGCGCTGCCAGTTGGGCATCCAGTTGGGCGCGTTCCAACTCTGCTTTGCGACTTTCAAGGGCAGTCTCGACTTGCTTTTTAAGCAGATTAATCTCCTGTCCGCGCTGGCGTCTGACCTCGGGTTCTAATTGACCGAGTTCCTTGAGCTGTTGGGTCAGGATTCCCTTTTTGCCCAGATAACGAACCCGAATGTCCTGCAATTCCTGCAAGGTTGCTGCGGCTTGAATGACCGCAAGTGCCTGTTCCATAATCCTCCTTCTAACAATAAAAAAACACCGCCCTAAGGGCAGCGTCAGAATATGCGCAGGTCTGACCCACGCTAGCTGGTAAATGGCGAAGCTAACAGGCTTCTCATGTTCATTAGTCTAGTTGACGCAGGGTAGTCTGTCAAGGGCAGGTTCAGTCGAAAATTGTGAGGCAGTTGACCCAAAGAGCAGCAATGAGTACCGAGCAATGCGAATCGTTTATATTCCTCAATCTTCTACATTCCTGTATCTTCCT
>CAZZPQ010000046.1:11417-21050 GCA_964655595.1 uncultured bacterium
CCGAGCAATGCGAATCGTTTATATTCCTCAATCTTCTACATTCCTGTATCTTCCTCTATTCCCCCCTATTCCCTTTACCTCCTGATTGCAGCTGACAGTTCCCCGTGATTGTAGCTGACAGTCTGAGCGCTGAATGCCTGATGGCTTTTTCGCATACTTCTGGCTTTTCCTTTGTGACTAATTTAGCTGCATAGAGACTTGAGTTACTTATACTGTTTACTTCAAAGAGTATACAACCATCGTTTGTATATCCTTAATGATGAGCGTATTGAAAGGAGCACATCATGATTCATTGGCTAGTACCTGTTACCCGGCAACAGGTTGAGCAACTTCGCGAAGACTACCGCGATCTGGGTAAACTGACGAAAAGTAATCAGGGGGAGCTATTCTTGGTGTTTCGGGACCGCTTTGTGGCACTCAAGGTCGCTGCCAGCATCGGGGCGAGCCCGCCCTATGCCAGACCCTCGACGAGCACCCAGATGCCAAGCAAGGAAGTTCTGTCCTCAGCACTTCACTCCTGAGTCGCGGCACGCCTAAAACAAAGCCAATCACGCCAGCCCTGCTGAGGGCTGGTTTTTGATTGCTTGTGAGCAAAAGGGTGTACACTAGGCAAATGGAAACTGTTATGTCGAATACTCAGGAATTGCTCGAGCGCGACGCAAAGCACAATGCTGGCTTATGGAACCCGGATGTTGTCTTTACCCATGGCGAGGGTTGCACTATCTACGATGCTGACGGCAATGCTTATATCGATTGCTTGGCAGGCATTGCTGTAGCGAGTGTGGGACATGCCAACGCGCGTTTGAGTAAGGCTCTGGCAGAGCAGGCAAATCGCCTCATTATCTGTTCGCAGGCACATGGCAATGACAAGCGCGTCGAGTTTTATGATAAGCTCTTCAGCTTTATTCCTGAGTGGATGGGTCTGTCGCGCGTTTTTATGGCCAACTCGGGCAGTGAAGTGAATGAGGCCGCGCTCAAATGGGCGCGTGCTGCTACGGGACGTCCGAGATTTGTCAGTGCCAAGCGGGGCTTTTCTGGTAGGACGATGGGTGTTTTAAGCATCACCTGGGAAAAAAAATACCGCGAGCCCTTTGAACCACTGGCCTATCAGAATGATTTCATCAGCTACAACAGCATCGAACAGCTCGATGAATACGTGACGGATGAAACGGCTGCGGTGTTTCTCGAGCCCGTCCAGGGTGAAGGTGGGATGCATACAGCTAGTCAGGCGTTTTTAGAGGCAGCGCGGCAGATTAGCCGCGAACGGGGCGCACTCCTGATTATGGATGAGGTGCAGTCAGGCGTGGGGCGCACCGGCAGGTTTTTAGCAACCGAGCATTATGGCATTCAGCCTGACATGGTAACACTGGCGAAGGGTCTGGGGGGGGGTGTGCCGATTGGTGCCTTGTTGATGAGTGATGAGGTCGCACAGAAAATGCCCAAAGGAGGTCATGGGACGACCTTTGGTGGCAATGCTCTGGCCAGCGCTGCTGCGGTGGCCGTGCTTGACGAAATCAAAGAGCGTCAGCTGCTTGCTAATGCTGCGTCATTGGGAGAGTACTTCATGGAGGGCTTGCGCGCTCTTGATTCCGACAAAATCCGTGAAGTCAGAGGCTTAGGGCTGATGTTAGGGCTTGAGTTTAAGGAAAAAGTTGCTCCCTATATCGACGCCTTAATGAGTAAAGGGGTGCTAACCATCAATGCGGGTGCTACCGTGATACGTTTTGTGCCTCCCCTGATGATCAGTAAGGCAGAAATTGATGAGGTGCTGGCTCGTCTGGCCGAGGTTATTGCTTGACACAGTCGGTTTGATAGATGTTAGTAAAATTGATAGATGTTAGTAAAACGCATTTTAAGTGCTGAAGTCCTCGACAATGGCCTTGGTCTGCCGCGTCGGCAGGGCGCACTGGTTATTCAAAGCCTTGGTGATGAGCAGCGGATTGTGGCGATTGATGACCGTGATGTCGTGTTACAAAACTTTCCGGGTGTTGCTGAAGAGTCAGTAGGTTTTGCGATTTCGCCACCACCGGTCAATGCCTGTGTGGATGCCCTGGGACTGGATGACAGAAGCATATTGAGTTTCAAGGCGAGTCTGACAGCAGCGTTGGCTCGTAAGCAAAGAGTGTTTGGCCTACTTATTGACAGTGACAGCCTCATGCGTGACGTGGTGCAATATCCTCAGTTGCAGGGGGTGGCCTATTGGCATGTTAGCAGCGTCTATGAATACAACGACGAGCGGCTGCTGTCTGAGACCATCTCATGCTTGCGAGACTACCGCAGTCTCGAGCGTCCTGCTGGCATGCGTGTGGGGTTGGCTTGTAGCAGCGACATGAACCCTGATTTACTGAGACGGCTGACCCACCTGGTCAGACAGAATCGACTGCCGTTTTTTCTTCGAGTTGCTGAAGATGCAAGCATAAGGGCAGCTTTGGATTCGGGAGACACCGAATCTGTCACAGCAGGTGCTGATTTGACCTGTACCAGCAAGATTGCGTCCCTACGGGAACTAGGTGTACTAGCGGCACAACCCACGGTGCTAGTTATGTCCAGAGTGTCTGAAGAAGATGTTCGCAGCCTTCAGCGAGAAGGTTGTCCAGTGGTTTACTGTCCAGGCTCGAGCCTGGGTCGGACCGCCCTGCAGTTTCCCTGGTCCCTGTATGCCAAACATGCTGTGAGCGTAGCCTTTGGTACAGGTAAGTATGTTGCAGGAGCCTCTTTGTTGGTTGAACAAGAGGTGCAGGCGGCAAGGCAAATACATGGTGAAGCTGCTGAGTCTAGGGCACTGGTCTGGTCAGCAGTCAAGGGAGGATACCGCGCCCTGGGCATGTCGCCAGCCAGATTTGTGCGGGGTGATAGCGCCGAACAGGTGTACTGCTGGCAGCAGCTTATACCAGTTCCGGATAAATCGTTGGGTTTATCCCAATGATTTATCCCGAGCAGAGCGTTAGGAAGCGGGGATTGTTTTTTGAATCTTGAAGCAATTTATTGGGCTCGGTATTGCTGTAGATTATTGGTACTACTGTAGATTAGTTGACATACGCTTAAGCATTGCTGTCTTAGAGTAAAGGACGGAGGCATTATGGCAAATGCAATTGAGTTTACAGACGGTAACTTTAAAGACGAAACCACCAGTGGTCTGGTGCTTGTGGATTTCTGGGCACCCTGGTGTGGACCCTGCCGTATGGTTGGCCCGATTATTGAAGAGTTAGCAGGCGCCTATCAGGGCACGGTCAAAGTTGGCAAGCTGAATGTCGATGACAACAACAAAACTGCCATGGACTTTCGGGTGATGAGCATTCCAACAGTTATCCTGTTTAAAGATGGTGAGCCGGTCGAGACCATCGTGGGTGCCATGCCAAAGGCAGCCTACGAAGCTCGCATTGCTAAGTACGTTGATGCGACGGTGTCGGGTTAATACCCGTTCCGGATAAGCTGAAGCTGTTATATAAAAAAGGGCGAGCCTAAGCTCGCCCTTTTTTATAAAGAGACGGGAATTACCAGCGAATCCGTATCAGATAGCGGCTAATGATGCTACTGCTATCCTGATCGGTAGTGCTGTATCCTTCGCTGATGCTCAGGTGATCTGCCAGAATGCGCAGGCCCTGAGGTAAGAGGTCAAGAAGTTCAAACAGTTCCGCAAAGCTGGGCAGATCTTCGTCAGTGAGTGTCATGCCGGAAGTGTCCCAGGCGTCCCACTCATCATCCCAGATGCCAAAGACATCATCCATATTGATATCGCTGATTTCGCCTGGGGTCAGTGTCAGCGTGTAACTGCCGGTATCCATGCCGCTGAAGCTGGTGACCTCGATGAGGTAGCGTTGTCCGGCACTGAGCATATAGCCAATCTGAGAATCGGTACCCAAATAATCATCATTGGAGTCGAGTACCAGACCCGTATCGGCGTCGATGAGGTAGAGATAAGCATCAAAGTTGCTGCTATTTAAGCTGATGGTCATGCCGGTATCTTCTGTTACCGATAGCTCATAGAACTTGCTGATGTTGCCTTCGGTGGCGCTCAGTTCTGCCATGAGGGGACTTTCCTCAGGGGTGATAAAGGTAGCCGTGACACCACTTAAATCACGTGTTGACCAGCTGTCCATGCCAAAATCGTCACTGGCCTCGCCAATGCTAATGCTCAGGCTGTAGCTGCCAAGATCCTCGCCAAAGTAGCTCGAGACTTCCAGCCAGTAATTCATGTCCTCGCTGGCAATAAAACGAAGGCTGTAGCTGCCAGCATCTTCAGTTGTATCCCACAGATCAATGTACATCGAGCCCTCAGCATCAATCAGCCACAGTGAGGGACTGAAGTCTTCACTGCTTACTGTGATGTTCACACTGTCCCCGGGATTCAGACCACTCAGTTCGTAGAACTTGCTGTAATAACCCAGGTTATCGAGATCATTCTCGCCGAGTTCATCTCTGAGTTCGCCGGGTACTTCGATCAGGGTGGCTGTCATGCCCTCGAGTTCGGCTTTGCCACCTTCCATGCTGTCAGGAATGTCATATTCAGCCGAGACAGTGATGCTGAGTTGGAATACACCCAAAGCCTCACCACTAAAACTCGAGACCTCGAGCCAGTAGCGACTATCCTCGACCTCAAAGGTGACCTGACTGCCCGATTCCGGATACTCGATGTAGGGTTCGACATAGGTCTCGGCAGCGGCGTTGATCACGCGCAGATAGGTTTCAAAGTCATCACTATCAAGCAGGACTGTAGCAAACGTGCCGGGCTCGAGCCCTTCAAGTTCATAAAAGCGTGTGTAGTACCCCAGGTTATCGAGATTGGTATCCAGCAATTCACCTTCGGTGACGAAGCTTGCTTCGCCCACCATGGGTGCGCTAAGCGGCGTGGCGAACATGCCTGCTATATCGGCGTAGGCTGGAGTATCTTCCCAGTCATAGTCCCAGTCTTCTTGGTAGTCCCAATCGTCCCAACTGTAGTTTGACCAGTAGAGCCAATCCTCATAAGCTGCGCGCAAGCCTGTGTTCAGGAGGAAAGCCACAGGCTGACTCAGTACGTCCAGGATGTCTGCCAGACCACGTAGCTGAGCAGTGTCATCGCTGTAGGCAAAGGCAGAGATTTCCTGAGGGCTGTTGGCCCTGGCACTCTGGTAAGATGGGCTGCTGAGGACTGTGCGACCACCCTGATAGGTGTCGATAATGGCTTCGATAGCGGCGGCAGGTGTACCGACCACCAGATAATTGCCTACCAGCGCGTAGCCAAAGTCGGTGCTGGGACCAAAGCGGTAACGTGTGATGTCTACTTCATTGTAGCGGTAGTTTTGGGTGATCAGTATGCTGTCAAGTTCACTGCCAAAAAGGTCAGTATCTGAGTCCATACTAATGAGCTGCAGAATCAGCATGCCGAAATTGTCAATCAGGGTACTGATACCTTGTCGGGCAGCCTCTGGAGAGCTGACTGGCATGATACTAACCTGTGCTGGATTATAGATGATCGTCCTGAGGTCGCGACTAAGAGGCTCGAGTACGAAGGTATGCAGCTCAGAGCCGAGCCAGTTAAAAAGGGTGGCGTCCAGATCAAAACCAAACTCATCCTGGACAATTTCCTTTAAGTTGATGCGCTGCCCACTGACGTTGCCGACGCCTGTAGCCCAGTCCTGAATATAGGTCCAGAGTTCACGCCAGGCGATGTACTGTGAGCTTGTGGCGATGGCCGTTTCGGGTGCCAGCAGGGGGCTAGAAACGGTGCAGCTTTCACAAAGAGCCAGTTTGAGTAGTGCTTCATCGCCGCCATCTGGGTTTATCGCCAGCAGTGATTCGCTAAGTAGGCCTTCTGCAGTAACGCTAAGCTGTCCCGAAGCGCCTCCCAGAGTGCGTAACATGCTGAGACCACGTTCCGTCAGATAGCGCAATTCAGGTTCATCAGGTATGAAACCTGTAAAACTTTCCAGCGTGTCAGCCAGGGCTGCCAGGTTGAGACTAAAGCCAAACCCGGTACTTTGACTGCTTAGCTGAGCGCTGCTTTTCTGATAGAACTCAGTATCAGCCAGGCTGGTTTCGTTACCACCCTGTGCCAGGCGCACTACCTTTCGAGCAATTTCAGGATTACTGCTGATAAAAAAGAGTGTCTCAACGTTACCGAGGATGACCGGAAAATCCCCGCCATCATCCACTACATACAGGGGAACGCCGTCTTGCTCGAGCATGGTTAAGGGCACGCCCATATCTGCTTGCAGGCAGTCCAGCAGTACGCTGCGGCTCTCGACCATCAGTTCGCTGTAGCCTTCGTCAAGCTCGAGCAGTGCCGTGATTGCGGGAATGGGATTAAAGGCACTGACACTGACGCTTAAGAGCGACTTGAAAGGCACAACCTGACCTTCAAACGCCGAAAAATCGTCAAGTAGCGGTTCAAAAGCCGGGCAAAAGCCGATGACTTCTGCCATCATCTGGTCAGCACCGTCAGCAGCGCTGAGCAGGTCCTGAAGCTCATAAAGATCGCCAGTGACGCTAAGTACCTTCAGGATTTTCTCGATGCTTGTCATGGCCTGGGGCCAGTTGAGGGCTTCAAGCTCGGTTTTCAGGCTATCGAACACCTTGTCCTGAGAAGACCAGCTTAAGGTAAGAATACTGTCTGCAGGGGCATAATTTGCCAGCGGTTGCGCCAGGCTATACCCCCAGAGACAAAGACTAATGATGATGAGGCGTAGGATGGTCATGAACATCTCCTTTGTGCTTCCACGATTTTTTTGCCTGCCACGTATCAAATCATGTCAGCCAACACCCTGATTATGCCGAGCCAGGCTAGTTGCTGACTGTTATGAACTGCACACCCACAGGGCTGACCAGCCAGGCGTAGCCGATAAGCTCGTCTGCGATAAAGCGCAACTGATAGCCGCTTTCCCCCAGCGCCTCAAGGGTCCACATAGCCCCCCTTGGCAGTGTCAGGTCCACCAGTACGTTAGGGGTGTAGTTACCTGTCTGAAGCCTGCCGATTTCCATGCGGTGAAAGGCCTCCTGGGCGGCGCGTTCAACTTGCTGGGCCAATTCACTGTCAGGCAACTGTGGGGCAATCTGAGGTCGCGGAAGACAGGCGTTAAGTAGCCCTGCCAATGCCAGCATGAGCAGGACAAGCCGTAACGCAAAGAGTTTCTGTCCACAAAGAACAATCGCCAGACTCCACTTTGGGCGCTTTACATCAGCTGCAGGCAATTTCCTATCTATTAAATGCACACTAGGAGTGTATCCCCTTCAGGACCAAAAATGATGAGACCTGCGACATATTTACAGGTCTCAGAAGATTATGTGGTGTTCAGGTCAGGCGAACATGTCATTCCACAGGGTGTTGGCCCAGCCGTAGGCGATGGTACCATTGGTTGCCGAGCGCACTTCGTCGCTGCTGGGGCTACCGACAATGCGGCTCTCCTCAGCGTTCCAGGCATAAGTTGCCGCAACCCAGATGGACTCTGTTTCATTGACGAAGGAGTAGCAGACATTGCCCGGTAGACGTGCTTCTATGTCGCCAAGGCTACGACCACTTAAGCGCTCGGCAATGTGTTGGGCGATGATGGTACCTTCGCTGTACGCAACCTGTCCACTTTTTGGCATGGGCTGTCCCCCAACGATGTCACCGATGATGTAGACATCATCGTCAACCTCTGACATAAAGAAAGGTGCCTTGACGTTGGCCCAGCGCTCACCCACACCTGCACGTACCACCAGCGGACTGGCCTTCATGGGTGGGATGACGTTGGCCAGGTCATAATCGAAGTCACCAAAGGTCGTTTGTAGCCTGTTGCTGGCATAGTCGATAGCCTCGACAGCAGTATTGGGATAGTACTCCAGATAATCGCTGTAGAGCTCCGTGTAGGCAGCGGTGAAGCCCTCGGCCTTGGCTAGCGGTTGATTGTTGGCATCCAGCACGATGACTTTCCCTGGGATATTGCCTTCCTTAAGTCGCCAGGCAAGCATAGCGGCACGCTCGTAGGGGCCGGGCGGGCAGCGGAAGGGGGGTTCGGGAATGGTCATGATCAAATCGCCACCCGTAAAATTGTCAAGGAGTCGGCGCAGCGGGATATGTTCAAAAGGCTTAAAGCCGATGGGCATCAGGTGTTTGACATCATCGTAGCCGTCGATGGCTTCGTACATGTAGTCTATACCTGGTGAGAGCACAAGGTAATCATAGGCGATGCTGCCAGCACCAGTGACAATAGTTTTGGTGTCACGGTCAATATCACTGACTCGCTCATTGACAAAAATGATGCCATCCTTAACCACATTGAGATAATCAAAAGTGATAAAGTCGAGGGGTACGACCCCTGCAAGGTATAGGTTGCTGATTGGGCAGGACATGAAGGTTGGGCGCTGCTCTACGAGTACAACCTCGGTATCTGGCTGGCGTCGTTTTAGGTGGCGTGCGGTCGTCACTCCGCCCCAGCCTCCACCAACAATGACTACGCGATTGCCCGCACTTGCAGGCATTAAAGGGGGAGTCTGGGTGTAAAAAATGGGTTTGGCAAAGCTTTTGGATGCGCCGCTTATGGCAGCTCCAGCCGCCCCTGCGCTAAGTAGTTTGAGGAAGCCCCTCCTCGATACTTTAACTGACATACTCCTACCTCCTTAGGGTATTATTGATTTTCGACAACTCAGTTGTGTTGCGATACTAGCACGCTATATGTTATTCTGTCTAGGTGCAAAAGAAAATACCCCCCCCCAATAAGGGTTTTGACAACCTTTGTTGATATGCAAGTCTCGCCAGGTTTATCACCATTTTTCTGCTGCGGGGTTATTATTATAAATGTAAACCAACCAAGTATTTTAATCTGGAGGTGAAGTGGTGAACCGAAGAAGTTTTCTTAAGCGCTCGACCATTGGTTTAACTGCGATCAGTCTGGGACACTGGCCTGGCCTGGCGCAAACAACGGCACTTGAGACAAGCCTTAAGGAAAAGCTAGGGGTTGGTCTGACCGATCTTGTGGAAAGCGAATTGCTGCGTCTGACGATGCCGGATTATGCTGAACTGGCGACCAATGTGTCCGTTGAGATTGAAGTGCTTTTGCCAGTGGAGCAGATTCAGCAGCTCCATTTTTTTGCTGATGCCAATCCGATACCTCATGTGTTTAGTCTCGGTTTTGTGGCGGCTAAGGTGCTGCCTTATGTTGAAACGCGCGTTCGTCTGGCAGAAACGGCCATGGCTCGAGCTGTTGTCGAAACAACAGATGGACGTTTTCTGATGGCGAGTCAATTGGTGGAAGTGGGGATTGGGGGCTGTGGCTGATGCAGATGCGTGCGAGACTGAATCCCGCTAGACCAGCCAGGGGTGAAACATTCAAATTGCAGCTTCTCTTGCAGCATCCCATGGAGTCAGGCTTCCGACTGGATGCTGAGGGCAATCTCATCTCAGCAGAGTACGTGGATTTGCTCGAGGTCTACCTTGATGAGGATTTGCTTGTGCAGATGCAGCCGAGTGGCGGTGTAGCTGCCAATCCTGCCCTTACCCTGGCTTTCAAAGCGGAGCGCAGTGGTCAGTTGCGGGTGTGGTATCGCAGCACCACGGGCGACCATGGTGAAGTCACTCTGGCGCTCGCGGTCAGCTAAACTGCACGGGTGCCAGGCCCAGCCGCAAAATATAGCGCTGTGCTCCCTGTTTTTGCTGATAGCGCTGCAATAGAGTGT
>CAZZPQ010000047.1:0-20784 GCA_964655595.1 uncultured bacterium
TGCCTTCCTGCTCCCAGGAATAGCTCTGATCAGCTGCGCCATCGGTCATGATGACCAGGGCATAGAGCGCCGTACCTTCTCGGTCATAGACAATGCCAGCATCGTGCCACAAACCGCGCAGAGAGCCACTTTTGCTGGCGACCTGAACATAATCAGGATCTAACTCGGCATCGGTGGGCAAATACCGTGCCAGCGCTTCGGTAAACTGCTGCTTTTTAAGGATGTCAAGCGCCAGAAGCGTCAGCTCATCGGATAGTAGGTCGCGCTCTTCAAGCTGCACCAGTAGCCCCAGCACATCCGCCGCACAGGTGCGGTTCACCTCGCCGCTGCGCTGCGCCGCGTTGCGCTGGCTTTCAGGCAGTTGCAGCTTGCCTACCAGCTTGGTCTGTGACATACCCAAAGACTGTATGTAACTATTAATTTTGTCGATTCCCAGCATGTCGATCATCATATTGGTCGCGGTGTTATCACTGACGATAATCATGAGGGTCAGCAAATCGAGAACTGTAGGCGTCAGCCCAGGCTGCAAAGCCTGGAGCAGCCCCGCCCCTCCTGCCAGTTCATCTGCCTTGAGTTCCAGCCGCTGGTCCAAGGACAAATTCGCTCGAGCCACCTCAGTGAATGCACAGAGCAAAATAGGAAGCTTAATCAGGCTGGCAGCTCGCATCGTCTGTGTTGCACCCTCGAGTTGAATCCTACCGTCACGCAGGTCTTTAAACGCAAGGGCATAGTGACCTGAAAAATCTCTTGTCATGAGCGAAACAGGAAACATCAGCACTCCAGACGCAAGAGGTCCTCGGCCGTTTCACGGCGTCTGGCAAGTTCAGCCTGACCGGCCTGGACAACCACTTCGGCTGGGCGAAAACTCGAGGCATAGTTGGAGCTCATAGCAAAGCCATATGCCCCTGCCTGCCCCACCACTAAAAGGTCACCAGCCTGAACAGCGGGCAGTCGGAGGTTGCGTGCCAGACGATCTGCATTCTCGCACAGCGGTCCGTCCACATCGACCACCACCGCCAGAACATCCTGTCCCAAAACACGAATGGGGTGCTGCGCATCATAGAGCGCCGGGCGCAAGAGGTCCGCCATGCCAGCATCGGCAATAACATGTTTGAGCGCACCTTCTTTGACATGCAGCACACGACTTACCAAGAGTCCTGCCTCTGCCACCAGATAGCGACCGGGCTCAATTATCAACCGGAGACCAAATTGCGCTGCGAAGCTGCGCACCTTGCTGGCAAAAATCTGCCTTTCAAATCCCGGTACGCCAAAGCCACCCCCGATGTTCAGATAGCGAGCTGCAGGAAAAGCCTCATAAAAACCACTCAAAACCATAAGGATTTCGTCGTAAACAGCAGCGTCGCTAATCTGTGAACCCGCATGAATGTGAAAACCTGCAAGCTGGTTCTCAGCACTTAGCGCAGCAGCCACCTCATGGGCTTCAGCGAGGGTCATGCCAAACTTCGACTCAGCAGCACCTGTCGCCAGATGTTCGTGTGTGCGTGGATCCAGTGCTGGATTAACACGTACAAAAAAGCGTGGTCGCTGAGCGGAAATCTGTTGCCAAAGCAACCACTGAGACATGCTATCCAGACTCACCCAGCCCACACCGACCTCGAGCGCCAGCCGAATGAGTGCTTCATCCTGACGCGGCCCACCGAGCAAAATATGCTCGGTGGCTATCCCTGCCTTTATGGCCCGCAGCAGTTCACCCTCACTGATAACTTCAGCCCCTAGCTTGAGAGAAGCCAGATGTTTAAGCACTTTGCCGTTCGGATTGGCCTTGACCGCATACAGCATCTGAGTATCCGGCAAAACCTCTCGCAAGGCACCGACCTGCTGCGAAATGACATCGAGATCATAGATATAAGTAGGTGTGCCAAAGCGCTGCACAATTTCACTGATGAATGCATCTGTCATAGCAGTCAAGTTACCACGCCCGCCTGTGAGGAAATTAAAAAAGCCTACCCATTCTCTGCTTAAGTAACTCACAGGGAATGTCTTTATTTCAATCGTTCTCACTTCGTTCGAAACTCGCTCTGCTCGGACGCTTAAGTGATTCGATCGCTTAAGCATTCGAGTCACTTAATACGTAGCCCGATATATTGATTACAGATTTGAAAAGCAGTTTCTTGGTTCCTAACGCTCTGCTCCGGATTAATCATTGGGATAAACCCAATGATTAATCCGGAACTGGTATAAGCGCCGAAACGGTATCACTTAAGGAGCTTCGAAAATGCGGGTTTCTGGCTTGAATGAGGCCCAGGCAAACCACAGCGTGTTATCATGCACGATGGCTGTGAGGCTCGAGCCCAGCAACTCGCCACTGGTTGCCTGACCCAGGATATTCCAGCTCGAGCCTGTTTCTTCATCGATGAAAGCCTCCCCATTCCAGCTAAAGCTCAGTAACCTGTCTCCAAGCTGACGGCTGAAGACATTGACGGCCCCCACATCCTCGCTTTGCGCAATACTGCTTTGGTCGAGAGCGCTGGTTGTACCTGCCTGCCAGAATACTGCAATGGCTTCGCCGCCCACCTTATCGTTAACAATACTGACTGGCTCGAGTTCGCTAAAGGGATAAGCCACCGCTTCGCCCGCCAACTCAAAAGTGACCACGCGCGCCTTGGGTGGCAAGCGTCCATCCGTCACACCGTCATACAGAAAAGGCGGACTGTCCGCACGATCATAGCCAACATAGGGATTGCGGCCATAGTTGCGGCTGTAACCGGTATCACGTGACAGCACCAGCGCTTCAGGAAAGGCTGCTCTGGCCTCAGCAAAGCTGACAATGGGCGCTGGATAGCGCAATAGGGTCGTACCTGTCAGCGTACCTACCACACCATCACCTAAAAGCTGTGACCACAGGGTACTGGTATCCGTATCAAACATCAGCATATTGGACTTGTACAGCATTCCGGAAACCCCAAGAGTGACCTCGAGCCCCTGACTCACCTCAGGCGGACTGCGAAACTGCCTAGTATAGGCGTCCAGGAAGTCCTGAGGCAAGTCAGTGAGGCCGCTGGCTACTGCGTCACCAAGCGCGGTGACTGCCTCTTCGCTAAGCGGTATCCGCCTGTCAAAAGAAAGTGCGCTGTTACATAGTGGGCAAAAGGTCACCGCGATTGGAACTCCACCCAGGGTATCATTAGCGATTTCGTGCCAGGTGAGTATCTGCAAAGGATAAATACGGCTTTCACCCCCCAGGGTCATCAGAATAACCGGCTCTTCATCAACAAGCCAGCTTGCTTCCGCCTGAGCAATAAAGCTCGGCGCTGAGCTAGGACCTGCTGCTCCGTTGTGGTCACCGGTGAAACCCAGCGCCGGAATGCCCTGCGGGGGTGGGCCGCCACTCAGGACATTGCCCAGTGGTATCGAAGTTATAGAGCTATCCACACCGATTGCACGCATGGCAGCTGGCTGGGCGCTGGCAAAAACCGAAAGCATGAGTATCCCCAAAGTACTGGCAAGCGCAAGCCCTTGCCTGAATATCATTTGCTTGTATGACATAAATAACCTCCTTGCTATACCCTAGCCAAAATCATGCACTAACTTCGGTCAATCGCTTTACACACAATCGCCTTAAACGCAGTTGCTTTATACAGAGGCAAGGGTGATAGTCCTTGCCAAAGCAATGACAAACTTGCAGCTCAGGATACCCGCCAATCACAAGAGCGGTTTTTCAACAGAATGAAGCTCTTGAAAAAGTCCAGTGGGATAAATATTCTTGTAGCCTCAAGACTGTCCGGCACTTTCGCAAGACGTCTAATCGTTTGTTCCTTAATCATCTGTCTTATACGGAGCCCGATAGATTGATTACAGATTTGATAGCGTTTCCATGGGTCATTAAGGCATCTCAATGACCCATACGACCTAGGGGAGTTGAAATCAACTCGTTCAGCTTGTCTCAATAAAGCCTGGAAATGCTATGAAAAGCAGTTCCTCACTTCCTAACGCTCTGCTCGGGATAAATCATTGGGAAAAACCCAATGATTTATCCGGAACTGGTTTTAGACCGCCTGACTACTTGGCAAAGAGTGGTCTGTCTCCTGTTATATACTGCTTGCCGATGGTTTACCAAATGACACCTCATCCTGGTTTAAGCCGGAACTTTCATGGCTGAAGCTAAATCTCTTGGCAAGCCAAAACTACCGGCTGTTTTTTGGCTTTTGGCGCTCATCAATGTCTTTGTCGGGGGCATGGTGGGGCTCGAGCGCACCGTCGTACCACTTCTGGGCGAAGAGATCTTTGGCTTACAGGCAGGTGTCGCCGTCGCAGCCTTTATCGTCAGTTTTTCCTTGAGCAAAGCCCTCATGAATCTGTTTGCAGGCATTGCCGCTGACCGCTTTGGTCGCAAAAAAGTCCTGCTCTTCGGATGGTTCCTGGGTCTGCCCGTACCTCTGCTCCTCATCTGGGCACCCAGCTGGAACTGGGTACTGTTTGCCAATGTATTATTAGGCTTCAATCAGGCGTTTACCTGGTCAATGACTGTGAATATGATGGTCGATATCGTAGCGCCCCAGCGCCGTGGGTTTGCTGCTGGCATCAATGAGTTTGCTGGCTATCTCGGCGTGAGCCTGCTGGCATTCCTGACGGCTCTGCTGGCAGCCCAGTTTAATCTGCGACCAGAGCCCTTTTATCTGGGTATTGCAGTTGCCATTTTGGGACTAGGACTGTCGTTGTTTGTTACCGAGACGGCCCCCAGTACCAAACCTGCGCCCATTGCCTGGGTACGGGGCGTTGGCTTGCCTAGCCTACTTGGCAGCGCCACCAATCTCAAGGATGGTCTTGTGTGGCTGGCTCTACCACTCCTGCTTGCCAGTCGCAACATGAGCCTCGTCGAAATTGGACTGGTAGCAGGACTCTACCCACTGGTATGGGCTTTGGGACAACCTATCTTTGGCCCCTTATCAGACAGCCTCGGTCGCCGCCTCATCATTGCGCCAGGCATGGCCTTGCAAGGTATCGGTCTTCTGATACTGGCAGTTTCACATAGCTTTTTCTGGGCGCTTTTAGCAGCCACCGTGCTGGGTTTAGGTACAGCAATGGCTTATCCCAGCCTGATTGCCAGCGTTGCAGACCGCGTTCCCCAAAACAAGCGAGCAACTGCTCTGGGCATTTACCGCTTTTTTCGCGATGGTGGCTACGCCGCAGGTGCCATCATCGCTGGCATCGGACTACTCAGCCTGAGCCCTACCCTGCTAGTCACCAGCATTCTGCTGCTAGTCACTGCGGGGCTTGCCTGGTGGTATCTTTAAGCACGACAGCAAAAGCGCTCGAGCATCTCACGATATATCGTAACAGCGCGTTCTAACTGCGCCACATCGATCCACTCGCCCACGGTATGTGCCTGGGCAATATTCCCCGGTCCCAAAATAACCAGAGGCAAATACGGATGATAGACCAGGGCTTCAGTACCATAGGGTACAGTGACCGCCCGCTCAGCACCCGTTACCTGCAAGCTGAGCTGAATGATAGGCGCATCGGGTGAGGTATAAAATGGCTCAAGGCCACGGCTCTCCACCTCAAAGCCGTAGTGCTCAGCGCGCTCAACGATCAAGCGCTGCATCATCTGATTATCCACACCTGGCATCGAGCGAAAGCCCAGTCGGCAGACGGTCTGCGCTGCTGTCACATTGCCCGCACAATCACCATCGCTAATCGTCATATTAAAGCCATTGGTCGGGGGTTCAAAGTCCGGGTCTCTAAACTCCGGCTCACGCATAAAGCGCTCTTTAAGCGCGGCCATCTCGGCAAGAAATGCTGCGATCAGAAAATTACTGCTCACGCCCAAGTCGGTGCTCGAGTGTGCGGCCCGCCCTCGCGCTGTCACCGTAGTGATGTAGCCGCCTTTATGGGCATAGATGGGAATCAGCTCGCTCGGTTCGGCAATCACAGCCATCTCGGGCCAGCCATGCTCCTTTAACAGGCGGCTCTCGCTGGCAATCTGCATAGCACCACCAAAACCGTTTTCCTCATCGGCAGCCACCACGATATATACGGGCCTTTTCAGGCTACTGGCAGGTACACTGGCGGCTGCCAGCATCGTAGCTGCCAGGGGTCCTTTCATGTCACAGGAACCGCGACCATAGAGCTTGCCGTCACGCACTGTCGGATCAAAGGCAGGCCACTCCGCTTCTGCCCCAGGAACCGTATCGCTGTGCGAGAAAAAGCCCAGCCCTCCCTGACCCCTACCCTTGCGAGCGACCAGGCTGACCTTGCGCACGCCGGCTTCGTCGAGATAAGTGAGGCGCTCGAGTTCAAAATCAGCACGTCGCAACCACACCTCGATCACTTCAGAAACTGCTTCATTACTGCTCTGACTGACCGAAGGAATCCTGACAAGTTCTTCTGTCAGACTAATAACATCCTGCACAATTCACCTTCCTTGCTAGATCATGCGTGTTTCTATGACTCTATCCCAGGTAAGCTTCCACCTATGTCGTCAGGCACAGTACTCAAGAACTGCCAGTACGTTAGGATGTACGGCAAAAGGAGGCAGGATATGAGTTTGACAGGCTTGTTGAGGTGGCGCTGCATTGGCCCTTTTCGTGGTGGCCGCGTGGTGGCAGTGGCAGGTGACCCGCAGGACAAAGCCACGTTTTATTTTGGAGCTTGCGCGGGCGGCATCTGGAAAACCAGCGACGCTGGCACCTATTGGGAGTGCGTATCAGATGGCTTTTTAAAAACCGCCTCAGTCGGCGCTCTGGCAGTTGCCGAGAGCGACCCCAATGTAATTTACGCAGGTATGGGCGAAAGCACCATCCGCATCGATGTATCTCACGGCGACGGCGTCTATAAATCCAGTGATGCAGGCCGCAGCTGGCAGCACCTGGGACTCACAGATACCCGGCATATTGGCAAGATCAGGGTACACCCCAGCAATCCAGACATCGTATATGTAGCCGCACTGGGACATGCCTTTGGACCCAATAAGGAACGTGGGGTCTATCGCAGTGTGAATGGTGGCAAAACCTGGGAACTGGTGTTACACCGAAGCGACAAAGCAGGTGCGGTTGACCTGAGTATTGATCCACAAAACCCACGTATTCTCTACGCAACTATCTGGGAAGCCTACCGCAACTTCTGGCAGATTTCCTCAGGCGGCCCTGACAGCAGCCTGTACCGCTCGCTAGATGGTGGAGACAGTTGGGAGGAACTCACCCACATGGAGGGTCTACCCAAAGGAACGCTCGGCAAAATGGGTGTCGTGACCTCGCCAGCACAGAGCGGTCGCGTCTGGGCGCTGATAGAAAACCGTGACAAGGGTGGCCTTTACCGCAGTGATGACTATGGTGACAGCTGGCAGTGTGTCAGTGAGGATCAGAACCTGATCTCACGTGCCTGGTACTACATGCACCTAACCGCTGACCCACAGGATGCCGATACACTCTATATCAACAACCTGAGTCTGTGGAAAAGTACTGATGGTGGTAAGAGTTTTACCGAGATTGCCACACCGCACGGCGATAATCACGACCTGTGGATTGACCCCCGTGACCCCAAACGCATGGTGCAGGGCAACGACGGTGGCGCCTGCGTCTCACTAAATGGCGGTGCAACCTGGAGCAGCATTTACAACCAACCTACCGCGCAGTTTTACCATCTTGATACCGATACTCGTGACCCCTATTTTGTCTACGGAACCCAGCAGGATAACAGCAGTATCGCGGTGCCAAGTCGCAGCCACAATCACAGCATCAGCTGGAGCGATGGCTACACTGCAGGAACTGGTGAAAGTGGCTATATAGCAGTCAATCCCAAGGACCCCGATATTGTTTTTGTGGGTGCTATTGGCAGCAGTCCTGGTGGCGGCAACAGCCTGCAGCGCTATGACCACAAAAGCAAGCAAATTCGGCTGGTAACCACCTGGCCCGAAGCGATGCGCGGACGCGGAGCTGGCGAGTACCGCTACCGCTTTGCCTGGACTTACCCTATCTTTTACTCTAAGCACGAAGCTAATACCCTCTATATCAGTGGTAATCATGTCTTTAAAACCAAAGACGAAGGACAAAGCTGGCAAATGATCAGTCCGGATTTAAGCAGGGCTGACCCAGACACACTTCAGCCTAGCGGTGGCCCAGTCAACAAGGACGCCGTGGGCGCTGAAACTTATGCGACGGTATTTGCCCTGGCGGAAAGTCCGCACGAGGCGGGCGTGCTGTGGGCTGGCAGTGACGATGGTCTGCTGCATATCAGCCGCGACGGGGGTAAAAACTGGCAGAATATCACCCCCAAAAACCTGCCTGAGTGGAGCATGGTCAGTATGCTCGAGCCCTCGCCCCACGACCCAGCCACCTGCTATATGGCCGCAACCCGTTACAAACTGGATGATTACGAGCCCTATCTGTTCAGGACAAGCAACTACGGCAAGACCTGGACGCGCATCGATAAGGGTATTCCCCGTGACGCATTTACCCGGGCCATTCGTGAAGATCCAAATCAGGCTGGTATCCTCTATGCAGGCACGGAAACGGGGCTTTATGTATCACTGGACAGCGGTAAAAGCTGGCAGGATTTTCAGCTTAATTTACCCATCACTCCCATCTATGATTTGAAGGTCAAAGACACTGATCTGGTGGTTGCGACTCATGGGCGCTCTTTCTGGATACTGGATGATCTAAGTCCCCTCTACCAACTAGGTCATGCCAAAGGCGAGCTGCATCTGTTTACCCCCCGTGACAGCACTCGAGTCCTGCCAAAAATCTTTGAAGGGGCCTTTGGTGGCGCACCCGGCAAAAACTACATGGGTTCACTCGGTATCGTAGCCGCCTATACCAGCCGCAAAACCCCCGAAGGCGTCACCGAAAGCAGCTTTTTAGACACCGGAACCAATCCCCCCAAAGGCGTTATTTTTACCTATAAACTCAGTAAGCCCAGTACCCTCACACTAACCATTAAGGATCGTCGTGGCAATGTTATTCGCGAATTGCGCAGCCTGAGTGATGACAGCGAAAAAGCCGACCTAAAGGATGTCGCCCTGACCGCCAAAGAGGGTTACAACCGCTTTGTCTGGGATATGCGCCACGCGCCACTACCTAAAATCAAGGGCAAGGATGTCGCGGCTGAAATGAGCGTGGCTGGCGCTATCGTTCCACCGGGCCTCTACAGCGCGACTCTGAGCAACGGCAGTAGTTCGGTAACCCAGGAGTTCAAGCTTGTCAGTGACCCAATGGCAGGACCGCTCAAGAAGCGAGACTTAAACGCCCAGTACAAGCTCTATCAGCAGCTTAACCAGAAAGCTGAGAGCTGCATTCAGACCATTAACCAGATGCGCGACCTGCGTGCGCAGCTTGACGGCTGGCTTGACCGTACCGAAGGCGCTACTAAAGACCAGCTGCAGGCTCTAAGGGACAAGGTGCTCGAGATTGAATCGAGCCTGATGGTACCCGACCTGCGCCCAGGCTGGCCTGACAGTAACAATGCCGGAGTTCGCCTGTTAGAACAGTTGCTGAGCCTGACAGCCATCATCACCGCTGGGGACTACCGCCCGACCGATCAGACACAGGAAGCTTACCTGCACTTCGCCGGACAAATCGATGCGCAACTTAAAGCCTTTAAAACACTCACCAAAACCGAGCTGCCCACCTTAAACAGACAACTCAAGCGTCAAAAGTTAGCGCATATTTCACTCTAGGTCACTCCCTATACCCTTTTCAGATAAATCGTTGGGATAAACCCAACGATTTATCTCTTGTGGTTTACACAGAGGTGGTGACTCAAGCATACTTGCCCTTGGTACAAAACAAATAGTTGCAATCACTTGTTCATGAGAATCAGGCATCTCCCATCGAAGAATTAGTATTCTTTGTTGAACGACTACCAGCTTTATTGAAACCACCTTGCACAAAACAACCCTGAGGGATTCTTGGCGCAACACCATTTTTGCGCGAAAGTGACGCACGCATAGCTTCCTGAATTCCATCATTCTTGCTTCATTCAGAAACCCACACTCTTACCGAGCCCGACAAAAAGGTTTAAAAAGCACTTCCCCGCTCCCTGCTCGCAATGAATTATTAGGATAAACCCAATGATTTATCCGGAACTGGTATTAGCATTATGCAATGTCATCATGGAGTAACTTGAAGGCTTGATTATAGAACTTTATTTAAATTGTAACCGATTACAATGTGCGTTTATACCCCTACAAATACCTAACTGAGTTACCCCAATAGCCATCTTGGCAACAAGATTCGCTCATTGTTTCGCCAAAGATAGTGGTTTTGGCACTGCAATCAGTCAATTATCATGAAAATATACTCCCCCAAGTAATCTTGTGCGGCTCACCACTTAGGGTCTTGACAAAGCAACCTGAGTACATGTAGTATTGTCGGTAAGACAAAAATGTAACCGCTTACAAAAACCGAATCAAGGCAGCATGATTTGAGGAGTGATGGCAAAACCTTCAAGCAAAGTCGGTCACAAAACCACCATTCAGGATGTCGCGACCAGCGCTGGCGTCTCGACAGGTACGGTCAGTCGGGTACTGAATGGTCGTAATGGTGTACACATCCGCACCCGACAGGCAGTGCTGGAGGCGATTGAACGGCTCGAGTATCAACCCGACATAGCTGCCCGTGAACTCTCTTTTAGGCAAAGCACTCGCATCGGTCTGAATATTAAGGGTATCCGGCGACTGACACCTTTTTACATGCTCTTCCTTGAACACCTCGTGACCGAATTGCAAAATGATGGTTACAGGCTTGAGGAAGTGCCTCTGGACCGGAATGAATTACCCAGCATCCTGACTGACGCAATGATTCTCTTTGGTGTCCATGATGATGACCCACGCATTAGTTATTTGCAAGAAAAGAACGTCCCTTTTGTATTAATTGGACATCAGGATGGCGCCAGTTGGGTTGCCCCCGACGACCGCCAAGGAGGATATCTAGCCACACGACATCTAATTCGTCTGGGCCACCAAGACATCCTTCATGTGACTGGCGCCATGGCTGGTCAGGGAGAGCATGACCGCTACAGTGGCTATCAGGAAGCCCTGAAAGAAGCAGGTTTGTCCGTGCGCCGTGAGTATTTGCTGGATGGTGACTTCAGCACCCTGGGCGCGTACCGAGCTGTGCGTAAAGCCTGCGAGGCGAGCTTAAACTTTAGTGCTATTTTTGCAGCTTCCGATGAAATGGCGATTGGCACTATTGCCGCACTTGAAGACCTGGGGCTGAGCGTACCCACAGATGTGTCGGTCGTGGGTTTTGACGATTTGCCTGATATCGGCGAAAAACTCACAACCATCCGACAGGATATCGGTCAGATTACAAATACAGCCGTCCGGCTTCTCAAGGCTGGCCTAACTGGTCAGCCCCCCCAACACGAGATTATTCCCGTTCAACTGATTGTTCGCGGAACCACCGCAAAAAGGAGACTGGTGACCTGAAAAGAGTTTTAAGAAACCTGGCTAAGCCGTAATTTACTTTCCGTTATTCATTCTGCAAAAGGAGAAAAGGTATGAATCGATTTTACCAAGTGCTTTTCGCGCTGTTGACCTTAACTTACATCACAGCTTATGCCGTCGCACAAAACACTGAAGTGCGCATTATGGGTTATGGCGGTGAAGACCCCCGTATTGTCGCCCGCATTCTGAGTGAGGTCATTGCTGATGACCTGGCGACAGCCGGTATCACCGTGCGCTATGAACCGCTCGAGGGTGATTACAACGCTGCCTTGACCAACGCACTGTCTGCTGGTACTGCCGCCGACCTGTTCTACGTGCCAGACTCCACCGCACCAGGCCTAATCGCCAGTGGTAAGGTGTTGCCGATTCAGGATCTGGTCGATGCCAGCCCCTTCATTGATAGCCTGGTTGCCACTTATACAGTTGACGGCAATCTGTATGGCATCGCCAAGGACTTCAATACCCTGGCTATCCACTACAATAAGGATCTTTTTGACGAAGCAGGCGTTGCCTACCCCGACGAAAATGATACCTGGGAAACCTTTGCAGATAAGCTGCGCGGTGTGGCTGCTCTGGACGATGAAGTTTACGGCATTTGCTTCCCCGCTGGCTTCGACCGTTTTGGCGCCTTCGCCTATGCTACTGGCTGGCAACCCTTTGACGCCGAAGGCACTACCAATTTGCTCGATGAGCGCTTTGTCGAGGCCGTGACCTGGTATACCAACCTGGTTCGTGAAGGTACTGCTGTTCAGCCTTCCGACATCGGTCAGGGCTGGACGGGTGGCTGCTTCGCCACTGATAACGTCGGTGTGGCCATCGAAGGTGCCTGGATTCTGGGCTTTCTGCGCGACAATGCACCCAATCTTCAGTTTGGCACGACCTTGATGCCGATTGGTCCCTCTGGCGAACGCGGCAACTTCCTCTTTACTGTTGCCTGGGGCATCAATACTGACTCAGCCAACCGCGAAGCAGCCCTTAAAGTACTGGAACTCATGACCAGCGAAAAGGTTCAGCAGTTTGTGCTGGAAAATGGTCTGGCTATCCCCAGCCGCGCCGCCCTGATTGACAACCCTTACTTTAGCCAAGGAACCACCGAATCAGAGGCAAACCGCATCGTCTTCGAGGGTGCAGCTGACGGTAATGTCATCGGCTTCCAGTTTGGCAATGTTGGCACCGATTGGATAGCGCCCATTAACAACGCCCTTTCTGCCATCATGACAGGTCAATCAGACGTGCAGGCTGCACTGCTGCAAGCTCAGGTTGAGATGGACGCGCTGATTGAACGCGCCAGTCGCTAGAACTTGTTGACTTACAGAGTTGGGGGGTGACATAGCTCACTCCCAGCTCTGTATCTGGGAGGAGTTGGTCACCATGAGATTCAAACGCGATGAGGTTACAGCAGCCTACCTGTTTTTAGCGCCATTTCTACTTACTCTGATTATCTTTTTTGTTTATGCTACTGCCAGAGCTGTTTACTTCAGCTTCACTGACTACAACCTCTTTAATCAGCCGCAGTGGGTGGGCCTCAAGAACTACATCAACCTCTTTCGTGAGGAAAACTTTCTGATTGCCCTGAGAAACTCCATTATTTTTGCAGCAGTTGTTACTTTTACCCAGACTTTTGGTGCACTGGTCATGGCCTCGGTACTCAATCAGCGTATTCGGGGCATGAACTTCTTCCGTGCTGCCTTTTACATGCCCAGCATTACCAGCAGCGTGGTCATCAGCCTCATTTTCCTGTGGATGTATCAGCAGCGGGGACTGTTTAACTATCTGAACACACAGCTGCAAAGCTACCTGCCGCTCATTGGCCTGTTCATACTCATTCTGGTCGTGGTGCAGGTCATACAGGTGGTGTTCGAGCGCTCACGTAACCTGCCCGCCCGCTGGAATGACCCTGCGCTTTTTGTCGTATCCTTTCTGATTGCCGGAGCAGGTACCTGGCTCTTAAACTTTCTGGGCTTTATCAGCCCACGAGATATCCCACCTGTGGACTTTATCTGGTTACAAACGCGCCAAGAAGTGCCCGAGGGCTTCCCCTGGTTTTTGCGTGCCGCAGTGCCGCTTATCGCCATCATGATTCAGAATGTTTTCACTACCATACCAACCTTTATGCTGATGTTTTTAGCTGCTTTGCAGGATGTGCCCAAATCACACTACGAAGCTGCCTCAATCGATGGCGCAACCCCCATTCAGCAGTTTTTGTACATCACAGTCCCTGCCGTGCAGCCCGTTACCTTTTTGGTCGTCACCCTGGGTTTGATTGGGACTTTACAAATGTTTGACCAAGTAGCCATCTTCGGTGACGCCGTACCGCTTCGCTCCGTCATTACCCTGGCTTACTTTATCTATAACCGCATGTTCCCCGGTGGTCAGGCACCCGAAGTTGGCTTTGCCGCTGCCGCCGCAATTTTTCTGGCACTACTGACTTTGCTAATAGTTTTGATTCAACGACGCTTCATTCGTTCGGAGGGTATATAATGGCACTAAGTAAACCTGATACCCTTAGCGCCCAGCAGTTTGAACGCTGGCAGGCACGCAGACTCTGGGCCAGGGCTGGCATTGTCTACGCTGTAATGTTGTTCTTTGCCATCTTGTTTTTAGGCCCACTGCTCTTTGCGACTATCTCGAGTCTGCGGACAGACCCGCTGGCTTATCCACCAACCCTGAATATCCCACAGCTCAGTCCACGCAACTGGTCTGCCGCAGCACAACTGGGACAGGCGGGTGCAGGCAACCGCCTCTGGGGTGGTTTTGCATCTGGTGCAGATGTACCTTTTGAAGTGACCTACTTTATCCCTTTAGGTACAGACATCGAAGTACCTGAGGTGTCAGTACCACGACGCCGCCCAGGTACGGGTTTTGGCTCGGTACTGGCAATTGACTTTGCTGCAGATTACGCGACCGTTACCGAGGTCACAGAACTACGCCGCGAAACAGGCAGTTACCGCCCGCGTGACGAAGCAATTGATGGTGTCTTTGTAACCTACGGCTTTAATATTCTCTACGAAGGTGATGGCCCTACCGTGCCACGCTTGCCACTCGACATAACCAGCGCCTTAGGCCACAGTTATATCAACTCGAGTCTGGCTGCCAGCCGCCTGGAACGCCGTGGTCGGGTGGCGTCCTTCGATAACATAGCCCCAGGTGCACTTGGTTACATCTTTCATAATTATCGGCGCACTTTCAGTGAAGCACGCTCGATTACCACGGGCGAGAGCCTCTTTACCCAGTGGACCATCAACTCTTTCTTAATTGCTATCGCCAAGGTCCTTACCACCTTGCTCTTTGCCTCGATGGCGGGCTACGCCCTGGCACGCCTGCACTTCCCTGGGAAATACCTGATATTTCTGGTGGTGCTCTTCGCCCAGATGATACCTGGACAGGTAATCTTCATCAGTAACTATCTGGTACTGCGTGACGGCATTTTTGGTTTATCCAGTCTCTGGGGTCAGGTAACGCTTTTGAACAGCCTCACTGGCGTCGTCCTTTCGGGTTTGGTAGGTGCTGGGGCTGTCTTTATCATGAAACAGTTTTTTGAGAGTATCCCCCGCGAAACCGAAGAAGCCGCCATGCTGGACGGAACCAATCACTGGCAACGCTTTGCTCTTGTGGTCCTGCCCATGGCCCGCCCAGCACTGGGAGCGCTGGCCATTCTGACCTTTCAGGGAGCCTGGAACGACTTTTTCTGGCCCTTTGTAGTACTCACTACACCCGAAGACATCAAGACCCTGCCTATTGGGCTCTTGTCTTTCAGGCAAGCCTACGGCGGCGCGGGAGACTGGGGTACGATTCTGGCTGGCGCGGTGATGAGCGCTGTGCCTGTTATCATTCTGTTTATCGTGTTTCAGCGTTACTTCCTTGAAGGTGTGTCCTATGGTGGTGGCAAGGAGTGAAGCTAGGGAGTAAAAGGAATAATTAGTGGGAGGGAGGCTTTCAGCGGTCAGGCTATCAGCTAAAAGCAGGAGGTAAGGAAAAACAGAGGGAACAAAGGGAGATAAAGCGAGGCCTTCAGGTACTCAGTGTAAAAGGTTATGAGTTGTTAGTCTTTAGCATTAAGCTAAATACCAACAACCAAGAACTAAAAAACTTTGTCTTTTCTGGCTACTGACCCCTGATGACTGACTACTCTATTATCTCATCGCTCGATACCCATGTTTAACTCCTCTAACCAACACGAAACCATCATTCAGGTAGGTTAACCAATGGATCTCAGTAAAAACATCGTCTTAAAAGAAAACTACAGCTTTCTGGTCGCGAATCAGGATGGCTTTATTACTGAAAGCGAGCACGGACTCTACAACCGAGATACCCGCTTTCTTAGTCGCTACGTCTGGAACTTTGGCGTTAGAGTACAAACCCTTATGCTCCATAACCCACAACCGGACAGGCTCGAGCTTCATCAGGCCCATCTTGACGACCATTTTCAAGTATTCGCCGTTAAACGCAATCTGCTACTCGACGCTCAGCATTTGCAAGAAGAGCTCTGCTTTGACAACACCAGCTTAGAGACCCAGAAACTGAGTTGTAGCCTGCAAATAGCGGCAGACTTCGCCGATATGTTTGAAGCCAGGGGCTGGCATCATCTGGAGCGCCAGATCAACAGTAAGCAGCAGGGTACGAGTCTGAGCTTTAGCTATAAAGCTTCCGACGGCATCATGACAGCGACAAATATTGACCTCACCGGTCCATTCCAGCTCGAGGGTGACACACTCACTATCAACCTCGAGCTGCCCCCCAAAAGCAGCTACGTTCTCAAGGTCTCTATTCAGATGGTCAATCCACTTGAAGCCAGCCCCACTGACCCTATCAGCTATGATGAATGGCGCAAGCGCTTCACCATCAGGCTGCCTGATAGCCAGAGGCAACGGGTCATGGCGCGCGCTATTGATGACCTGCGCGCCCTCTTGCTCTTTGATTCAGACGGCGCACTACCTGCGGCGGGTATACCCTGGTTCGTGGCTGCCTTTGGTCGCGACTCCCTGATTACCTCTTACCTGGGTTTACCCTATATGCTGCCCGAGGCCAAGGGCACTCTGGCCTACCTGGCAAGCAAACAAGCCCAGGCAAACGATGACTTTCGTAATGCGCAACCAGGCAAAATCCTGCATGAAATGCGCTATGGCGAACTCAGCCGTAGCAGTAAAACCCCCCACAGCCCCTATTACGGCACGGTTGACGCCACCCCCCTCTTTATCATTCTGCTGCACGAAGTGTACCAGCTTAGCAAAGATGTTAACTACCTTCGGGATATGAAACCTCACTGGGAAGCTGCACTTGAGTGGATGACCAACTACGCTGACTTAGATGGTGATGGCTTTCTCGAGTTCAAAGCTGCCGAACCCGGAAAGGGCTTAATTGTGCAATCATGGAAGGACTCCGCTGATTCCATGAGCCATGCTGATGGCAAACTGGCCCAAGGATCGCTTGCGGTAAGCGAGGTACAAGGCTACGCTTTTGCTGCCTACAGCGCTACAGCCAATTTTTATACCGCCCTAGGTGATCCGCTTAAAAGCAGTCACTGGCAAGACCGTGCTCAAACACTATACAACGATTTTCAGGAGGCGTTCTGGCTGGCTGACCTGCAAACCTATGCGCTGGCACTCGACGGCGAAAAGCGTCCACTGCGCGTTCAGAACTCGGATGCTGGACACTTGCTATGGTCTGGCATTGTACCAAAGAACAGGGCAGCCCAGCTGGTCAAAACGCTTTTTAGTCCAGCGAACTGGAGTGGTTGGGGCATTCGCACTCTGGGCAAGCATGAACATCGCTACAATCCGGTGAGCTATCACAACGGCTCTGTCTGGCCACATGATAATGCCCTGATTGCGGCAGGGTTGGCACGCTATGGCTTCAGAAACGAAGCCCGTCAGATTGCCGAAGCCTGCTTTGCTATTGCCGCTTCACAATCAGACCTGCGCTTACCTGAACTCATCGGCGGTTACGACCGGACAGAAGGACCACCTGTCCCCTATCCTGCGGCCTGCCGCCCGCAAGCCTGGGACGCAGCGTCGCTGGTTTATCTGCACCGCTTTATGGATCACTAACAGGTTGGCATAAAAGTAGCCTGTATTTGCCAAGTAAGAACACTGTAAGAATACTCACGCTATAGTTCAAAACAATACTGGAATGAAGCACAGGTACTTGTACCCATCCAGCTAGTCTCCAAGTGGCGAAGAACTGCCTTGATTCTATATAGGCGCTTAAGAAGCGGTAAGCCAGTAGCGCAACCGACTCAGGCGGTCGTTATGTATACCGTCGTCTTTAAACCTCTAGGTCTTGTCATTACTGCCATTCTCCTGGCAATAGTGCTTGCAGCCTGTGGTAGCCCAGGTGCTCCACAGAATCACAACTTTGATCATATAGCAAGTGTTAACCTAAATGCCGGTGATACGGCTGCTGCTCTTGAGGCTAAGTATGGTGGCAAAGTCTTTCTCTTTGATGAACCTTCTGGCGTGGCCATGCTGGGTTTCAGTCGTGAAGAATCTGAACTTACCACACTTAGCACCGAATCCAACATTAACAGATTGAGCACTCCTGTAGAAGCAGCTGGCTGGAGTGCCTGGGCTGGTGGCTGGAGTGCCTGGGCCGGCGCCGAACCAGTGAATCCACCCGAAGAAAACAACAGTGTCTGGGAGCAGATCGGTTTACGTCAGGCACAAACTATCTCGCGCAACTTAGGTGCAGGTGTAACAGTTGCCGTTTTGGATACTGGTATTGACCTCAATCACGCTATGTTTGCTGGCAGACTAGCAGCCAGTCACTTATGGCGCGACTATGTAGATAATGACAACTGGCCACAGGAAGGTCAATCTTTCGGCAGAGGCTATGGTCATGGTACTGCAGTAGCTGGCATCATCCTACAGGTGGCTCCAAAAGCAACAATCCTGCCAATCCGAGTGCTAAATGACCATGGCCAAGGCAACCTTGATGCTGTCATTTCCGGTATCTATCATGCGGTCAACTCAGGTGCCAAGATCATCAACCTGTCACTGGGGTCGGTGGATTTCTCAACTGCCCTCTATGAAGCACTGAAACATGCCCGGAATAACCAGGTATACATTGTAGCGTCCACTGGCAATACAGGCGCGCCCGACAGCGTCACCTTCCCTGCCCAAACTGCCTGGTATTCAGAAGTGCATCCTTTTGTCATGGGTGTAGGCAGTGTCAATCATCAGAATCACATCTCGAGCTTTAGCAGTTTCGGTGCCGGATTAACATTTGCCGCCCCTGGTGAAGCAAACTTTAGTGCCTTCCCTGAAGACCGGATTGCCCAGTTTAAAGGAACCTCCTTTGCGACACCCCTGGTATCCGGTGCACTGGCACTGGCTTATGCTGATGCTTCGGCAACAGCGAAACCTCAGCTTTTTGAAGCACTCCGTAAAGGCATTTACAATTCATCAGATTACTGGGAAAAAAACGATTCAAAACTGCAACAGGCTACGCTTGGTGACGGCATCCTGAACATTCCCAATCTACTGCGCAGCATACCTGGCTGGACAGAACCTGCCAGCAGGTATACCTCAGGTCAGAACCACTTTCCCAATCCCGGCTTTGAAAGTGCACTCAGCAGTAATTGGTGGTTGAATAATGCTGGGCGCAGCACAACGAAGCGCAGCGGCTCCTGGGGCTTGCAGGTCAACGCCTGGGGACAAGCTGGTGTTACCATAACAGGTTTAAAACCCAATACCACATATACGCTTATTGGCTGGTCCAGACTTAGCAATGTTGACTCGCATGCCTATATGGGAGTGTTTAACTACGGTGGTCCTGATTTTACTTTCACTTTCTGGGATACGACCTACAGAACACGATCCTTAACCTTTAAGACAGGACCTGCAAATACCAGTGCGTACATTGGCTTTTCGGCTTCGGGCGCGCGTGCTTTCTTTGATGATATGAGGTTGATAGAAGATAATCCTTAAAGATCAAACCCCGTTTTATCGTTTATATCCTTGCGATTTGCAAGGATATAAACGTTGAATGCGAGTCTGCTGGCAGAGCAGTTAGATTCCTTAGCCTAATACCGAGCCCGATCAATTGATTACAGATTTGAAAAGCAGTTCCTCGGTTCCTGCTCGCTCTGCTCGGAATAAATCATTGAGAAAAACCCAATGATTTATCCGGAACTGGTACAAAGTCAAATCGTTTGCACAAAGCTATCATTCCCAGGCACTGACCTCGAGCCCCACTTGCCCCAGTGCCTGCTCAATATCCGCCAGCAAATCCCGCGGATCCTCAATACCCACCGACAACCGTACCAAACCCTGGCTGATACCATGATAGTTCAGTAATGTCTCGGGCAAGAGCTGATGCGTGGTGCTGGCTGGATGCGTTGCCAAAGACTCCACATCACCCAGCGATACAGCCTGGGTAAACAGCCTGAGGGCATCGAGAAACGTTTCAGCCGCAGCTCGTCCTCCGCGCAGCTCGAGCGACAGCATGCCACCAAAGTGTTTCATCTGCCGCAGGGCAATCTCGTGCCCGGGATGCTCGGCTAAGCCAGGATAAAAAACCCGCTTGACCACAGGATAATGCTGCAACTTCTGTGCCAGCAGCATAGCACTGTGGCACTGAGCTTCAATACGCAGTGCCAGCGTCTTCATACCCCGCAAAAACAAGTAACTCTCCTGTGGCCCCAGACTGCCCCCTACATGACGCAAACCTTCGGCGCGTATCTGCGCCGCCAGGTCCGCACGTGTTGCCAGCACGCCGCCAATCGCATCCCCATGCCCGCCAAGGTACTTGGTGGCTGAGTGGAGCACCACATCAAAGCCCAGCTCGAGCGGTCGCGTAAGATAAGGTGTACTAAAGGTATTATCTGCCACTGCCAGAATCCCGTGCTGCTTGGCAAGGTTTGCAATCTTTGACAGATCATGGATGCGCAAGGTCGGATTCGTGGGCGTCTCTACGTAAATCATACGGGTTGTAGACCTAATTTTATCGGCAAGCATATCTGTATCACTGGGGCTGATACTGACGCCAAACTTGGTCAACACCTCGTAAAAAAGACCCTCAGTACCACCATAGAGCGGTCCCAGATAGATGATTTCATCACCAGCTTGCAGTACTGTCAGGCACAGTCCGGCAATGGCTGCCATACCACTAGCGAAAGCGACTGCATCCTCGGCCCCTTCCAGATCGGCGAGCTTCTGCTCAAAGCTTCGAGTCGTGGGATTGGCGACGCGGCTGTAGACATAACCCGTTTCATCACCCGCAAACAGGCGCTCACCCCTTGCAAATGAGCCGTAGGCAAAGGTTGAGGTCTGGTAGATTGGCGTAACATGTGCACCCGTCTCGGGGTCGGGCCGCTGACCGCTATGTACCGCTCGAGTTGCAAACGTTTGTTTTTTTTCTGTCATAATCTTTAGTAAAGCACA
>CAZZPQ010000048.1:0-20456 GCA_964655595.1 uncultured bacterium
GGGCGTTTCAAATTCAAGAATTATCCGAGTTTAGAACAATGTGCCCCGAGAATCTCACAGGCGTAAAGGCTTCAGGCGTGTGCGTGTCACTTGAGCCGATTTTGTCCCAACTCCAGGCCGCAGCAACTGTGTTTTCACCCAAATGCAACTTTTGAAAGCGCCCAAAAAACATTCGCCACTCATCACCCTCTTTGGGGGGTAATGATTTATTGCCAGCCCAGGTCTTCATACCAGCCCAGGGGAACTTTATCTCGGCGGTCCAGCCTTTACTCACAACGCTGGGGTCATTGAGCTTACCGTCAATATGTGTCGCCGACACCAAACCTGGCAAGTCATAGTCTGGAAAAGCCCAGCGCAACCCTCTGGGATGAATACCACGCCAGAAGTGCGTCTCGCTACGGTCAAAGTTTCCACCAAAAGTAACAGCCTGACGCACATCAAAGTCGGACATCTTATCAAAGGCATCCTGCCAGATAAACAGCACCTCATAGACAGTGTTGCGCGCGTTCACTTCAAACTCGTAGTAAGCATCCCCTGTATCGATAAAGACTTCAACGTCGTTTTCCTGAAATATCAGGGAATCACGCTCAGTGAGATGTGCAGTTGGAAAAGGCTCATCCAGCCAGAAAGCCACATAAAGAGCTTCATCATCCCAAAGAGCTGCGGCTGTTGTACCGAGAATAGCGGGCGCACCAGTAATCATATCGACAAAACGGTGACTCTTGTTTGCCGTTTGCCAGACTGGGCTGTCCGCTTTACCATCAAGCTTGGGCGGTACTAGAGTGCGGTGAATTGCATACATTGTGGACATCCGGATCCTTTCTGAGGCAGGGCATTACTGCTTGGCTATGTTTTTTCAATATGGCTTTGCTGTACACGCTTTGCCATAAAAAATTGCTCGAGCAGCTCAGCAGCTTCCTGTGCCAAAACTCCCGACCTTATCGTAACCTGGTGTTTCCAGGAATAGTTTTGCAAGTCAACGACTGTCCCTACTGCACCCTCACGGTGATTGGAAGCAGCGAAAACCAAGGTCGGCAAGTGTGCCTGTAACAACAAACCAAAGCACATCGGGCAAGGCTCGAGCGTCACGTAGAGCGTGCAATCTGTCAGCCGCCAGTCTCCCAGTTTCCTGCTAGCCTCACGAATCGCCAGAACTTCAGCATGCGCTGCAGCGTCACGCAGTGATTCAGTCTGATTGTGCGCAGTAGCAATTGCTTCCCCTTGCCGCACAATCACTGCGCCTACCGGGACCTCAGCACATTTTGCAGCCAGTTGTGCTTGCAGCAAAGCCTGATGCATCCAGTAGCTGTCATCGTTTATCTCTTTTTGCAAGCCCTCAGCAACAGCCACACCCTTAACCCATAGCACCGTTGCACCCGAAGCCAGCAAAGGGAGGCTGTCACGCTCCTCACGTGGCACTTTAAGATCAATCAGCAGGTCACTGAGCTTCTTGGTTCCAGCAGACAAGCGAATGCGATCCCCCGGCAAACGGCTACGATACACCAGCTTGGGGTATTGCAGGACGTTTTCAGAAATGTCAGCTGGCAGATCGGCCGCAGAGGTCACCAGTCGTGGTTGTTGAACATGTGAGCTCGACCTAACCAGGTCTATACGCTCAGCAGACACTCGAGCCAACACCTCAGGAGAGAGTGAGATACGGCTGGTTTGCCTCTTTTTTGTGGCAGCATACAAGCTGTCTATCATCCCCCACTCGCGGCGCAGACCGCGCTGCGCAAGGGCCTGACTGATCGCCTCACGCTGCAAGGCCACAGGTTGCTTACGAAGCTGCCTCAAGCGGATACCCTCATCATCCAGATAAGGCTGCGCCAACTGCTGCATAAACGCGGCAAGTTCTTGCTGAAAAGCTGAATGTTGCCCAAGCTGTGTAAGGGCTTGCGGAAAACGCTGCAAAATCATGGGCAAGAGTTCATGCCGTAACCAGGCTCGGGTCCGACTGATATCAAAATTACTGCTATCCTGCTGGTAACCTTGCTTTACATCCTCAAGATAGGCAAGCAGCTGATCCCTGGACACAGCAAGCAAAGGTCGTATGACGTGCCTGCGGCGCTCAGACATTCCCCTAAGGTAACTCGCACCACGCAAGAGCTGCATAAGCACAGTCTCTGCCTGATCATTTTTGGTGTGCGCTGTAACTATCGCAGCAGCGCCGACCCGTTTGGCGATACGTGACAAAAAAGCGTAGCGCACCATGCGGGCTACGGCCTCGAGATTTCCCTTCTTGCTCCTGGCAACCCGCGCTACCTCAACGCGTTCCATAAATACAGGAAGAGTAAGCTTTTCAGCCAAATCCCGAACAAAATCAGCGTCTGTTACTGAGTCTTCTCGCAGGGCATGATCCAAGTGTGCCACGACTAAGCCAAAGCCTGATTCTTGCAAAAGTCGCAGCAAGGCAACTGAATCAGCGCCCCCCGATACAGCGACTAGTACCAGACTCCCGGGCTTGAGATAAGACTCGAGTTTTTGCTGCACTAGCCTTGCCAGCTGGTGAACTTCACTCACACAGTCATTATGCCCGCAATGGCTAAAAGCGTATACTGGTTCTATGACAGTAACCTTGATCGTGCTTGATTCTGTAGGTCTTGGTGCCTTGCCAGATGCGGCAGACTTCGGTGACACTGGCGCACACACCCTTGACCATACAGTGACAGCCAGCGGCATTCGCCTGCCCAATCTGCAGCGCTTAGGTCTGGGCAACATAGCAGGTGTAAACAGTATTAGCCCAGTGCGCGAGCCCCTGGCATCTTACGGAAAACTCAATGAACGCTCAGCAGGTAAAGACACGACCACAGGTCACTGGGAATTTATGGGCCTTATCCTGGAGCAAGCATTCCGCACCTTTCAGCCACAATTTCCATCATTTCCAGATGCTGTCATGAAAGCCTTCGACGCTGTAACTGGGGGTCATTTGGGTAACTACGCAGCTTCTGGCACCGAGATTTTAGATGAACTTGGCCCTAAACACCTCGAGACTGGCTGGCCCATTGTCTATACCAGTGCCGACAGCGTATTTCAGATCGCTGCCCATGTCGATGTTGTACCCCTAGACACCCTCTACCACTGGTGTCAGGCTGCCCGTGAGCTTCTGTCAGGCGAGTACGCCGTCGCCCGGGTCATCGCACGTCCTTTTTCTGGAACAGCAGGGACATTTCACCGCCTCGGAGCGGCCCGCAAGGACTACTCATTAAAACCACCTGGTCCCACGGTACTGGATAGCTTAAAGACAGCTGGAAAAGAAGTGATTGGTGTTGGCAAGATTCCCGATATCTATGGACACCAGGGCTTTACCGAAGAGGTTCACAGCGCTTCGAATTTAGATGGCATAGACCAAACACTAGGACTCATGCATAAGCGTCCCAATGGTCTCATTTTTTGTAACCTAGTTGAGTTTGATTCGCTCTATGGCCATCGTCGCGATCCTCAGGGCTACGCCCTTGCCTTAACTGATTTCGATACACGTTTACCTGATCTGATAGCTGCAAGCAAGGCTGGTGATACCCTCATGCTGGTGAGCGATCACGGTAATGACCCTACCTGGCGCGGCACAGATCACACTCGAGAGTACGGCATGCTACTACTCTATAGCCCTGAACGACCCGCAGTCAATCTGGGTATCAGAGCCAGCTTCGCCGATGTTGGAGCAACCGTGGCACACCTGCTCGGTGTTAGCTGGTCTGGTCCCGGCTCCGCGATGTAATCAGCATCTCTACAGATTGCCAAAAAAGCCCAGTGACGTATTTCACTCGTCTGGCACACATCATTGCTCAGGACTTTTGCCTCTGTTACCTTTAAACGTCATCAGGCACAATATAAGCAAGATAGTATGGTCGTCGCCACACCGTGATTCATTGCCGTGATTCATTGTCTTGGAGGTATCTTATGCGACGGTATTTTTTCCCGAACACGCTGAAGGGGGTGATGCTTATTGATTGCCCACATCCATTAAGCGTTTAGGTCTTGCATTTCACAGAGTTGGGAGATTGGTTGATAGTTTTGTGAGTGCTACCTTCGCTCCAGGTCCATAGCTGAGGGAGGACGGCGTTGTTTCTTTCAGAGGTTCCTTGTAAAGGAGACCATCACTATGACATACGGTCGTTTCTCAATGATTCGCTTTTTAGCCTTGGGCATCGTCTTTTTGAGTTTGCTGCTAAGCGGCTGCCCAAGCACCCCCGCCCCCAGTAAAGTCCAAGCCCAGGCAGATATAGGGGCCATTCAGGTTGGTGCAACCACCATTTTCCGAGTGACTGTTAATTCTGTCACAGACCTTGAAGGCGCCAGTAGTTTCAATCTTTTGGGTGCGGAAACAACAAGCCCAACGGCACTAGGTAGTCAACTGGAAAACTACGTTGTGACCCAGACGGCTATCACTCTGGGTATTTACAATGCCAGTGGCACAATGATTGCTTACACCACACTTGACGCCAATGACTATCCTGATCAGTTTTCCGGCAGCATTGATCTAAGTAAAGGCAGTACTAATGCCATTTACTCGAGCAGCTATAGCCATGGCCTGCCACCTGCTGCCATTAGACCCCAGCAGGCCAGCCAGTTAGACATTCTCGCACGAGGTCTGATCGATCCACTTACCAATGGTAGCCGCAGCAACGTTGAGATACCACTCTACTGCGGTCAAACTGGTGGAACTTTCACACCAGATCCCGCAGATGGGTATTTCATCATCAATGATGTAGCCATCGAGTTTAATTACGCCTTCAATAATCGTCAAGCCTTCAACGATGTTCTCACAATCAAGTTTATCGAGTCAGGGCGTAGCTTTGATAATATGCAACTCTACTTCAAGCTTCCTGGTGCAGGGCGTCCTTTGGTTGATGCCAGAACCGGACAGGTCGTTCCAGCAGCAAATGTGCAGCAAATCCTGAACGCAGTTCAGACCTTTGCCACTCAGGCAAATCCCTTTAGCCCTGCAAAAGCCATTGTCGATTTGACCATTACACCCTTTGGACCAGCCAAACTCGTAGAAACCACTGTTACTGACGTCATGGGTGACTGTGTTCTGGGTGCAAAGAGTTTCTATATCATTGAAACTCAGGAAACGCCAGATCCTGACGCCATAAAAGCCATCGGTGACCGCTTTGACAAGAATACTCTCGAGCCCAGCCTGGTCTTGCTAATTCTTGGTGACGAGGTCGAGGTCAGAGATCGAGACTTGAATGCCTGCGATGTGTGGTCACCCTCCCAATCGGGTGGTTTTGGTACAACCGTCGACAACTGGGACATAGGTACCATTCCAGCCGGAGCAACCTTTGATATTCGCTTTAATGCCTACAGCGTTCCTGATAAGTTCATTGTTGAATACCCCGCTGGAACCGTCCGTTTAGATACCGGTTGGCGTGGCTCGAGTTCTTATGAGGGCAATCCTCTTTACCCTGGAGGCATCGCTGGCCCAGGCTCTGGACAAGTGGATGACATGTTCTCGCGTGGAACTGTCAATAGTATCAAGGTAACAGTGATTGGTCCAGAGCAAGGCACCGCCTGGGATTATTCCTTGCGCTGTCGCACACCCTGATTGACCTGAATATCGTGCTCCTTCGCCAAAGCAGCTCCAAGGTAAATTCTTACGTCGCCTAGTACTTATAGCGTTTCCATGGGTCATTGAGGCATCTCAATGACCCATGCGACCTGGGGGTTTGAAATCAACTCATTCAGCTTGTCTCAACAAAGCCTGGAAATGCTGATAAAGGCTGCCAAAAAAATCAGTGAAGCTTTAAAGCTTCACTGATTTCAACATATGAATGCTTACGATACTTTAGTCGTCTGAGCCAACCAGTTCAATAAAAGCTTCCTGTGTACCATCACCACGACGTGTCCCCAAACGATAAATTCGGGTATAACCCCCAGGACGTGACTGGTAACGTGGTGCGATATCGTCCATAATCTTACGCAAAATGTCATTATCATGAATCTCGCGTGCCACTAGTCGACGCGCATGCAGATCTCCCCCGCGTGCCGTTGTTATCAGTTTTTCAACATAGGATCGAAGATTTTTGGCTTTAATCAGCGTAGTCTTGATCCGCCCATGGCGGAACAGTGCCGTGGCCTGGGCCCTGTTTAAGGCAATACGATGACTGCTGTTACGGTTTAGTTTCCGACCACTTGACAAGTGTCTCATAACTTACTCCTTCAATTTCAGGCCGCGTGCAGCCAGTTGCTCCTTAATTTCTTCCAGTGACTTTTCACCAATGCCACCGACTTTTTTCAGATCACGCTCAGACAATGCCAAAAGGGCATTGACGGAGTCGATGCCTTCCTCCTGTAAGGAGTGCAGTACGCGGCTGGATAACTCGAGCCCTTCCAAGTTAATCTGAACACGTTCTGGTTCGGCTGCAACTGGTTCCGACACTGAGGTTTTGCTCGGTGCAACAGCAACGGGCAGCACCTCTTCAACAAGCTGACTGCTGTCACCACTAAATACCATGAGCTGTTTGCGCAAAATATCAACAGAGGTATCGAGCGCGTCACGCGGCGTCACGCTGCCATCTGTCCAAACCCGCAGCACCAGACGATCGAGATCTGTCTTCTGACCGACACGGGTATCTTCCACTGTGAAAGCGACCCGCCGTACCGGTGTAAAAATTGCATCGACCGGTATAGAGTTAATGCGGTCTTTGGTTCCATGAATCTCGGCAGGTACATAGCCCACACCAGGCTCAACACGAACTTCCATCACCAATTTAGCCTTTTTTGCCAGCGTGGCGATGTGCAGGTCCGTATTAATCAGCTCAGCATTGGCGGGTACTTCAAAATCCTGTGCCGTCACCCGACCCTCTTTTTCAGCGCGCAAGGTTAAGGTCACTGGATCATTATCATGCAATTTAACAACCAGTTCTTTGAGATTGAGAATAATCTGCATGACATCTTCCTTAACTCCATCAATGGTGGAAAACTCATGCAGTACATCTTCAATATAGACGCTGGTCACTGCGGTACCTGGCACAGAAGATAGTAAAATGCGCCGCAGGGGTGCACCAAGTGTCTGACCAAACCCTCTGGGAAGCGGCTCGACCACAAACTCACCATAGGTGCTGGAGACAGTAGCTTTATACTGTGGAACAACCTGAACCATGCTTACCTCGAGTAGTATTCAATGACCTGTAGTTCGTTGACTGGAACCACCAGATCCTCACGTGCTGGACGTGTCAGGAAGCGACCTTTAAGGTTGTCGGCGTCAAACTCAAGCCAAGGATGCACTTTACCCCGACGATTTGCCTCAACATTGCCCTTGATAAAGGCGTTGCTTTTACTTTTTTCATCTACTGCAATCTCATCACCAGGATTAACTCGGTAGCTGGGAATATCGATGCGCTTACCATTTACCAGAATATGTCCGTGGGATACAAATTGCCGCGCCTGCCTGCGGGTATGTGCAATACCCATACGGTAAACAACATTATCGAGTCGAGACTCGAGCAACTGCAAAAAGACAGCTCCCGTTGCCCCTTCTTTTTGCACGGCTTCCTTGAAGAGATTAGCAAACTGCTTTTCACTCATGTTGTAGTAAAAGCGTAGCTTTTGCTTTTCCCGAAGTCGCACACCATAATCGCTGCGCTTACCTCGGCGACGCTGCCCATGTTGCCCTGGTGGGTAGGGGTGCTTCTCCATGTAGCGTGCCACCTTCGGCGTTTCGCTTAAGTTCACCCCTTCACGACGACTGATTTTGACTGCTGGACCTCTGTATCGACCCATATAATCTCACTTTCCTTACTGGTTACGCTTGCGCTTTTTGAGACGGCAGCCGTTGTGAGGTGTCGGTGTGTCGTCCACAATAGAACGCACGTTCACACCCGTCGACTGAATGGAGCGAATCGCCTGCTCACGACCCGAGCCCGTACCACGTATCACAATATCGAGCTGGCTTAAACCCATATTCTGAGCTTTACGGGTCGCATCTGCAGCGGCAAGTTGCGCAGCATAGGGTGTTCCCTTCCTGGAACCCTTGTAACCAATTGAACCCGAGCTTGACCAAGCGACCGTATTACCACTCATATCGGTAATTGTCACAATGGTGTTGTTGTAGCTGGCGTGAATAAAGGCTTTACCTTCAACCAGATTGCGCCGAACGCGCTTTTTGACCTTGCTTGTTTTAGCTTTTGCCACAGCCCACTCCTATTTCTTCGGTGCTTTCTTCTTACCGGCCACCGTGCGCCTGGGTCCTTTACGGGTACGAGCATTGGTCTTCGTCGATTGACCGCGCACCGGTAAACCACGCCGATGACGCAAGCCTCGGTAGCAACCAATATCCATGAGGCGCTTGATATTCAACTGCACCTCTCGCTTAAGATCGCCTTCAACTTTGAAGTTATTATCGATGTATTCACGGATTTTTTGCGCCTCAGACTCGGCTAGGTCCTTGACTCTGGTATCGGGGTCAATGCCGGTTTCTGCCAGAATCTCTTTGGCTCTGGTCAGACCAACACCGAAAATATAAGGTAAGGCATATTCAATGCGCTTATCTCTGGGCAAATCCACACCTGAAACTCTTGCCATACTTAACCCTGCCTTTGCTTGTGCTTCGGATTGACGGGGCAAATCACGAAGACCCTACCGTGGCGACGAACAACCTTGCACTTGTCGCACATTGGTTTCACTGATGCTCTAACCTTCATGATATCTCCTTTACTTTCGGTAAACGATGCGTCCCTTTTCGGGATCATAGGTACTGATTTCCAGAACCACCCTATCACCTGGCAAAATGCGTATATAGTGTCTACGCATTTTGCCACCGACGTGTGCGAGAATTTCTGGTCCAGCGTCAAGCTGCACCAAAAATGTAGTATTTGGGCGCGCCTCGAGAACTACACCTTCAGCACGAATGGTGTCCTGTGTCGTTTCCTCGGGGCGCTCTTTACGCTCTTTTTGCGGTCTACCTGTCCGTTTACGCGCCACGCACGCCTCCTACTACCAATTCTTTGGGACGCTGATTCTTTGCTGTCAGAATCCTTGGGCCATCCTCTGTGACAGCCACAGTATGCTCAAAATGCGCCGCCAGACTTCGGTTGGCTGTCGGGGCCGTCCAACCATCACGCAGGACACGAACCCGTGTTCGCTTTTCAGCGACCATCGGCTCAACTGCCAGAACAAGACCCGGGCGAAGCACAGGACCTGTCCCTGCCTCACCAAAGTTTGGAACCTCAGGTGATTCGTGAAACTCGTTTCCAATTCCGTGTCCCACAAACTCTCTAATCACCCAATAACCTGCCGACTCGACAACCTTCTGAATTGCCGCGGAAACGTCACCGAGCCTGCGACCTGCTTGTATTTGCCTGATGCCTGCGTAAAGAGAGTCTTCGGTAACATCAAGCAAACGCTGTACCTTTGCAGGGACAGAACCTACAGCATAGGTTTTGGCCATATCTGCTGCGTAGCCCCTGTAAAAGGTGCCAACATCAATCGACACTATGTCGCCCTCTTTGAGGGCCTGCTTGTTGGGGATGCCATGCACTACGATTTCATTCACCGAGGTACACAGTGTCGCTGGAAAACCACGGTAACCCTTAAATGCGGGCCTACCGCCCCGAGAGAGGATAGCATCTTCAGCGATATTATTCAACTCAGCGGTCGTTACCCCTGGTTGAATGTAGGGCTCGAGAGCCTCCAGAGCCTCACGATTAATAACCGCAGCTTCTGCCATGATGTCTATCTCACTTGGGCGCTTAAGAATCAAGGTAAAACCTCACAAATATGGGCAAAGACCTCGTCAACACTACCCATACCATTGACACGCCGCAACACCTGGTGCTGACTGTAGTAATCAAGGAGAGGCTCTGTTTGTTCGCGGTAAACTGTCATGCGACGACGAATTGTATCTTCGTTATCATCACTGCGACCCTCCTCCTCAGCGCGTTTCAGTAGTCGCTCTACGACAGCGTCTTCATCCACTTCGAGTTGAATGGCTGCTGTCATGGCTGAATCAAAGTCAGCAAGGAGCTTTCTGAGCGCTTCCGCCTGGCCTGGGGTACGCGGAAAACCATCAAGGAGCACGCGAATACCCTCGCCGCGCTGCGGCTCGAGTGCTGCAGCTACCATAGCAATAATAATCTCATCCGATACCAAATCACCGGCGTCCATAATGGCTTTGGCCTGCTTCCCAAGCTCACTGCCACGCCTGACATGGTCACGGAGCATATCGCCAGTCGAGAGTTTATTTAGGTTGCGAGCCCGCGCCAGCTTCTCGGCCTGGGTGCCCTTACCAGCACCAGGAGGGCCCATCAGCAAAATAACTTCAGACTGGGAGAGCATCAGAATCTACGCCCTCGACCACGAATACGGCCCTTGCTGACAAAGCCTTCATAGTTTCGCATGGTCAACTGAGTCTCGAGTTGCCGTAAGGTATCGAGTGCCACACTCACCATAATGAGTAGCCCGGTACCCGAAAAAGCAAAGGAGAGGTTCTCAGTACGGGTAATCCAGGCCAAAATCTGGGGTAAAGCATTGACCGAGCCCAGGAACAAAGCACCCCAAAGCGTAATGCGTTGAGTGATGCGCGTAAGGTGCTCAGTGGTTGGCTGACCGGGACGGACCCCTGGCACAAAGCCCCCGTATTCCCGCAGATTTTCACTGATTCGCCGCGGATCAAAGGTAATTTGCGTATAGAAATAAGTGAAGGCCATAACCAAAAGGCTGCTGACAAGAAGCCCGTACGGATGGGCCGGATTAAACCAGTTGCCCACCGCCTGAACCCACAGTCGATCGGCAAAAGGCCCCAAGATGGTTGTAGGTAACACCATAATCGACACAGCAAAAATGATGGGGATAACACCAGCTGCATTGATGCGCAAAGGAATATAGGTGGATTGCCCACCCATGACACGCCGCCCTACGACCTTGCGGGCATACTGTACGGGTATACGCCTTTCGGCTTGCTGGATGAGCACCATACCCGAAATAGAGATAATGAGCAGGGTAAAGAAAATGATCAGGCCAAAAATGTTGCTTTGGCCTTGGCTCACCAACACCAATTGCTGACCAATCGCGCTGGGGAACATCGCCACAATACCCGCGTAAATGATCAGCGAAATCCCATTGCCAATACCAAACTCGGTGATTTTTTCACCCAGCCACATCACCACTGAAATCCCGGCAATCTGCGTGGCAATAACGATAAACCAGAAAAGTGGGTCATTGGCCCAGCCAACTTTAAGCGCGCCACTTGGCCCAATCAGGGCAATAGCCAAAAAAAGCGCCTGGATTGCACCCAGTGAGATCGCACCATAACGGGTGTACTGGGTAATTTTTCGGCGACCCTCTTCGCCTTCTTTTTGAAGCTTCTCAAGAGGTGGATAGACCGACGTCAGAAGCTGAATGATGATGCTGGCAGTGATGTAGGGAATAACTCCCAAAGCAGCAATCGAAAAGACTTCAAAATTGCCCCCTGAGATGAAATTCAGCAGGTTAAAAATGTCAGCCTGACCCACCAAACCCGAACGCAGGGCGTCGATGTCAACACCTGGGGTCGGCACAAACACCATGAGACGATAGACAGCCAAAAGACCAATGGTAACGAGTAGCTTGGCGCGCAGGTCAGGTATCAGCAGTGCGTTGCGAAACGCTGCCAGCATTAGTTACTCGCATCCTGCAGGCTTGTTACCCGACCACCCGCAGCTTCCACAGCCTTAGCTGCCGCCTGGCTGCAAGCATCTACTTGAATCTCGAGGTTTTGCACGGTTAGTTCACCTCTCGCCAAAAGCTTGACGGGGCGCTTTAGCCAGCGAACAAGTCCTGCTTCCCGCATGACTTCACGGGTCACAACAGTCCCTGCAGGAAAATCATTCAAAGCCGAAAGGTTTACCACCTGATAGGCCTCTTTCAGCTTGCTGAATCCACGCTTGGGCAAGCGCATAATGAGCCTCGAGCGCCCACCTTCCCAACCTGCTCCTTGGCTAAAGCCACTGCGGCTTGACTGCCCTTTTTGTCCTCGACCCGCTGTTTTCCCACGCCCACTACCTAAACCCCGACCGACACGGCGACGGGTTTTTTTGGACCCAGGCGCAGGTTTTAAGTCATTGAGTTTCACTTGTATCCTGCCCTTCAACCTTTAGCAAATATGCGACTTTGTTTACCATACCACGCACATCAGGACTATCGACCAAGACACGGCTATCACCAGTCTTATTCAAACCTAAAGCGCGAACGGTGGCACGCTGATCCTTTTTTACACCGATGAGACTACGAATGAGTGTGACCTTCATTGGGCCAACTCACGCTCTCGCTTGGATTCTTCAAAGGTCTTGAGCTGCCTAAAGCCATCGATCACAGCATAGGCTACATTGGTCTGGTTGCGCGAACCAAGCTCCTTGCTTAGCAGATTACGCAAACCAGCAAGCTCGGCAATGGCACGCGGAACCGTTCCCGCAATAACCCCTGTACCCGCACTAGCCGGCTTTAAGAGCACACGGCTCGTTCCATGCGAACCGACTACCTGATGGGGTATGGTACCCGCACCCGAAATAGGAATCTCAACCAGGTTGCGCTTTGCCACATACTGACCTTTTTGAACCGCGACCGGCACTTCTTTGGCTTTACCCAAACCCACACCCACACGACCATTACGATCACCAACAACGACCATCGCACCAAAACGAAACCGGCGACCACCCTTGTAGGTTTTTGCTGTACGGCGGATAAAGACTACCTTATCTTCAAAATCCACGTTTGCCATTAGAAATCCAAGCCTCCCTCACGAGCACCCTCCGCCAAAGCCTTGACGCGCCCATGAAACCTGTAACCTGCCCGGTCAAAAATAACCCTGTTAACGCCAGCCGCCTTGGCACGCTCAGCCAAAGCAAGGCCAACGGCTTTGGCCTGATCCGTTTTATTGCCTGAGTTCGCAAGCGTCTTAGAGTTTGCCTCAGCAACTGTAAGCCCTTTAGAAGTATCGATAACCTGAGCATAAATGTGCTTGGCACTGCGGAACACACTAAGCCTCAGGCGATCAGTGGCAACTGGGCGCTTAAGGCGGCGACGCGTGCGAAACTGTCTGCGATCTGCTGTTGAAAGTCTACTCATTTCTACCTCGCTGCTGCCTTACCTGGCTTGAGGCGGATATACTCGCCTTCATACCTTACACCTTTGCCATGATATGAATCTGGTGGACGCACCGCACGAATGTTTGCTGCAACCTGCCCAACCTGTTGCTTATCAATACCCGAAACTGCGATTTTTGTTTGTTCTGGCGCTTCAATATTGACACCGTCGGGCGGATTAATCACCACAGGATGAGAGTAGCCCAAGGACAGCTCGAGCTGCTTGCCTTTCATCTGGCAGCGGTAGCCCACGCCTTGAATCTCAAGCCTGCGCGTAAAACCTTCGGTAACACCAGTTACCGCATTGTTGAGCAAACTACGTGCTAATCCGTGCTGCGCCCGGTCATCCCGATGATCGCTGTGACGACTCAACTCGAGCTGGCCATCCTTTACTTCCACGCTGATACGCTTTGATACAGGTACGTTAAGCTGTCCCTTTGGACCTTTGACGACCACTTCCGTTTCACCTATGGAAACATCCACACCTTTAGGCAAGCTGATGGGCGCTCTACCAATACGCGACATCACCACACCTCACAAATTACTTCGCCACCGACGTTCTGACGGCGGGCGTCACGATCAACCATCAAGCCCTGTGAGGTCGAAACCACTGCGATACCTAAGCCCCCACGTACTACAGGCACAGCTTGTGCCTTGGCATATGCCCGTCGACCCGGCTTGGATACCCTGCTTATTTCATTGACAACCGCCGTACGGCGCGGTCCGTATTTCAGACCTATACGAAGCACCGAGCGGCCATTTTGCTCACCTAACTCGACCGAGCGCAGATAACCTTCTTTAACCAACAGTTCGGCAAGGGATTTTTTAAATTTACTAGCAGGCACATCGACACTCGGCTCAGCTATGGCGATGGCATTTCTGATACGCGTCAGCATATCGGCTATGGGATCACTATGCATAATTTCTTGAGAGCGGTATCAGCACAAGCGTGCTGACCGTACCCTCAACACCTTCCTTTCTCTCTTATTACCAACTTGATTTTGTGACGCCGGGTAAAAAGCCCTTGTGAGCCATTTCCCGCATACAGATGCGGCATAAGCCAAAGTCGCGCATAAAACTTCTCGAACGTCCACAGCGCTGGCAACGATTTACCTGGCGCGCTGTAAACTTAGGCTTTCTTGCTGACTTGGCAATATGTGCTTTAGTCGCCATATTTCTCCTTTATTTCCTGAATGGCATGCCCAGAAGCTCCAGGAAATTGCGAGCCTCCTCGTCACTCTGCGCGGTCGTTACAATGCTAATATCCATGCCACGCGCTCCATCAATATTGTCATAACTCAGCTCTGGAAATACCAACTGCTCACGCAGACCCATGCTGTAGTTACCCCGGCCATCAAAGCTGTTGGGGTTGACACCACGAAAGTCACGTACCCGGGGCAAGGCAATGTTTAAAAGCTTATCCAGAAATATCCACATACGATCACCACGCAAGGTCACCATCAGACCAATCGGCATACCCGCACGAATCTTAAAGTTTGAGACGGCCTTTTTCGCCTTGGTGACCACCGGGCGCTGCAAAGCAATCTGCGCGAGTTCTTTACCAGCCTTCTCCAGAATTTTCGAGTCGTCGCGTGCTTCACCCAGACCCATGTTGACAACAACCTTCTCGAGCCTTGGAATAGCCATAACATTACTGTAGTTGTAACGCTCCATTAGTTGCGGCACAACTTTTTCCTTATAAGCTTCTTTTAGTGCAATCTTGAGCGCCATAATTACCTACTCATCCAAGCGCGTTCCTGATTTCACACTTACGCGCACCTTTCTAGAATCCTGTATCTCATACCGAATGCGAGTTGGCCCACCCGACTGGGGATCAATCAGCTGCACATTACTGACATGTATCGGTGCTTCCTTTTCAGTAAAGCCACCCCGAGGGTTTTGCTGGGTAGGGCGCTGGGTCTTCTTCACGGTATTGACATCTCTGACAGTGACACGCGTTTTTTCTTTGTCAACGGCCGTAATTTCACCTTCAGAGCCCTTATGCTTGCCACTGATCACACGAACCTGATCACCTTTTTTCAGACGCATCTTGTACTTGGACATCACAGCACCTCCGGAGCCAGAGAAACAATACGCATAAAGCGCTTGTCGCGAAGCTCACGTGCCACCGGACCAAACACTCGGGTACCGCGAGGTTCATTCTGATTGTTAATCAAAACCGCAGCATTAGTGTCAAAGCGAATCGATGAGCCATCCTTGCGGTTAATTTCCTTTTTTGTCCGCACAATCACAGCTTTTACCACATCACCCTTTTTGACGTTAGCATGCGGGATAGCATCTTTTACCGCAGCAACAATGATATCCCCAACGCCACCAACGAACTGCTGACCCGTACCCAAAACGCGGATACACTGAATTCGACGTGCACCCGAATTATCCGCCACATTCAGGTAACTTTCCTGCTGAATCATGGTCTACCCTCTCGCCTTCTCGATGAGGCGCGAAACCTTAAAGCGCTTGCGCTTGCTGATTGGACGACTCGAGATAATCTCTACCGTGTCACCCATACCAAACTCATTCGCATCAACATGCGCAAGATACTTCTTGGTAGTAGTGACAACCTTACCATAGAGCGGGTGCTTAAAACGCCGCTCGACTAAGACTGTAACGGTTTTATCCATTTTGTCACTGACCACACGACCTTGCATCACTTTTTTCATTTATAATCCCGCCTTTTCATTTGCAATGGTGAGTAGTCGCGCGATGTGCCGTTTTTGCGCTTTGATTTCCTTAACATTAGGGTTTTGCCCCATGACCGCAACGAACCGTAGCTCCTGAAGCTTTTTGCGCCGAGCAGCGACTTCAACCACGATTTCATCTGTCGTAAGATTACGTATTTCATTGGGCTTCATCGTAAACCTCACGCTTCACCATCTTGGTTTTGATGGGTAGTTTATGGCCTGCCAAACGAAAGGCTTCTTTAGCTTGCTCTTCGGTAACATTAGCAACTTCAAAAAGAACCCGTCCTGGTTTAACCACAGCCACCCAGTATTCGACAGCACCCTTGCCTTTACCCATACGCACTTCCTGGGGTTTTTTGGTAACGGGTTTATCTGGAAAAATACGAATGTAGATTTTACCCCCACGACGAAAGAAGCGACTCATGGTGATACGACAGGCTTCAATCTGATTAGACTTAATCCAGGCGGCTTCCATGGCCACCAAACCATAATCTCCAAAGGCCACATAGTCGCCGCCCTTGGTTGCACCCGTCCGCCGTCCACGAAACTGTTTGCGATGTTTAACACGTTTGGGTAACAGCATTACTTGTTCTCCCTCGAGCGCGGACGATCGGTCGAAGGGCTGCGCTCCCGCTCTCCGGGACGACGACGAGCCTGAGGCCGACGGCGACGACGCTGTTTGTCTTCGTCGCGGCGTGCCCGTGGCAATACAGCGGCGCGGCGCTGTTTCTCACCAACAATCTCACCTTTAAAGACTAGCGCCTTAACTCCAATTATGCCATAGGTGGTTTTTGCTTCAGCAAAGCCATAATCAATGTCGGCTCGCAGCGTCTGAAGAGGCACACGACCTTCAGCATACCACTCGGGTCTTGCCTGCTCTGAACCACCCAAGCGCCCCGAGCAACGTACCTTTACGCCCAGCGCACCAGACTCCATGGTTCGCTGCACTGCCTGTTTCATAGCACGGCGAAAAGCAAAGCGGCGCTCGAGTTGCTCTGCAATACGCTGCGCAATCAGTGCGGCATTCGTATTGGCATTCTGAACTTCCTGGACATTGACCGCAATGGTACCACTTACTTTGCCATCCAGTTTAGTACGCAGCTCCTTGATGGATTCCCCACCTCGACCAATAACCACACCTGGCTTGGCAGTATGAATCGTAACATTGATATTGTGCGCAGCCCGCTCAATCTCAATACGTGAAACCCCCGAATGTCCGACTTCCTTAAGAATAGTCTTACGAATGAGCTCATCTTCGCCAACACGCTTTGGGTAGTCCTTGGGATTGGCATACCAGCGAGCGCTGTGCTCCTTATTGACTCCCAAGCGAAAGCCCAGGGGATTGATTTTATTGCCCACGGCGCTCCTCCAAAATAATGTCGATGTGACTGGTTCGTTTGCGCAACAGATCTGCTCGACCACGCGCACGGGGTAGATAACGCTTCAGCGTAGGTCCCGCATTGACCATGATTTTCGAAACGAACAGACTATCTTCGAACATATCATGATTATTAACGGCATTGGCTTTGGCACTGCGCAGAAGTTTGAGAAGTGGCGTTGCCACCCGACGATCCGTAAACCTAAGAATCATTTCAGCTTCCGCCACATCCTTACCACGGATCAAATCCGCGACCAGTCGAGTTTTCTGGGGTGTGCTGCGCAACATCGTTAGTCTTGCTTTCGCTTCCACGGCGCTCACCTGCTTCCGCTGTGCGCACGGAAGGTACGGGTGGGAGCAAACTCGCCCAACTTATGCCCTACCATATTTTCCTGCACAAATACCGGAACATGCTGTTTTCCGTTGTAGACCCCAATGGTTTGACCGACCATTTCGGGGACAATCGTCGATCGTCGGCTCCAGGTTTTAATAACCCGACGATCACCAGACTCGACGGCCTTATCTATTTTGACCAGCAGATGCTCGTCAACAAATGGGCCTTTTTTTACACTCCGTGCCATTATCTACTTCCCTTTCGACCACGCACGATAAATCTCGAGCTAACTTTTCTCTTACCACGCGTCTTTAGACCCTTAGCCTGCTGACCCCAGGGGCTCACAGGTGGACGCCCACTGGTTGAGCGGCCTTCTCCACCACCATGCGGATGATCAACGGGGTTCATTGCACGACCACGAACATGGGGTTTGCGCCCCCGCCAACGGGTACGACCCGCCTTGCCGATGGTTTGGTTCTTGTGCTCTGCATTGCCTACCGAACCCATGGTGGCGTAGCATTCACCATGCACCCTGCGCAATTCGCCCGAGGGCAGTCTCAAGGTGACGTAATTGCCATCACGCCCTTGAATCTGGATGCTGGTGCCGGCACTGCGTGCCAACTGAGCACCTTTACCTGGAACCAGCTCAACGCTATGTACCACCGCACCGATGGGAATAAAGCGCAAGGGTAGTGCATTACCCACCACAGGCTCGGCATCAGGCCCACTGACGATTTTACTTCCAACGGTCAGCTTTTCCGGCGCAAGAATATAGCGCTTTTCGCCATCCAGGTAGTGCAGCAGGGCAATATTGGCGCTGCGGTTAGGATCATACTCGACAGCAGCTACTTTTGCTGGAATACTCTCTTTATCACGCCGACGAAAATCGATTACCCGATAGCGCCGCTTGTGACCACCACCACGAAAGCGCGTGGTGATACGACCATGATTATTACGCCCGCCGGACTTCTTGAGAGGCTCGACTAAAGCCTTCTCAGGCCTGGCCCTAGTAACCTCCGCAAAATCAGGCGTCGTCATGAAACGGCGAGAGGGGGTATATGGACGATACTTTTTAACTGGCATAAAACCCTCCCTTAGGTTAAGCCCTCAAGCTCTTGGATACGCTGTCCAGGCTTGAGCGTGACAATGGCCTTTTTGCGAAATGGACGCTGCCCTGAGTGGCGGCCCATTGTTTTTATCTTGCCTTTGACATTCAGCAAGTTGATCTTGATAACATCAACACCAAAAACGGTTTCAATGGCATCTCTTATTTGACTACGGTTGGCCTTAGGATGAACGAAAAATGCATACTTGTTATCCTGCACGGCATTAACAGCCTTTTCACTCAGGACTGGACGCAATACCAGATCATGCGGATTCATCGCTGACCTCCCCATTTTTGCTGGCAAAGATACTGGCATCGGCAATCAGATGATCATAACGCAAAATGTCATAAACATTTAAGCCGTTCAGCGGCAGTACACCTACCCAGGATAGATTGCGCGCTGCACGACGAGCCATCTCATTATCAGTTACAAGAAGTACTCGCTCCTTACCCTCAAAGCCATGCTGCTTTGCCCAGGCTACGAATTCCTTGGTCTTGCCAGCAATGTCAAAAGACTCAACCAGCGTGAGCTTTCCTTCATTGACTCTGGCTGCCAATGCCATATTGAGACCCAGACGACGCACCCGTTTAGGTAAGGTATAGCTGTAATCCCGCGTGCGTGGACCAAATGCCTTACTACCCCCAACAAAGATTGGTGCTCTACGACTTCCGTGTCTTGCACGACCCGTTCCTTTTTGGGGCGACATCTTGGCTCCGGTAAAACTGACTTCAGCTCTTGTTTGTGCCTGCGCTGTACCCTGGCGCCGCTTGGATAACTGCCAACTCACGACCTCGTGCAAAACAGCTTCTTTTGGCTCCGGCAATTCTACGGTGAGTGTCCGACCACTGCCAATTACATCAAGCGTCACTGGCATCAGTTCACCTTACCTTTCGCATCTTTGACAACGAGCAGGCTACCGTTTGGACCAGGAACCGCGCCTTTGATAAGAAGCAAGTTATCGTCGGGGCGAACCTCAATGAGCTCGAGTCCTTTGATGGTTACCCGCTCAGCACCATAATGGCCGGCCATCTTTTTGCCCTTATAGACCCGCCCAGGGGACTTACGCTGTCCGATAGACCCGGGGTGACGGTGTTTCTTTTTCGTACCATGACTAGCTGGCATGCCCGAAAAATTCCAGCGCTTCATAACACCTGCTGTGCCGCGCCCTTTACTGGTTCCTGTTACATCCACGATCTGACCTTGCTCAAACTGCTCAACCGTGACTTCCTCAGATTCTGGTGAAAAACCACGGATCTCAACCAGATGGCGCTGCGGCGCTACATTTGCTTTTTTTACATGACCCAGCTCCGGCTTATTAGCACGGCTGGCACGCTTTTCATCCCAGCCAAGCTGCACCGCAGTGTAGCCGTCCGTTTCGCTGGTCTTGCGCTGCACTACCGGGCAAGGCCCTGCCAGCACGACCGTCACAGGAATCAAGCGATCATCGCGCCAGATTTGGGTCATACCCACTTTCGTGCCCAAAATACCTTTCACCTTTATCGTCCTCCAACTGTCTTTATCTCAATATCAACCCCAGTTGGGAGGTCCAGATGCATCAGGCTATCAATGGTGCTTTTGGTCGGGGATTTGATATCAATCAGGCGATTATGAGTTCGTATTTCAAAGTGTTCACGGCTATCTTTATTTACAAAAGGACTGCGCAGAACACAAAAACGCCGGGTGCGGGTTGGCAAAGGCACAGGTCCAGCCACCTTAGCACCAGTACGACGCACCGTTTCGACAATTTTTGTCGCAGATGAGTCCAGGCTTTTGTGATCAAAGCCCTTAAGCCTTATACGGATTCGAGGGGTCGCTGCCATAACTACTTCAGAATACCCGTAACAACACCAGCACCAACGGTACGACCACCCTCACGAA
>CAZZPQ010000049.1:0-20153 GCA_964655595.1 uncultured bacterium
TATGGCCATTCCAATAAGGAATAGTACAAAATCCAGTGGGTTTTGTTATTGTTTTTTCGGAATCGACATTAGCCGTTATGCAACTGGTCTTTTGTAAGTACTCTGGTATTTCAACACCTTGCAGAACAGCCAGTTAAAGCGTTAAGGTGACGTAAATCATATCCACGAGGATGGCAGCTTTGCTGAATCTGGTCAACAAACAGGTGCTTATAACGGGCGGTTGCGGTGCCATTGGTCAGGCGGTCGTACGGAGTCTCAGTGACCATGGAGCCACGGTGTATGTTAACGATATACTGCCCCAGGAGCAGGCGCAGAGGATCTTTACTGAGCTACCCGCCGTGCATTACCTGCCCGCCGATATCAGCACCGCTGACGGGGTAGCGCAGCTCTTGGCAGCTCTTGGCAATGTGATACCCGATATCGTCTGCTGCCATGCAGGACACACCTTCGCCAGCCCACTGGATAGCTACCCGCTTGCCGAGTTTGATGCGGTCTTTGGTCTCAATGTGCGAGCAGCTCATCTGGTGGCACAGGCGGCCGTTCAGGAGTGGCTCAAACGAAATGTCAAGGGTCAGCTGATCTTCACCAGTTCCTGGGTACAGGATGTTCCCTGGCCCGACATCACAGCCTACAACGCCAGTAAGGCAGCACTTAAAGCGCTGATGCGCGGCTACGCCCGCGAGTACGCCGCTCAGGGAATTCGCGCCAATGCCATTGCGCCTGGTATTGTGGCAGTCGGTATGGCAAAAAAGCAGTGGGATACCGATCCGGACTATCAAAAACGCGCTGCCAGGGCTATTCCTCTGGGTTACCTGCAACCGGTGGAAAGCGTAGCCAATGCGTTTTTGTTCCTCTGTTCGGATTTGTCAAGTTACATGACAGGCACAACGCTACTCATAGATGGTGGTGCCAGTTTATATCCTATGGATGAGGTGTGATTGATGAAACTTGGTCAGATTGAAACGTTTCTGGTAGCACCCCGTTGGGTCTTTGTGCGACTCGAGACAGACGATGGGCTGGTTGGCTGGGGCGAGGCCAGCCTCGAAGGCTACGCCGAAGCCATCGTGGGAACATTTGAAGCCTTTCGTGACCGCTTTATAGGAAGCGACCCGCGCCGCATTGAAGACATCTGGCAACTGGCCCGCCGTGGTGGCTTTTACCGTGGAGGACCGGTGCTGATGAGCGCCCTTTCAGGGCTGGAACAGGCGCTTTGGGACCTAAAGGGCAAGGCCTATAACATGCCTGTCTGGGAGATGCTGGGGGGCAAGGTGCGCGAACGGGTCAAGGCTTACAGTTGGGTCGGCGGTGACCGCCCGGGGGAAATCGCCGAGGCCGCCCGGGCACGCAAGGCCCAAGGCTTTAGCATGGTCAAAATGAATGCAACAGCAGAGCTGAACTATCTGGATGATATCGCGCAGCTCGAGGCCGTAGTCGAGCGGGTGGCAGCCGTCAAGGCAGAGGGGCTGGCAGTGGGGATTGATTTTCATGGTCGCCTGCACCGAGCTATGACCAAGCAGCTTGTGAAGATGCTCGAGCCCCTCATGCCTGCCTTTATCGAGGAGCCACTGCTCAGTGAAAATATAGACGCCTTGCGCGCGCTCAGTCAAAACTGCTCTATCCCCATCGCTCTGGGTGAACGCCTGTTCAGTCGCTGGGACGCAAAACCCTTTTTAGAGCAAAACATCGTCGATATCCTGCAGCCCGACCTGTCGCACGCTGGTGGTATCCTGGAGACAAAGCGCATTGCCGCGATGGCCGAAGCCTATGATGTGGCCATAGCCCCTCACTGCCCCTTAGGCCCACTCGCCCTGGCAGCCTGTGTACAGGTAGCAGCCTGTACCCCCAACGTCGTTTTGCAAGAGATGTCTCTGGGAATTCACTACAATGTCGATTCGGATCTCTATACCTACCTGAAGCAACCAGAGGTCCTGACGCCCGTAGATGGCTACTTGCCTATACCCGAAGAGCCTGGTCTGGGGGTCACGATCGATGAAGCCAAGGTGCGCGCTGCCAGCCAGGAACCACACCGCTGGCGCAATCCCATCTGGCGAGCAGCCGATGGGAGTTTTGCGGAATGGTGAGCTGCCTGTGACGCGCTTTGATGTGACGACCTTTGGTGAGGTGATGCTCAGGCTCAGTGTGCCAAGTGGACTTCGCCTGGCCGATGCCACGGAGCTTGACCTGCAGGTGGGCGGAGCGGAACTCAATGTCTGCGCCGCCCTTGCCTCGCTGGGGCGCTCCTGCAGTTGGCTGAGTGGTTTGCCGGAGCAGGAGCTGGGTGAACAGGTGATTCGCCGCGCCAGGGCAGCGGGCATTGATACCTCAGGGGTCATTCGACAAATGGGAAGAATGGGCTTGTATTTTGTTGAATTTGCTGCTAGTCCCAGAGCCATCAATGTTATCTATGACCGGCAAGGCTCAGTGGTCACTTCTCTAAGGCCAGCTGACCTGAACTGGGACCTGCTACTCAATACTCGAGTGCTGCATTTAACGGGTATCACAGCCGCCCTTAGCCCTGGCTGCCAGGACATCTGCAACACAGCCGTCAGGAAAGCCAAGGCCTACGGGGTTACAGTAAGTTTCGACGTCAATTACCGGAGTAAGCTTTGGTCTGTACAGCAAGCAGCCAGCGTGCTTTTGCCACTTCTTAAAGAGGTTGATATCCTGATTTGTGGACGCGCAGATGCAATACAGCTCTTTGGGCTTTCAGGTACGGACCAGGACATCTTAAGCGGCTTAAGCGCCCTTAGTCCAGCAGAGCACATTATTCTTACTCAGGGTAGCGACGGGGCTCTGATGCGTCTGGAGGATGAACTATTGCAGGTCTCAGGTCTCAGCGTCGATGTGGTGGACCGGCTCGGTGCTGGTGACGCTTTTACTGCTGGTGTTATCGATGCTTATCTGGACGGTGATATACAAGCTGGACTTCAGCGAGGTGTCGCGCTTAGCGCCATGGCATTAACCCAAAACGGTGATATGCTCCTGACAACACGTCAGGAACTCGACGGACTGCTGGCAGGACAGTCAGCTATAAGGCGCTGAGCCTCAGGCGCGCAAGGCTTGAACGCTAGCGAGACTATCCTCGAGTTTCATCGGTCGTGAGAAAAGGTAGCCCTGTCCCAATTGACAATTTAATTCCCTCAGGGTCAGCATTTGCTCGAGTGATTCAATTCCCTCAGGTATAACCTCAATTTCCAGATGTCTCGCCATTTCTGTCATGGTGCGGACAATAGCTAAAGTTCGCGAATCCTCCATCATTTTGGCAACAAATGACCTGTCAATTTTCAGTACATCGATAGGCAGGTTATGAATATAGCTCAGGGAAGAATAGCCAGTACCAAAGTCATCCATACAAATTTGAACACCCAGTGCCTTTAGCTCATGCAAGATGCCCGCAATACGCTTGGGGTCCTCGATGATAGCGCTTTCGGTAATTTCAAGCTTGAGTCTTTGAGGCTCCAGACCACTCTGCTCGAGAATCTCCTTGACGATTGCTACCATTGTTGGCTGAGACAACTGCTTGCCGGACAGATTGACATTGACACTGGGACACTTCAAGCTCTGATGATCAAGCTGCCAACTGTGCATCTGATAACAGGCTTCACGCAGAATCCACTCACCCAAGGGGATGATCAAGCCAGTTTCTTCAGCAAGTGGGATAAAGTCGTTAGGGTTCACCATACCCCGTTCCGGGTGTTGCCAGCGTACCAGCGCTTCGTAGCCCAAAATATCATTGCTGATCAGTGATACAATGGGCTGATACATCAGAAAGAACTCGCCTCGTTCCATACCGCGCCGCATTTCAATCTCGAGCTGTTGCTTAGCAGAAACACGTGCGTGCATATCCGGATTAAAAACCATATAGGACTTGTGGGCGGCTTTTGCATCATACATAGCAATATCAGAATTGCGTAAAAGCTCCTCTACAGACCCATATTGAGAGATATCCGCCACGACTCCGATACTGGTACTGCTGACAATATGGTTACCAGAAATCTCAAAACTCGAGCTGGTGTAGCGCTGAATCCGGTCCACAATCTGCATGAGTTGTGGCTCACTCTCAAGGTTCTCGAGCAAAATGACGAACTCATCCCCACCCAATCTGGCAACCGTGTCACCGGTGCGCACGCAAAGTTGCAGGCGCTTCGCCAGCTCAATCAACAAGAGATCACCAATATGATGACCCAAACTGTCATTGATGACCTTGAAACGGTTAAGATCCATAAACAGCAGGGCTGAGTAGCTACCGGTTTGCCTTTCCTGACGACTTAAGGCGTGCCACAAACGGTCCGTCAGCAGACTGCGGTTCGGCAAGCCAGTAAGTGCATCAAACAGACTGCGCTGTGTCAGATCAGTCAGTGAGCCCGACAGATAAGTGACCTGTCCTTTTGCATCCCTGGCTGCCTGCCCCCGAACCAACATCCAGCGGTATTTTTCATCCTGGTGCAGAATACGAACTTCAGCTTCCAACAACGCTGATTCGCCATCCAGAAAACGCTGAAGTTGTTCCTGCAAGCGTTTAAGATCATCTTTATGAATCAGGTCAAACCAGTACTCGATGCTGTCCTGATGCTCTGTCGTCCCAAGCCCGAGCAGCTCTTGCCAACGAGCTGATACCTGTAAGCTATTATTCACCAGGTCCCAGTTCCACAGTCCATCATTGACAGCGGCTAGTGCCAGACGCAGGCGCTGCTGCAAGGCCAGGTCATGTCGCCTTTGCGCTTCCTGCTGTTCCAAAAGCACATTGATCGTGTTCTTAAGCGGTGCTAATGGCGTACGGACCTGGAGCTTGAGGGCTTCAGGCTGGGACTCGAGCGCTTGTTTCAACTCCTCGTCACTTAAACGGATATCTTGCTCGAGAGTATACAGTCGCCCCCCGAGATAGAGCGCCAAAATCAAAAGACCCGCGCACAGTGCAAAAACTATGCTCGAATATATATAGATGCTAACTACGACACTTAGGGTGAGTAAGCAGGCAACGAGGAATTGGAACTGTAATCTCACATCCCAAGCATGCCCGAAACGCTCTGACAAAAGTCTTACACCAAAATTAGACTTCTTGCGAAAGTATCAACTGAGCAACCTTTAGGGCGATAACCATCGTTATCCAACTGGACTTTTGCAAGAGGTCTATTATTGTAGCCAGGTGATTCCTGCAAAATAGTGATGCCCACACCGTGAAAGTGAGGCATTCAGCCCAAACCAATAAGGCAATATCCCTTTCTGTACAAAGGTAGTTAACTCCCCATAAAAATTTTTTGGCCCACACATATCTTCACTCATTACATTCGTAGTTGTATCCAGTAACCCCCTTTGTGCTTAAGGCAGCTGTGGCAGGTCTGTGATATGCTTTACCAGCGCTAAACAGGCGCAGCTTCTTGAAGGGAGTAAGTATGAAACTAAGACTGGTTTTAATGACGGCTCTGGCAATGATTCTGGCCTGGGGCTTTGCCCAGGCTGACCTGGGTGGACGCACGGTAATCGTAGGTTCAGATACCACCTATCCGCCTTTTGAAACGGTAGACGATCAGGGTAATATCGTCGGTTTTGATGTTGATGTGGTGAATGCCATCTGTGAGCGTATCAACTGCGTCGCAGAGTTTAAAACCTATGCCTGGGACGGCATCGTTGCTGCCATTGGCACTGGCACCTTTGCTGACTTTGACATGGTGGCCTCGGGAGTGAGTATCACTGCGGAGCGCGCTCGGACTGCTGCCTTTAGCGATCCTTATCTGATTGTGAGCCAGGCGATTACAGTTCGAGTAGAAAACGAAGATTATACGCTCGAGAGTTTCACCACTGATGGTAGCAGCTTGCGCCTGGGCGCGCAGCTTGGCACCACCAACGCCGAGCTGGGCGCAGAACTGGTTGGCGACAGACTAGTCACCTATGATGACTTTGCCAGCGCTGTTCTGGCGCTCCTGCAGGGCGACCTGGATGGGGTCATCATCGACGGCGTAACTGCTGACGCTTTTGTCTCTCAGTATGCAGGCGAACTCGTTGTCGAAATTACCGGACTGGATGATGGTCCCCTGGGCTTTGTCTTTGAACAAGGCGATGAACTACTTGACGCATTTAACGAAGGCCTCGCAGCTCTCAAGGCTGATGGCACACTGGACGAACTCATTGCCAAGTGGTTTTAATTTCGGGCGGTAATTCGCTGCGGGCAGGGTAACATACCCTGCCCGTTTTGGTTGATTAAGCACTGAAACCTAGTAGACTATACATTACATTACCAGTAATCCACACAAGCAGGAGGCTGACATGTCCAATCAAACGGTGAAAGCTCAAGGCATACCATTTTTACGCAGAATCAAACCGAGCTATCTGGTACTGCTGGCACTTTTGCCCCTATTTATCTATCTGTTTTTATTTGAGCAAACCTATCAGGATGCCCTGCGCTTCATTGTTCCAGGCATCGTGATGACCCTGTCCTTAACTTTTTGTGGTTACATCCTGGCATTCGTCCTGGGGCTGAGTCTGGCTGGTATGCAATTTTTGAAAAAACAACCCGGGACACTGCGCAACTTTTTAGTGGCTGGCCTTGTTTTTGCTTCAGTGGGTTTAAGCCTACTGCTCTTGCCTCAGGATGAATACCTTTTGATCGGTGAAGTAGATGGCACCGTTGCCATAGTCAGTGGTACCCCACGAAGCCTTTCGGACGCAGTTCGTACTGGCGCTTATCAAGAGGGTGCACCTGAGCGCGAGTTCCGCTCAGTACCCAGTGCCGAGGTCGTTTTTGAGCGTATTGCCGAGGGTCGCTACACTGGCGCGCTACTGCCCAGAGCCTTTGTTCCCGAAGGCACGCCAACACTTTGGGAAACATCTGTCATGCCGCCGACCAGGCAAAATCTGTTATTTTTCCTGTTGGCTATAGCCATCATTTTGCTACTCCTGACTTTTGGCAGTTGGCACAGTACCGAGCATCCTTTAGCGATTTTCGCAGAACTGTACATCGATATTGTGCGCGGCATTCCTATGATTGTTCTCATCGTCTTTATCGGCCTGGTGCTGCCTGGAGAACTCGCCAAGCTTGGTTTGCTCTTCGAGTTTCAGAATCCCTTTCTAAAAAACCTGCAGCGCGCCACACTGGCAGTAGGTCTGGCTTATGCGGCTTTTATGGCAGAGATATTTCGGGCGGGTATTCAGGCCGTCCCTAAAGGGCAGTACGAAGCGGCGCGCAGTCTGGGCTTAAACAGCACACAGATGATTCGCTTTATCGTCTTGCCTCAGGCGCTTAAAATCGTCATACCGCCACTGGGAAACGAGTTTATCGCCATGTTTAAGGATTCAGCGCTGGTCTCAGTCATCGGCACACAGGATATTTTCCGACTGGCCAGAGAGTTTGCCGCAGCACGGCTGAATAACATTCCCCCCTTCAACACGGCTGCCGTGATTTATATTGTCCTGACCCTGGGTGCCTCGAGCATCCTCAAGAGCCTCGAGCGCCGCACTAGTCACGGTGGTCGTTAAGGATGCCACCAGACGGATAGCTCCGGATAGTAAGTGCTGACAATCGCCTGAAAGAGAAAGTAGTCCACAATCAGGTGCACAATCAGTACCCAGATGAGTACCCTTGAGCGCTCATACATGGCCCCCTGGGTGAGTGCCAAAATACCCACAAAGACTGGTCCCCAGCCAGTGAAAGCCATATCATAGAGTACCGTGGTGTAAATAACAGCCTGGGCTGGATTGGCGATGCGGTAAGGAAATAAAGATCGAATCACCGCGTAGCAGATATTAATAAAAAACAGCTCATCCCAGATGCCCACAGCATTGATGCCCATAAAGAGCGTGAACAGCTCGAGATTATCTGGCTCTGACGATAAGACCCAGTTATAGGGTACCTCAGGGCTCAGCAGCCCAAAGTACAGCTCAATGGCCAGCCAGGCGAGTGGAATAGAGAGCAGGGTGTAGCCTACATCCAGCCAGTCCAGCTTTTTGGGGAAAAACTGAAAAGTGATGATGTCAGGCCGGCGCAAGATGAAGGGTGGAATGACCAAAACAGCCACAAAAGCCGTACCCAGTACCGCGATGTGGCCCCAGCTCAGGTCAGTGTTGATAGGTGCCAGCATCAGGATAGCAAGTGGCACAGCCAAACTCAGGTATTTCAGACGCCTTGCGGCTGGCTCGCGCCACCAGGCAGCGAAAAAAACCAGCCAGGCAAAAAGTCCCAGCATGATTCGCGGGGTCACAGGCAAATAAAAAACAGGACGCTCGAGTGGAATCAGCATTACAGCGGCTAGTAGTAAACTTAGAAGGGGCAGCAGAGAGTGTGCCGCTGTTTTCTGCATAACTTCGACATACTAACAAAAAGTGTAGCGCCGGGTTGGGGTGGCAGCTTGCCAAGTGGGTGAGCGGTGAGCTTTAATCAGCAATGAGTACCGAGCAATGAGCCAGAGGAGTAGCCAGTAACCATTTGTCAGTAGTTCAGAATAAAAGCAGTTAGCCGTTAGCTTAAAAGCAGCAATGAGTACCGAGAAATAAAACTGGGGCGATTCCTCTATCTTCCTACTCATGCCTGATAGCTCTCATTCCCCCTACCTTCACCAAACCACTTGTCATCGAAGTATCACTCACACCGCCCTATGATTACGACTGTAAAAACAGGTATTCTTGGGCAATGGCAACTGCAAGCATAAGCTTCCCAGACTTAGACCATAATCTTCAGAGTATTCGCTCGTATCTAAAACCAGCCAGCCGCATCCTTGTAGCAATCAAGGCCAATGCCTACGGACATGGCGCTGTGGCAATGGCAAAAGAGCTAGAGCGCTTAGGCATTGATTACTTCGGCGTCGCGACAGCTACTGAGGCACTCGAGCTTCGACAAGCAGGACTCGATACGCCAATTCTGATCTTTTCCCCTGTGTATGACGCGATTCCCGAACTGATCGATCAGGCTATCTCTTTGACAGTTGTGGATGAACATAGCCTCGAGCTGATTCAACGGCAAGCACATAAACCCGCTCGTTTACACCTGAAAGTCGATACTGGGATGGGGCGCCTGGGTCAGGACAGGAAGACCGCAATCTCACTGGCGCAGCGCATCGACAGCGACCGCGACCTGATTCTCCACGGTGTGTGGACACATTTTGCCAGCTCTGATGATGCAATTGGCAGTTACACCCAAACGCAACTTGAAGAATTTAATCAGTTTTTGGCTGACCTGTCTCAGCAGCACATCCCGGTTAACCTGGTTCATGCAGCCAATTCAGCAGCCATTTTTGCCTATCCTGAGAGCCACTTTGACATGGTGCGACCTGGTATTGCGGTCTATGGTTATCACTCGAGCCCCTATATTGCCTCACTCGAGCCCTCTCTCAAACCCATTCTGACACTGACCGCACCCGTCACCTTTGTAAAGCGCGTCAAAGCGGGCACCAGCATCTCTTACAGCGGCCTGTGGCAGGCCAAGCAGGATACCACCATTGCCACCGTTCGCATTGGCTACGCTGACGGTTATCCGCGCTTGCTGACAGGTAAGGCTCGAGTCCTGGTGCATAACCAGCTGTGTCCAATCGCAGGGCGTATCTGTATGGATCAGTTGATGGTCGATGTGGGTAACATGGAGGTTGCCGTCGGCGACACAGTAACGCTTTTTGGCTCGGGTGAACTGACCGCTGAGATGCTCGGGGCCAGCATTGGTACGATTTCCTATGAACTGCTCACGTCCCTTAGCCCCCGCGTAGAGCGGCGGTATCTGCACTAGCTATCCACTCCACCAGTAGCCACCCAGGTCTCAGAAAATGCCAAAAACGCGGAACTTGCCGACGCCCCAGAAGGCACGTGGATTTCCCCAGCTACCCTTTGCCCATTGATGCTGATGCTGGCTTGCTGGCAGTGGCAAATCACCGCTGATACATCATAGGGAACTGGACCACTGGTGTTGTAAAAAATCTCCAGGGCGGCATCCTGAACGTCCTGCCAGACAAGCTCCAGGTTTATTTCAGAGGTACTACAGGTGATGCGGTGCTCCACACGCCCTGATGCCTGCTGACTGAAGCTGGCCATCGTCGGGGCAACTGTGTCCAGACCCAGGTGCTGAAACCCTTCAAAGTACTGGTTAAAGCGCTTGACAACCAGTTGTGCCAGGGACAGATTATCAGTGAAAACCGACGGTAGTACTAAACTACTACTCGCTGCACTGACCAGATCTCCAGAAACGCATAAAACGAAACCCTCTCCATATTCTGAGTAAGAACATTTCCAACAACTACTTTGCAGCAGCACATTATCACTATCAGGATGAAACAGGCTTATCAGATGGTTTTCACCTGCAAACAGGACTGGCTTTTTCTTTTTGAGCAGTGTCATATCGTGATCTCCAAGGCATCACTATGCTACCTTTAACTCGAGAAGCGAACTCTATTTAATACCGATTCCGATAATACAATAACAAAATCCAGTTGGTTTTGTATCGTTTCTTATCGGAATTGTTATAAACAATAATCGGTCAGAGTTTAGGAAAGCTATGAATGGGTGCAGTCACGTGCAGTCAAAGGTTAAAAATTCTATATCGGAATGGTGGTATACTCAGATATGCGCAATTATGCGATCGGCTTTGTGGCAGCTATGGTCATCGCCGGAACTGTTTTTGGATTCGCTCTACAAGGCAGTAAGCCGTCAGAGCTCAAACTCGCCAACACCCCTTCAGGTATCGAGATATTGCCGCCAGAAACAAAAGCTACATCCTACATTTGGAAGATCATCCCAGATGCCTCCGCTTGGTATAGCATCCAGGAAGTCCATGTTGATTCTTCAGTGAATTACAGCATGATGTCACCAGGGTATCAAAATGAGCCTTAGCCGAAGGCGCATGTCCTCGAGTATTGGCTAACTGTCAGACTAAAGCAAGATTATAAACAACCGGGCGATTTGCAATATCTCCAGAAATCTCTACCAATCAGCACTTCCACAATAATACCAAGTACCTCTTACTTGTAGCTCTTGCCTTTCACCTAAACCACACAGGCGTGGCTACTGCAATACCAAATGCACTACCCAACGTCATTCCAGCGAAAGCTGGAATCCATAGCTTGACAGCAAAAACCCATGTGACTTAAGCACATGCTGCATTCTTCTTTTTCCGCAGGGCCAAGGGTGCCAGCCTGCGCTGGCACGACGCGCTGAGGATTTGAAGGATTTTTCGTGGAAGTGCCAAATGTAAGCTGAACTGTTCCATTCTGAATCGCTGGAGTGTAGCTTAGTCAGCATGATTTCCGAACCGCAGTCCACCACTGCCATAAGCGTGCGACCCGCCAGGGCCGAGGATGTGCCAGATATCTTTGAAAACATCGGCTACTGGGCAGCTCAGGGCAAAATGCTGGTTCGGCCTATGCACAACATCTTTGAAAACCTGCGGGATTTTTTTGTTGCTGAGATCGTTACAGACGAGGGGCCAGTGTTTGCAGGCAATGGCGCATTGCATATCCTTTGGGGTGATATTGCCGAAGTGCGGGGTCTGGCGGTGCGCCATGACATCCAGGCTAATGGTGTTGGCAAGAAAATCGTGGCAGCCTGTGAGGATGAGGCCAGGCGCATCGGTATTCCGGTCTTATTTGCCTGGACCTACAGCGTGGGCTTTTTTGAAAAATGTGGCTTTAAGCTGATTGACAAAAGCCGCGAATTGCACCCACGGGTCTGGTCAGAGTGTCTGCGCTGCCCATTTTTTGTTGGTTGCAATGAAAATGGTGTCATGAAGCGGCTGGACGGCGTAGCTATGCCCAAGAACCTGCCCGAGCCACCCCCAACACAAGTCCCACCCGGTATCAGGTAGCTGACTCGGCAACAAAGGTCAGGGCAATCCCATTATTGCAGTAACGCTTGCCTGTAGGATCGGGGCCGTCATTAAACACATGCCCCTGATGGGCACCGCAGCGCGAGCAGTGATACTCGGTACGCGGCCAGATGAGCTTAAAGTCTGTTTTTGTTTCCAATGCTCCGGGAAGCGCGTCATAAAAGCTAGGCCAGCCCGTGCCGCTATCAAACTTCGCACTGCTGCTGAAAAGTGCCTCACCACAAGCAGCACACTGATAAGTACCTGAACGCTTTTCATGATTGAGCGGGCTGCTGCCTGCACGTTCAGTACCCTCTTTGCGCATGACATGATACTGCTCTGGGCTAAGTTGCGCCTGCCATTCCTGCTGACTTTTTATAATCTTATCCATACCCTTACAGTTTACCCAGATTCTGAAAAGCAACCGTAGACAGGACTGCGCTTTGCAAAGCTGAAGTTTTGATTATGGTTCACAGTCATAGGCTTATACCGAGTCCGATAAATTGGTTAAAGATTCGAACAGCTTTTCCCCGCTTCCTAACGCCCTGCTCGGGATAAATCACTGGGATAAACCCAGCGATTTATCCGGAACTGGTATTATGTTGTAGCCCTACCGCATGTTATCAACAGCCCACAGCAACATTAAAACAAAATGAGGCAAAAACCCAGCAATGTTGCATGATTATCCAGTAAACTATGTCTTATGCGCGATACCTTTGAACGGATATGGGGTAACACCTATTTGCGAGTGGCTCTTATTCTAGCTAGCGCCTACCTCGTTTTTACGCTCCTGAGTGCCACGCGCTTAGCCTGGGTGAGCTTTCTGATTGCTTTTCTGATAGCCTATCTGGTCGAACCATTGGTCGAGCGACTCGAGCGTACCAGCATTATCCGGCGCTGGCTCAGTGTTAGCTTAATCATCTTTTTCATTCTGCTCTTTTTTGTTTTGGGCGTCATCCTGCTTGGCGAGGTGGTCGTCCAGGTCTCGAGCATTGCCAATGATCTGGTTCCTTTTTTAGAACGTTTGCCGCTTCAGTTTGAAGTCTTGTCTGAGCGCGCACCCATCTGGCTCACGGCCTTTTTGGATGAAAACACTCCCAGCGTGCAGGCGTTTTTAGAGCAGCAGCAACGTGCTATCATCTTCTGGACCCAGAGTCAGGCCAGGTATCTGGTGCGCGGCTTAGGCACATTTTTTGGTGGTGTTGCCCAGGCTTTTGTTATTGTTGTGCTATCTGCCTTCATCATTTCAAGTTACAGCATTATCAGGCAGAGCTTCATGCGACTCTTTCCACCGCGTTACCAAGGCTTTGCCCAGGATATGTTCAGCAAACTGGACGAGTCCGTGGGTGGTTATGTACGGGCCAAGGTAATTGAAGCTCTGGTCGTTGGTGGGGTGGTATGGATTTCGCTTTTGCTGATCGGTGTACCCAAGGCGGCTGCGCTGGCCTTTATCGCCACCGTACTCAATCCTGTCCCCTATCTGGGGCCTGCACTTGCCACTATTCCACCCGTGCTCTCTGCCTTGACAGTCAGTTGGCAGGTAGCTCTGATTACCCTGATTGTCATGATTATTATTCAAGCACTGGATGGCAATGTCTTCCAACCACTTCTTTTGGCAAAGAGCGTTCGCGTTCATCCTGTGACAGTACTGGTTTCCCTGTTGGTGGGCGCAGCACTGTTGGGTTTTTGGGGTATCATTCTGGCTATTCCTATTGCCGCCTTTTTGCAACTTCTCTACAGTGACTACTATCTCAAGAGTCGTTGGTACTTACGCGACTGGACAGCTGAGGAAAAAATCAAGCATGACCAAAGGCTTATCAAAGACGCTGATGCTGCTTAGGGCCTAAAGCAGGTGGCGGTACGCTCGGTCCAGCAGTTGGACCGTGTGCATTGCCGGAATACCCTGCACTTTCAAATGCTTCTGGAGCTGTGTCAGACAGCCGATATTGCCTGTCACCACCAGGTCAGCCTGGGTATCGCGAATGTGACTTGCCTTGCGCTCACCAAGCTGGGCTGCGGTGACTGGATGCTCGAGATTGTACGTGCCAGCAGAGCCACAGCAGAGTTCTGACTCCTGAATCTCCTGTAGACTAAGTCCTTCAATCTGGGCAAGCAGTTCTCGTGGTGGCAAGGTGACACCCTGGGCATGAGCCAGATGACAAGCATCATGATAAGCAACTCGCAAGGGTTTTTTGAGGGCTGGCGACTCGAGTGTGCCAAGCTCACTCAAGAAGACGCTTATATCCTTACTGCGCCCCGCAAACTCCCGCGCCGTTTCTTCTTCAGGTTCTCCGCGCAACCATAGCGCGTATTCGTGCAAACCCGAACCACAACCTGCCGCATTCGTCACAATCGCGTCAACATCTTTAGGAAAGGCTTTCAGGTTGTTGCGAGCAAACTGCTGAGCCTGCCATTTGACGCCGGTGTGGGCTGCCAGCGCTCCACAGCAGGACTGGCTTTGGGGAATCAGCACCTCCACCCCGTTTTTGGCCAGTACCCGCAGGGTCGCCCAATTGATGTCGGGCTCGAGCACCTGCTGCGCGCAACCTGCCAGCAGAGCAACTCTGGCGCGGCGCTTACCTTCAGCAGGATAGTGCTCAGGCAAAGGTTGTGCTTTGGGCACACTCTCAGGTAGCAGTGCCGCCATGTCAGACAAGCGCTTGGGCAAAAGCTTGCTTAAGGGTTTAGCGAGCTGACCAGCAGTTGCTGCCAGTCTGAAGCGCCTGGGGTAGGGCAGCGTTTCAACCAAAAAGCGCCGCAGCACCCTATCTGCTCTGCTTCGCTCCCTCTTATCTTCCATCTCCATACGAAAAGGAGAGATCAACTCACCGTATTCCACACCAGAGGGACAAGCGGTGACACAAGCCACACAGCCAAGACAAGGATCAAGATAAGGCGTGGCTTCTGCCAAGGGCAGCGTTCCCTCGAGCACTTCTTTCATCAGCAGGATGCGCCCGCGCGGACTATTCATCTCATTGCCCATCACCACATACGTCGGGCAGGTTGGTAGACAAAAGCCACAGTGAACACAGGACTCTATCGCATCTGCCATTGGCTGCGCCAGGGGTCCCATGTTCTCAACAGGAATCTTATGTTGCATGTTGACCTCCGCTACCAAGCACAAACTTACCTTCCGGGTCAAGAACATTGCGAATATGAGTCATAAATACCTTCCCCTTCACGGTTCCCAGCAGGGGCTGGCCAAAACGCCCCTGCAAGGCCAGGGCGCTGAGTTGCTGCGTCTTCAAAAAGGCATCCAGCTGTTCCTGAGACAAGCTCTCAGGCCAGGCAAGATACAGTACATTGCCACCCACAGCATAACGCCGAGGCAGCGTCCCAAATGCCTCTAGCGCATCTTCAAGCGGTTGCAAGCGACTGGCGCTAGTGGGTATTTTCAGAAGTTTATGCTTTTGTGGCAACCAGGAAAACTCACGGGCTTCATGCCATAGTTGCTCGTCCTGAGCCCCCTGCAACACCCTGCCTTCACTTGCCAGGCTGCGCTTAAGACGCTCCAGGCGCGCCGCCAGAGCTTCCTGTGATCCAGCCAAACGAATCAGCAATGTAGCCGGAGATACCAGCTCCAGGCAGTGAAGGTCCAGGTTGGAAGCTGCCAATGCCTGCATGCTACTTAGGGCATCTGCAAAGCTGCTGAGATTAACCTGCAAACTGATATAGGCCTCAGGACGTGGAAAGACTTTAAAAGTCATACTGGTCAGGATACCAAACTGCCCCAGACTGCCCACCATAAGCTTGGGAAAATCGAAACCTGCGGCATTTTTAACAACCTTACCACCGCCCGTCAGTACCTGACCATCACCGCTGATAAAGGTAACTCCCAGCAAAAAGTCACGCACGCCCCCATAGCGAAAGCGACCCGGGCCAGACAAACCGGCCGCCACAGTTCCCCCCAGCGTTGCCCCGGCATCTGCCAGGGGTGGATCAAAGGGCAGATATTGTCCGTGCTCTGCCAGAAGGCTGTTCATCTCACGAACGGGTGTACCAGCCAGCGCAGTAAAAGTATATTCAAGGGGATTGTACTCGAGCACAGCATTCAGATGTTGAAGCTCCAGATTACCCCAACCCGAGAGGGCAGTTTTACTGTTGCCGCCCACTGCGCGAATTTTTTCCTTGCTTAAAACCGTCTCCTTGAGAGCCTCGATATGTTCCTGCAATACAGCAGCTTTCATGCTGCGGTTCCTGGCTGCTCATGTGTGTCAGTTGTGGCGGTGAGCATCTTGCCACGATTGGCCAGTTCCTTGCTGTCAACAGCTTGCCGAATACGAACCATGACCGCCATATCAGCAGGGGAATACTGCTCTGGCAGATAGGCTTTTTTCTCCATGCCAACTCCATGCTCACCCGTAATGCTGCCACCCAGACGGATACACAACCTGAGAATTTCACCCGCCAGCTCTTCGGCGCGTTCCAGCTCACCTTTGCTGCTGTCAAAAAGAATCAGGGGGTGCAGGTTCCCGTCACCAGCATGAAAAACATTAGCAACCCGAATGCCGTACTGTTCACTCAGGCGTGCAATTTCACTCAACGCTTCAGCCAGACGGCTGCGTGGCACCACACCGTCCTGCACCAGATACTCAGGACTCAGCCGACCCACAGCAGAAAACGCACCCTTGCGGCCCTTCCAGATTTTCAGGCGTTCCGCTTCATTTTGCGCCACACGTACCTCATAAGCCCCCGAGGCTTCAATGACCTTCATCAGGCGCGGTAACTCGACCGCAACCTCCTCGCCAGGACCTTCAAGCTCCACAATCAGCAGTCCCTGTGCATCTGCAGGATATCCCGCATGAACTGCCGCTTCGGCAGCGTCCATCGCCAAACGGTCCATGATTTCCATTGCCCCAGGTAGCAAACCAGAGGCAACGATACTGGCCACAGCTTCGCCAGCAGCGCTTAAATCCTGATAGGCCGCCAGAATGGTCTTATAGGTCTCTACCTTGGGCAAAAGGCGCAGGGTGACTTCTACCGCAACGCCCAAAAGACCCTCGGAGCCCACAAAAAAACCTGCCAAATCAGGACCCACCATCTCCAGACTGTCGCCACCAAGCTCCACCAGTTCACCGTCTGGCAGCACAACCTTCATACCCAGCACATGATTGGCTGTCATGCCGTATTTGAGACAGTGCGCCCCACCTGCGTTGAAGGCGACATTGCCCCCGATGGTACAAACCGGACCACTCGAGGGATCCGGTGCGTAATAGAGGCCATAGGGCGCTGCCGCCTTGGACACCTGGGCGTTGAACACCCCAGGTTCAACCACACAGGTACGCGCCTGCGGATCAAGCTTCACAATGCGGTTCATCTGATTCAGGGCGATAACCACGCCACCTTCAACAGGCATCGACCCCCCCGACAGACTCGTACCGCTGCCCCGCGCCATAAAGGGTACATTGTGCTGGTAGCAGGCTTTGACCGTTTCAATAACCTCGGCTGGACGCGTAGGCATTACCACCACCGCAGGACGCGCTTTAAAAGCAATAAGGCCATCTGACTCAAAGGTTTTCAGTTGGGCATCTTCCAAAAGCAAGCGCTCAGGCGGAAAGACTCGAGCCAGTGTTTCCAAGAGTGTCATCACCAGACCTCCAAAATCAAACAACTATAACAGGTTTCAAAAGGGCCAGCTACCCAAGGTTTTTAAGGTTAAGCCGGCACGCTTGTTAAGCTCTGACCCATTGTAGTCAATCATATTGTAGTCAATCGCAAGCTGGCCAATCACGCATCTGCTTCACAATGACGCTTCATACAGAGCCCGATAAATTGATTACAGATTTGAAAAGCAGTTCCTCGCTTCCTAACGCTCTGCTCGGGATAAATCATTGGGATAAACCCAGCGATTTATCCGGAACTGGTATAACTTCAGTCTCGGCTGCCACCATCGGCAAGGGAGCCGCCTCCGGCCAGATGAGCCTACGATGGGGATAAGGAATTTCAATACCCTCAGCGGCAAAGGCTTCCTGAATGCTGATTTGCATGGAGTTGCGCAGCTTTAGGAAGTTCGCAGTGGTGCCCCAGACCGAAAACTGGTAGTCGATGCTCGAGTCACCAAAGCCCTGCGCGATCAAGAGTGGCGCGGGTTCGTCAAGACAGATGGGGTTTTTGAATGCCAGATCCATCAGTAACCTGGTCATCTTGTTCAAATCGGTGTCATAAGATACACCTACTTGCAGGTCAACCCGCCGAATGGGCAAGCGGTTCAGATTGGTAATCTGCGCTTTCACCACGGTTTCATTTGGTATTCGGACTAACAAATTATCAAAGGTACGAATCTTGGTAGAGAGCAGGTCCACCGACAAAACCTCACCTGTCGTATCGCCGACCCTGACAACATCACCGACTTCAATAGCACGCTCGACCACTAAAAAAAGTCCGCTGATCAGATTGGATACCGAGGTCTGCGAAGCAAAGCCTACCGCCAGTGTTACAATACCCGCAGCACCCAGCAAAACCGTAAAATCAAAACCAAGTTCTCGCAAAGCAGAGATGCTAAAAAGAATCAGGATGCCATAAAAGACACCACGGCGCAGCAGCATGGCCTGTTGCCTGGATAAGCGTTTGGCATTACTGGTCACCGCCAAACGCGCCAGGCGCGCCAGGGAAAAACCAGCCACCACAAAAAAACTGGCCCGCAGAACGCTCCCCAGTCTTTCTAAAGTAATGATCGTGCCCAGCCAATCAATAAATTGTAGCCACAGTCCTTCCATCAGCTTTCTCCCTTAAAAAGGCGACTAAATGCGCGTACGATGACGTTTCGCCCCATTTGTTGGCGAGGTTCAGCCAGGTGCTTGACCCGTCCCGCTTCCCTCAGAGTACTCTTTTGCAACTGCACCGCAGCAAACTCCCCGTCTCCCTGCCGCTCGAGAACCACAGCCTGGGTCCATAGACCCGTCTCGGAACCATACAGATGCAGGTACTGCACAGGCACTCTGAGGCGTTCTAAAATCAGAGCGTCACTCGCCTGGTTGCGAACCGATATGGGTGTCACTGCCCGATGCGGACGAAACTCGATTTCAGCGAGATTTACACGCGCAGCGCTGCGGCTGGCATAGGCCAGCTCACCCTCAATCGTCGAAGGGCCAAACCAGGTATCAGATGATCTGTAAGCCGGAAGCTCGAGTAGCTGCCTGCCATTTTGCCCGAGACTAAGCCACACTGGGGTACTGGCAAAAACCTGAACACTCTCACCGGCAGGTATAACCAGAGGAATCTCAGGCCGGATGATATAAGCGCGGTCCCCCAGCAAAACCTTGAGCGAAAGACTCGAGCCCGTCTTGGTAAAGCTGATGCGTGTCAGTTGTGCAGCCTCTGGAACAGGTGTGCTAGCCGGAAACTCATGTCCAAGCCCTGTGGCAAAAGGATCACTGTCCTGAACACTGTGGACTTGCCATTCGTTAGTGACGCGCTTAACCCAGAGTTGCAGCGCGCCAACGTGCCAGTACGCGCTTTCATCAAGCTGGAAATCAAACTCTCCCCACCAGTTGATGGGGCTTTGCATAACGGAAGCCATTTACCTATAGTAGTGCCTCAGGCAAAGGGACGCAAACAGATTACATTACTCCGCAGTGTTCATAGCCCGCGTCATCAGGTCATTCGATACCTTAAGAACACCCATACAAAAACCCTTAGAGGGCTACTGCACACGACTAGGAGTGGCCACTGGAAGATGCACTTATTTTGCAGCGACTGCTCGAGTTATACCGATTCCGATAATACAATAACAAAATCCAGTTGGTTTTGTATCGTTTCTTATCGGAATCGGTATCTGATTCATCTCGCTACGCTCCGGTCATTTCCTTAAGGAAATGACCGGAATTGGTATTAAACCTGGAACGCTCGAGTAGCTGTTAATACCGGTTCCGGATAAATCATTGGGATAAACCCAATGATTTATCCCGAGCAGGGCGTTAGGAAGCGGGGATTGCTTTTCAAATCTGTAAGCAATTTATCGGGCTCGGTATAAAGGGAAATGATCCAAACGATAAAGGAACTGGCTTAAAGCCAAGCAGGAGGAGCAGCGAGGCTGGCTGCGGTTGCTGATAACTTAGCCTATCTCCAATGCTGTCATGCTGAACGCAGTGAGGCATCTCCCAACGGCGTTATTTGTAAGTGTCTAAACGGGCGAACATAGTGCATAGAGATTCTTCACTACGCTACGCTCCGTTCAGAATGACAGGCGATGGGTATTCACTGTCTTTTGGGTATTGCTAGGCATAGGCTTCGGTGGCAACGACAAGTATGTAAGTGACGACTTTCCTCTACTGCGGCGACTTTTTGACACTCACTGCCAAAACATCAACAGATCTTGGTACGACTCAGCGCAGCAGCGCCAGAAACACACCCGCAGCCACCGCTGAACCGATAACAC
>CAZZPQ010000050.1:0-13878 GCA_964655595.1 uncultured bacterium
GAGGGATAGCTGAATAGGAGACTTTCGCAGGGGAGATGCGCTAAACTAAAACTACAACGCCTGTTTTTGTGAGGACTGCCATGACTGCCACATTCACTAGCCTACACCCTGAGATAAGTCGGAATCCCATCCGAACGTTTGAAGCTGACTGGCTCAAAGCTGCTGTTAACCGCTCTGCCGCTGAGCGGCGCGGCGCCACACTGGGAACACGGCGCTCGGTCAAAAAGCAGTGGCAAGCAGCCTGGCTGCTTAAGGCCATTAGCTGCATTGACCTCACTACCTTAGCAGGTGATGATACGCCAGGTCGTGTGCGGCGGCTCTGCGCCAAGGCGCGCCAGCCCGTGCGCGACGATATCCTGGCGCAACTCGATATGCAGGACGCAGGCATTAGCGTAGGGGCAGTTTGTGTTTACCCAACCATGGTACCTCACGCAGTTGCGGCGCTGGAGGGTTCAGGCATACCGGTCGCCTCGGTGGCGACAGGCTTTCCTGCGGGGCTCTATCCCTTAAAGACCCGCCTGGAGGAAATCCGCTACGCAGTTGCGGAGGGAGCGCAGGAAATTGACATTGTCATCAGCCGCGAGCACGCACTTCTAAACAACTGGCAAGCGCTGTACGATGAGATCGTTGCCATGCGCGACGCTTGTGGTGAAGCGCATCTGAAGACCATTCTGGCCACCGGGGAGCTGGGTAACCTGCGCAATGTTTATAGAGCCAGCATGGTCTGCATGATGGCAGGGGCAGACTTCATCAAAACCTCTACAGGTAAAGAAAGCGTCAATGCCACCTTGCCGGTAAGCCTGGTGATGCTGCGGGCGATTCGGGATTATCTGGAGCGAACGGGTTTCAGGATTGGCTTTAAGCCAGCAGGTGGTATCCGCACGGCAAAGGACGCGATGAACTGGCAATATTTGATGAATGAGGAGCTTGGGCGTGACTGGCTCGAGCCAGACCTGTTTCGCATTGGGGCCAGTGGTCTTCTGACGGATATCGAAAGGCAGCTCGAGCACTACGTGACCGGGCGCTACGCAGCTGCCCATCGTCAACCCTTGGCGTAAGTTTCTGGGGGTAGTCTAAAAAAGTGGCTTGGCAGGATAGCGCTTCAGCTCCAAACCCAGCAAGGCTGCCATGCTGGGTGCAATCTGTTCGGCAGTTGCTCTGGCGTAATTACCGCGCTGAATGTCGGGACCATAGAAGACTGCAAAGCGGTCGTCAGCAGCCGTTCCAGGCGGAAAACCATGGGTGGAAGGATATCTGGGCGGGTTGCTAAGGCCTGTAGAATTAGCCTGGGCTGATTCAAAGCTGTGACCTTCGGGGGCCAGAAAGCTAACGACTTCGGACTGCACTTCCGCAGGCAGATGCTCGCTGGAATGCTTTAGAATGCCGTGCTCAGCCAGGCGTGCCTGTATTTCTGTGAGTTGCGCCTGCGATTCAGTATGGACATACAAAAAGCAGCACTCGGAAGAAAGTTTCACGCCGGGCAGGATGCGTTCAGCATGAATGGCAGTATGTACCGGACCGTGTCCGTGATCGCTTAAAACCAGCAGGTTATAAGGATTGGGTGAGCGGTGCAGAACCGTTAACAGGCTGCCCAGAATCGCATCGGCATAGGCTATGGACCAGTGGGCAAAATCACTCTCGTAACCACTGACATGCTGCACGCTATCGGGGGTCAGGATTTCGGTGAGAATCAAGTCTGGCAGCTGTTCTGAACTGGCGAGTCCAGCTGTCCACTGCATCATAATCTGATCGCCTGCAAGTTCCGAGGCGAAGTAATGCGCCCTGTCACCTGCGTAAGCATCGGGAATCCCCGCAGCGAGCCCCTGCTCTGCCAGAACTCGCAGGCGGCCGCTGTTATCCTTGTGCCGCACGGTTCTAAGCCATGCTTCATCAGCCGGGATGGGCGCTTGGTCGCGGGCACGTTGGATCATTTCCCCGGCCCACCAGGCGTGTTGAAAAACCGTGGCATCTTCAGGACGGATCATGCCATATCCCATAACTGCAACATCTTTACCAGCTTTAAGCGCTTGTCTATTAATCGATTCGCCGCGCAGATCATCGGGGTTAGCATAGCGAAACATACCGTCCCAGATGACATTGCCATAAACCCCGTGCTGTGAAGCGGGCAGTCCAGTTACAATAGAGCTGCGCCCGGGCAAAGAGGTTCCCGGAACATCTGAGCTTAAACGCTCTACGTAGAGTCCATCAGCAATGAGCCTTGCCAGATGAGGTAGGCGGGCCTGGTGGTTTAAGACATAGTCCGCGCTAACACCATCAATCATCACAACAATCAGTTTTTTAGTCATACTGCTCCTATGCATGGTGTTTCGGATTGGTAAGTGAGTTTGTTAAAATACCTCGAAACGTACCTATGTTACTCTGGCGTATGTCCTCTACGGATATTCACATCCGACATGCAGAACCCGCCGACTATGAAGCGGTGCAGCGCATTTGGCTCGATGAGGCCGTGATTTGGGGAACCATGCAGTTGCCCTATCCATCAGCTGAGCTGTGGCGCAAGCGGCTGGCAGAACCACCCAGCGGCATCTATGTGCTGCTGGCCTGTCAGGCGCAGGAGGTTGTGGGGCAACTGGGACTACATACCTTTCCCAACCATCCCCGGCGACGTCATGTGGCCAGCCTGGGTATGGCTGTGCGTAGAGATTGGCAGGGGCGCGGCGTGGGCACTGCACTGATGAAAGCCGCCGTTGATATGGCAGACCGCTGGCTGAACATCAGCCGTTTGGAGCTAGAAGTTTTTGTCGATAACCAGGCTGCCATTCGCCTCTATGAGAGCTTCGGCTTTGTCACCGAGGGTCGCTTGCTGCAATATGCCTTTCGGGATGGTCAGTATGTGGACGCGCTGGCTATGGCGCGTTTACGGAGTCTGGTAGTCGGCTGAAAGCTGTGCTAGCGTAGTAGGGTGAAAAGAATTTCAACCTTTTCGATTGTCGCCAGAGACTCGGATAGCGGTGATTTGGGTATTGCTGTCGCCTCGAAGTTTTTGGCTGTCGGTGCGCCTGTGCCCTATGCCGAGGCTGGGGTTGGGGCCGTTGCTACCCAGTCCTATGCCAATACCAGTTATGGTCCGCGGGCGCTGGCAGCTTTGAAAGCAGGCATGACCCTGGAAGCGATTCACGAGTCATTCAAGGCGCGGGACCCGGATCACGCGCTGCGGCAGTATGGTCTGGTGGACTCGAGCGGTCACAGCCTGAGTTTTACCGGTAGTGACTGCTTTCCCTGGGCAGGGGGTATCAGCCGCGATAACCTTGCTATACAGGGGAATCTATTGGCGGGTGAAGCAGTTGTTCTTGAGATGCTGCGAGTTTTTGAAGCCAGTACGGCAGCATTGCCCGAGAAGCTTCTGAGTGCCTTGCAGGCAGGGGACGCAGCCGGTGGTGATAAGCGCGGGCGGCAGTCAGCTGCTCTGGTGGTGGTCAGAGAAGCAGGGGGCTACGGTGGTTTTGATGATCGCTACATTGATTTACGTGTTGATGATCACGCTGATCCTGTGGTCGAACTCAGGCGTCTTTTAGAACTGCGGCATTTGTATTTTGAAAAACCCCGCACAGAGAATATTCTGCCGATTGAAGGCGCAGTGGCTGAGCGGCTTGTGAATATTTTGCAGCGTTCAGGTTTTCTCGAGGGGCTTAACAGCTGGGGACCGGATGCAGAGAAAGCCCTGCGGGATTTGGCTGGCTTTGAGAATCTGGAAGACCGGATGCTGGAAGTCGGGCAGGTGGACCGGGTGGTGCTAGAGCATCTTGAGCATCTCTATAGTGCTTAACTCACCTTGCGTAATGGGTCGTTACGAGCGAAGCAACCTCGCTACAAGCACTTACCGCAGATGCCCGTCCCGAGATTACTTCGGCTAACGCCTCATTAGGGACCAAAAAGAGCTATAGGGGCTTGCGTAAGGTGAGTAATATACTTTACTCGGCGACCACAATGCCTTTCGCAACGTTTGACCAGTGGCAGTCTCGGTATACTGCCTAGACATGAAGCAGCGCAAACTCTGGGTTGAGCACGACAAAAAGAAATACCTGTTTGTACTGGGTGAGGTGGTCGAATCGCTCCAGGGTGCCGGGGTTGAAACAGGTACTGCAATCAACATTGCCAGAGCCATTGAAAAACATAGCCGGGGACATGGTAAGACCCTCAGTCTTGCCAAGCTGATTTCCCGAATCGCTGCTATGTTAGAAGATGAGGTCAGCAAGGATGTTGCTGAGCGCTTTCGCGTGCAAACGCCTCCCTTTGTACCACTTTCTGTGCAGCTGGGCGATGAGGTTGTACCTTTTTCACAGCGCAAGCTCGCGACCAGCTTTGAAAAGCTGGGGCTTAAGCTTAAAGAAGCCTACGCGCTGGCAGCGCAAATTGAGCAGAACTTTCGCAGCAAGGGCTATGAGCTCATCCATGAACTCGAGCTCTTGCACATTGCCGCACTCAGTCTCGAGGCGAGTCATGGGCGTGATTTGCGGCTTCGCTATGAAACACAACTCGGACAGCCCTTGGATGTTCAGGTGCTCGAGCACTCGGGGCGGGCCATGCCGTTTTCAAGAGGCATTCTGGCCCAGTCACTGATGGCGGTGGGTTTAGATACTGAAGTAGCACACGCTTTTGCCAGGCAGCTTGAAGATGTTTTATGGAAAAAAGGCTTGAGTCGTATCACACGTGATGATCTGCGCCAGGAGGTGCGCAGCTTACTGCATGCAGAAGCAGGTGAGCGTTTTGCCCAGCGTTACTCGCGAATGCGTGCGCTGAGACAAACAGACCAGCCGCTCATTATCCTGATAGGTGGCGCACCTGGGGTTGGTAAGTCCAGCCTGGCCTATGAACTTGCCTATCGCCTGGGTATTCGGCGAATTGTCTCTGTCGACGCGGTACGTCAGGCACTGCGCTCACTGATCAGTAAGCAACTGAGCCCCGCCCTGCACGCTTCGAGTTTTGACGCCTGGCGCACTGAATTAATACCCGGTGAAAAAGGTGGCACGCCCAAACGCAAGCAGGTGATACGCAGTTTTCAGGGACAGGTATTGCAACTGGGCAATGCGCTTACGGGTATTATCCAGCGGGGTATCGAGGAGAGCACATCCATGGTACTCGAGGGGGTTCATATTGTCCCGGGAATCCTGCCACTGGCGCAACTGGAAGGTGCAACCTTTGTAGAGCTGGTACTGACACTGGAGGATCCTGAAGTTCACAAGCGTCATTTCGCCATGCGGGACCAGCAAACCAAGCAGCGTCGTCAGCAGAGCCGCTATCAGGAACACTTCGTAGAAATACGCATGTTGCATGATTTTGTTAAAGAACAGGCGCGCCGCGAAGGTGTAGCTACTGTTACCTTCAACGATCTGGAGCAGGCTATGGATCAGGCGCTTGAACTGGTGCTCAGTGCGGCGATGTCAGATGACAAGGTCGCCTTACCAACAAGTGAGAAAAAACGCATGTGAAGTCTGTTCAAGACCCGCTTAAACTATAAGAGAGGGAGATGGATGTGCAAACAGCTATAGAAGTGCAGGATTTGACAAAGCGCTATCGTCAGCATACGGTTATTAAAGGTATCAGCTTTAAAGTTAATCCCGGGGAAGTCTATGCGCTGGTTGGACCCAATGGTGCGGGAAAAACCACGGTGATTCGCCTGGTGACAGGCTTGGCTTTTCCGACATCTGGCAAGGTGACATTGCTGGGACTCGATCCTTTTGAGAAACCATCTGTGCGGCATAAGCTCGGGGCAGTGGTCGAAGCGCCAGCGGCGTTTTACCCGTACCTGAGCGGGCGCGAGAATTTACGACTCCATGCCAGGTTGGCGGGTCGCGTGCCCGAAACCCGTATTCGTGATGTTTTGCAGATGATGGAACTCAGCGACGCTGCTGAGCGCCCCGTAGGAATTTACAGTCTGGGAATGCGGCAGCGCCTTGGTGTAGCGGCAGCTTTACTGACGAAACCCGAAGTTTTAATTCTGGATGAGCCTGCCAGTGGGATGGATCCCCTGAGCCTGCACCTGGTACATTCAGTGCTGAAGCGATCGGCCGAAGAAGGGACAGCAGTGCTGCTGTCGACCCATCACCTGGATGAAGTGGTTGCCTATTGTAGCCGGGTGGCGATCATGGAGGATGGACGTTTTGTAGATGAAGTCAATCTGCTTGATCGGCGGCAGCGTTACCGTGCTCGAGTTTCTGATCCTGAGCGTGCGCTGGCTGTGTTGGAGGAAGCAGATTTTACCCGCCATGTCAGTTTGCGTCACGATGAAGTGATCATGATTTTGTCAGATGCTGAAAAACTTGGTCAGGTTGCCGAGCTCTTGACGCAGCATCAGCTCTATCTCTATGAACTGGTACGCGATACTTTTGATCTGCGCTCGTACTACCGTGAGCAAATCCACGAAAAACAAAGTCCGGTGCAGCGTTTGCAAAGTATGATCGGCAAAGATGAGGATGTAGTCCATGGCTAGGTTTTTGTCGCTGGTGGCGATTGAGTTTAGCAAGCTCTTTCGCTTGCAGAGCCTGCGCTTTACCTTGCTGGTGCTGATCATCTTTCCCGTTTTGTGGGCTTATGCCCCTGGGATATTTCAGATCTACGGCTTTTATGTGATATCAGCCTATCAGGTGCCAGCGCTTAGTCTGCTGTCCAGCATGGAGTTTTTGCTGCCTTTGCTGGTGGCTATTGCTAGTGCCGAGCTTTTAGGACTTGAGCTAACCTTCGGGACTCTGAAAACTGTTCTACTGCGACCGGTGACCCGCTCACAGTGGCTTCTGGCTAAACTGTTGGTCGCTGCCTGTTACCCTTTTCTGATTCTATTCTTTTTGTTTATCGTGTCCTTGTTGGCAGGCTTGCCCTATGGTCTGGGTAGCTTTATTGGAGGGACGGGTCTGGGGGAAGGTGGGCTTTTGGGTCAGGGCAGTCTCGGCACAGGTGCTGCCCTGACTGAGCTGGGTCGAGCCTACCTGATAGCGGCTCTGAGCCTTATGCCTATCAGCTTATTGGCTGTATTTCTGACGGTAGTCTTTATGAACGTTGCTGCAGGTGCGCTGGCGACTTTGGCAGTGCTGATTTGTATGCAGCTCATGGTCGTTTTTCCGGTACTGGAGCCTTACTTGCTCACCTCACAGCTTTCCAGCTATGTAGCGCCCTTGGCAAATATAAGCTGGTCATTAAGCCTCATCACATTTTACTGTGCACTTTTTGCGGGTGCATCTGTGATACTGTTTGAACGGAAGGACTTCTAGGTAGTCGTAGGGACGTCTGCCTGCAGAGAGTTTGGGAGACTCATGAAGCTACAGGCACACACCAGGTTAAATAACGTTTTGCTTGGGGTCATAGGCAGTAAGCCCAGCCCAGCCGGCCAAATGGCAGATGTACTCAGCTCTCTATCCCTTCGCCTTAAAAGTACTTCACTGATGCTGCTAGGGCTTTTTTTGCTTGCCTATGCTATGTCCCAGGAGTTGCTCTACACCGTACAAGTGGTTGCAGTATCTTCAGAACTGACCGCACTCGAGCTGCAACAGAGCTTGCGTGAGCAAGGCTATCCTGCTTATCTTGTTAGTGTGCCGACGTCGCAGGGCGTGATTTACCGCTTGCGGGTGGGGGCCTTTGCCAATCGTGCGGCGGCTGCGATTTTTGCCGAAACGATGCAGGGTGTGCTGGACAGCAATCCCAGTCCGGCGCTGGCCGAAGGCATCCCCCCTGATTTGGTACCTCTGCTGCCCGAACTGATCAGCATTCACGGTGCTCAGGAGCGCGTGCAGATTCTGGAGTGGCTGGACGCCTATGCCATTCGCCATCAGCCGCTGGATAACAGCCGCCAGGCGCGCTACCTGACCCAGGACTACAGCTTTGATGCCTGGCGTGCCAGGCCCAACCCGGATGGTAGTATCACGCGTGTCTACAGCTACAGCCTGTGGCCTGAAGCCTGGCAGATTAATAGTGCGCAAGAGCTCGAGTCATACAGACAGGCAGCCCTGGAGAGACTGGCTGAGCGGCTGAGTTTGCTACCTGAGCAGGTTCGGGCTTTCGAGTTTAAAACCCCTGAAGACGTTCCTTTTGTAGTATTGGTAGAAGTCGTTGATCCTCGCCTTAGCAATCCGGTGCTGCTGCGCGCTCTGGGACAGCCGCGCCAGGGCTTAGCGGCTGATGGTCCTGAGTTGCAGGTATTTTCAGGTCAGCCAGAGCTTGTTATCCGACATCCTGAGGCCTTGCTCGAGCTAAACACGCTAAACCAAAGTGCCGTGCAAGTGCTGAGCACTGACCATTGGCAGGCACAGGCTGATGGCGCTTTTGTCAGTGTGAGTGTGGCGACGCGCCGTGAGTGGCGTGCAGCGGTAGGGCAGCCACTGTGGGCACATGGTGAGTTTCTGATTAGCCGTGCGGGACAAGACCTGTTGATTTATCGGCTGGTGGAACCGTGAAGCGGCTTGAAGGTAAAACGGCTCTGCTGACTGCGGCGGGGCAAGGCATTGGTAGGGCCACAGCTGAAGCCTTTATAGCTGAAGGGGCGCAGGTCATCGCCACGGATCTGCGCCCCGAACTTTTGAGCGACTTGCCAGCAGAAACCTATGCACTGGATGTGCTTGATAAGCAGGCCATTACCGCACTGGTGGCTGGTCTTGAGCGCATCGATATTCTTTTTAACTGTGCTGGTTATGTTCATCACGGTAGTATTCTCGAGCTAGATGATGATGACTGGGACTTTAGTTTTAAGCTTAATGTACGTTCCATGTTCTGGATGATGCAGGCTGCGCTTCCTATTATGTTGCAGCAGGGTGGTGGCAGCATTATCAACATGTCATCGGTAGCTTCATCGCTCAAAGGCGTGCCCACACGTTTTGTCTACAGCGCTACCAAAGCTGCTGTTATCGGTATGACCAAGGCGACCGCTGCTGATTTTGTCAGTCAGGGTATCCGGGTCAATGCCATTTGCCCTGGTACGGTTGAGTCCCCTTCCTGGCATGAGCGTGTGCGCTTGCAGGCGGCACAGGCCAATCTCAGTGAAGAAGATGTCAGACAGGCGTTTATTAGCAGGCAGCCGCTGGGCCGTATTGGTAAGCCTGAGGAAATTGCTGCCTTGGCGGTATATCTGGCGTCCGATGAGGCTGCTTTTGTCACGGGTCAGGCGCTGATGATTGATGGTGGCTGGGCGATGTGATAGCGTTTCGCTGCTTGATACGGAGCTAGGTAAATTGCCAATGGATTTGAAAAGCAGTAGATGTGAAAAGCAGTTCCTCGGTTTCTAACGCTCTGCTCGGGATAAATCATTGGGTTTATCCCAATGATTTATCCGGAACTGGTATAAGCACTCGAGCGGCTGCGAGAAGAAATGCTGCAATCAAGTATGGGTCAGCCTTACACAAAATTGGTATGAGATGAAAGCCTCATCCTGGGGACAAAGTAAGCTTACTAACGGCAAGACCAGTATCGGCTACGCATACTGGTTGTATGAGTATCGTTCTGGCGTCATTTAAGGTTTCCCTACAGCTCCAGGTAGTCCCATATAGTGTTCAAGTTTGCTGGCAACTGTCAATTCAGCAAAGCACAAAGCAGCAACTTTGGGATATGGTGAGCACATGTCACTAGTTCCTTATGTTATAGAGCAAACCGGCCGCGGTGAGCGGATGTATGACATCTACAGCCGTTTGTTAAAAGAGCGTATTATATTTCTGGGCACCCCGATTGATTCGATGGTTGCCAATACCATTGTTGCACAATTACTACTCCTTGATTCACAGTCGCGCGAGCAGCCCATTAATATCTTTATCAATAGCCCAGGTGGTGAAGTCTATGCTGGCCTGGCTATCTATGACACGATGCAGTATATTTCCGCTCCGGTCTACACGAATTGCGTCGGCATTGCCATGTCGATGGGCTCGGTGATTTTGATGGCTGGTGAGCCTGGGCACAGGTATGCGCTGCCTAATAGCCGCATCATGATCCATGCGGGCTCGGCAGGCTTTCGCGGTAATACGCCTGACCTGGAAGTGCAGGCGCGTGAGGTTTTAAGCCTGCGGGAAATTTTAGAAGGCATATATGCCAGGCACACTGGACATCCCGGTGAGAAGCTGCGCAAGGATATGGAGCGCGATAATTTTATGTCTCCTGGGCAAGCGGTGGACTATGGCCTGATCGATCAGGTGATTAGTCCGAAAAAGCTGCCGCGCTTTACTGACTCCGAAGGGGCCTAGCCATGCCCCAACCTCGCTGTAATTTCTGTGGTCGTACCCATGCTGAGGTCAGCCGCCTGGTTGCTTCAGAAAATGGTCTGACCCACATCTGCAACCTCTGTGTTGAGCGCATCGCCGATGTCCTCGAGCAAAACCGTGTGCGGCCGCTGGCGTCTGGTCGCCTGCCTACCCCACGTGAAATCAAGGCTCATCTGGACGCCTATGTTATTGAACAGGAAGCGGCCAAGCGAGTATTGTCGGTAGCAGTTTATAACCACTATCGCCGCTTGCAACATCCCGATTCAGAGGTGCAAAAGGCCAATATCCTGATGATTGGCTCGAGTGGTACCGGTAAGACCCTGCTGGCACAAACGCTGGCCAGGATTTTGCAGGTTCCCTTTGCCATTGCTGACGCCACTACCCTGACGGAAGCAGGCTATGTTGGAGATGATGTTGAAAACATCATTTTGCGGCTTCTGCAAACAGCCAACTATGACGTTGCAGCAGCGGAGCGCGGCATTATCTACCTTGACGAAATCGATAAAATCGCCCGTAAGTCTGAAGGCGTCTCGATTACTCGAGATGTATCTGGCGAGGGCGTGCAGCAGGCGCTGCTGAAGATTATTGAGGGAACCGTCACCCATGTACCGCCGCAGGGGGGTCGCAAGCACCCGCATCAGGAGCTGATTCCGGTTGATACCGGCAACATCCTGTTTATCTGTGGGGGAGCTTTTGAGGGTATTGCTGACATCATTGGTCGGCGTGTCAATGTGTCCAGTGTCGGCTTTCAGGAACATGGTGATGCCAGTGGTGATGAGCGCTTGGTCAATGCTGAGGTCTTACCTGAAGACCTGATGCAATTTGGTCTCATCCCAGAACTTATCGGGCGCTTGCCAGTAACGGTGCGCTTGCAGGATCTGAGCTTAGAGGCACTTATCGATGTACTGACCAAACCCAAAAACGCCTTAATCAAACAATATCAGGAACTTTTTATGATGGAAGGTGTGGCGCTCGAGTTTAGCGATAAAGCGCTGCATGAGGTTGCCCGGCAAGCGCAACAGCGCAAAACGGGTGCGCGCGGTCTGCGGGCTGTGCTTGAGCGGACTTTGCTTGACCTGATGTTTGAGGTGCCTGGTACCGATTACACGCATCTGCATATCGATGAAGATACCCTGGGCTCACCCGAGTTGATCTTAGCCCAGGGTATTAGGCGTAAGACTGCCTGATAGTTGTGGTATCAGGCAGTTTGTATCAGGTTTGAACTAAATGACCTGACAACGGTAAACCTTAATGTCCGGCAGGGTGCGGAAACTGGGATTGCCCGCCGGTAAATCCGAATCCCGAGCCTCGAGTGTCAATCTGATAACTTGCCCGCTATAGCAATCATTACCAAGGTTGGCAAAATCGCCAAGAAGACTGTCGGGATTGTTGCTGCTGGGTGTCCAACTCAGGTTGCCGCTGGTCGTACTTGTGCTTAAAACTACATCGCTACGCCACACAATTGTACTGTTGGGGCGGAAAGAAGTGGCTCGCCAAATATAGGTAATCGGCGTGTCCCCTTCAGGATCGGTCGCACTGGCGGTGGCACTCAGGGTTGTTTCCCAAGAATAACCATCCCCATTGTAATTCACTGCAGGTGACAAGCTGCCCAGGGTGATGACCGGAGGTAGGTTGGCAGGTGCTGGATTGATGGTGATCGTCACCGTCGCTGAACTGCTGAGTCCCTGGGGGTCAGTAGAGCTCAGCGTCAGGGTGCGGCTACCGGCACTGGCAAAGGTGACTTCAGTGTTACAACCGGTACGTGGGAAGGCGGTATCGCTGGCATTGCTGCTGCTCCAGTTACAGGTAATGGGGCCAGGACCAGGGTCAGGGCCTTCGTTCAGGTCAGTGGCTGAACCCAAAAGCTGCACTGTCTGCCCCACAAAGAAGCTTGCCCCAGCCGTGGGTTGAGAAATGGCGACGACTGGCGCACTATTGACCACATCAACAGTGCGGCTGGCGCTGGTTGTCTGACCCACTAAATCTTCTGCGGTCACAGTGACAGTTTGATTGCCTAGTGTCGTAAAGCGATAAAAGGCAGTGTTACCGACAATGCGCGTGGGTTCAGGATTCCAGCTAAGTGGGCAGGCAACGGGAGGACAAGGCGCAGAGCCGTACTCTGGGTCGTTGACAGTGGCTGTTACTGACCACTCACGGTTGAGTGGGCTGGCTCCGGGGCTGGCGCTTAATGTAACAGTTGGTGGCTCGCCGCCAAGAACTCTGGCAACTGCACGAAAGGCGTTGATCCGCCGCTGATGTCCGTTACCTCCCACACCACCAATATGTGCTGTTTCGCCCATGATTTCCCAGACCTGGCTGGCGGTGAGTGAGGGGTCAGCTGCCCACACCAATGCGGCGACACCCGCCACGAAGGGTGAGGCATAACTTGTACCAGATCCCAAGCGTTGAGCAACATTGTCAGTATTGTCAGGATCGGGTCCAATCCATACCCAATAGGGGCCATAAATGTCAACGGTGTTATTACCAAAACTGCTGCCGTAGTTAGAACCGGGTGCTCGAGCCGTGGAGTTGTGCTCCATTCCACCCACGCAGATGACGGCGCTAAGTTCACAGGGTAAGGTGGTAGACTTTTCTACCAAGCCAGCGCGACCTCTTTCATCGACATTCCGACCCTCATTGCCTGCGGCAGCAAATATCAGTTTGCCTGAAGCTGAGACAGCGCTGGCAACCCCTTCGGCTATCAGGACAGCATCAGGAACACCAAAAACTGCCTTGAGGGCCCTAACCGCAGTGCTAATCTCAATACTGGCACTTATATTAATGATTTTGACTTCGGGAACGGCTTGAACTGTTTCACCAAGCGTGCGAATGATGTTGAAAAAATTTAGACTGAATTGCACAGCAACCAGCTCAGCCACAGGTCCTGCTGGCCCAGCAACACCAAAGTTATTATCTGGTCGCCCCATCGCTGAAGTCACTACATGCGTCCCGTGCCAGGGACAAGGCGCACCACCACAATTTGCAGGGTTGGGCACACTCCAATCTGTACCGATGATGCGTCTGTTAGCTGGAAAATCAGCGTTCGGTACAAAGCCCCCATCGATGATCATGATCGGTACGCGGTTGCTGAATCGTCCGCCCCGTTGCAAAAGCTGCCAAGCTTCACCTACGCCGATGTCCTGAGGGCTCCCTTGGTTCATATAGGTCCAGTCAAAGGCATTGGGGGTATAACGCTCATCAGGACTGCTAGGCGCTTCAGTTGTTGTGGCACTGGCAATATCTGCGGGTGTTGCTACAAAGTTGGGGAAGATACTGATGCCTTCACGGTGCATCTCAGTAAAGGCGACCGCCAGCAGCTTGGCTGCTTCTTCGCTCGAGGTCGTCAACTTACTGCTTAAATCGGGTAATTTTTGATTAAGCTCCCCGAGCAGGCTCTCAACCTGGGCTGCTGAGGGATCGAGTTTGATGCGGTACACAGGCGCGACATCGCCTATGGCATCGATTTTATACACAACTGTTCCCCCCCAGCGTCCCAAGAAAGCGTTCAGCTTCGCCTCGTCATTGGTGTTGACGACCAGTTCGCCCAGCAAGAAGTCCATGGCTACACCCTCTTCATCAACCATTCGCGCAACGGGGATGGGCGTGCCATCGTCGTCAGGTAGGGTGTCTTGTGAGGGCTGGAGTGTGGTGTCAACCGTGATGGTCAATTCTTCAGACTTGGGCG
>CAZZPQ010000050.1:13978-20072 GCA_964655595.1 uncultured bacterium
GTGGGGTTAAGCCTATCAGAATCACCAAACGTTTTCATTTCTCACCTCTTTCTAGCTCTTTGAGCTGTCACCAGATTAGACATAGGGCGTTAAGAAGGCGTTAAGCTCTGGCTTTTCAGACTCAATCAGCACTGCTGATCTGATATTGGGAGTAATTATGTGTGCTAACTAGTGATGTCAAGCGCATTAAATAATGCCTTGCAAAATCAAGACTATGCTGAGACTCTAGAAATTTGGCCTGAACCCAAAACTTGCTTAAGCGGTTTGCAGTTGTGCCAGAACGATCACTTTATGAACGGGCTCGAGTCAGAGCGATTGAAGAACCTCTTGAGGAAACGCCCGAGCTTCTTAAAGGGGTTGCAGGCGGTAGCAGAACTGCTCTGGCCGCAGTTCAACATTTGCAAAATGCCAAAGGGGCAAAAGTCTTGTGGTTGCAAGCTGGCGAGGATGGGTTAGACGCTGTGCTTAATACCGTTGTTTAGGAGGTGCTTTCTTGTTCTTCAATACTCCGAGCGGTTAAATACATTATCAAACATCCCTAGTGTCATCCTACTACCCAGGGCATATCATCAAAAGATTTTTAGGATTGCCTGATCATTTTTTGTGCAACCAGTGCGCCAATGAGATTGATAAAAACAGCCATGGCTGGGAACAGCCAAACTTCAGGTGACGATTGCCACAAATAGAGTAAAAATCCACCAAACACAAGGTTTGAAATGAGAATGAGAAACCCGAGGGGTTTGGAAATATTGATGGTTTTTGGCACGCTTTTGTCTGCCATGCGAGTTTTAGGTAGAAAGAACTGAAGGGCTATAACAAGCAAAAAGACTATTGGCACAAAAAAATCTTGATAAAGTTGCGGCAACAGATGCCTTAAATAAATCAGCAAAACATAGCAGAGGACACTTAAAGAAATTAACCCCAACCAGTGTTTGAAAGTGATATTGGCAATCATTTGATCAAGGCTATGGTTTCGTCGCATGGTCAATAAAAAAAACGGGAGGCATAGAGAACAGAAAACTAATATCAAATGTAAAAGCAAAATATTCATTTTATTTATACCTCCCTACCCTGTTAAATCTTTACACAACCACTTTAGTCTAGCATTTATTCCTTAAACACCGATTTAGCGCATCAGTTGATCGAGCTAGCTGAGCCGCCGCATCAGCAGCAGCACCTTGAGTCAGGAACCAAGCAGCTATAGCTGCCCCACAAGTCAAACCCAGAGTTGCACCACATGACCCGAGAGCAGCAATAGCTAGAGCAAGGGAAGCAGCAGCAGCGGTTGCTCTAACAGCATCTGCATTCCTTTGGTTTCTCTCAGATTGACAGGCGGCACATTGAACTTCCAGGTTTTCTGTGCCTAAGTCTAATATGCCAAAGACTTCGCCAAATTCACGTGTACGATCCATTGGCATAGCTTGAATAGAAAGATCTCCAGCTATGTTTTGGAGTTCGTTCAAGTTGGTAGTAAAGGATAGCCCCTTTTCATAATTGTAGAGGTATATGTTAGTTCCAGCGTTTTGGAGACCAATAACAGAATGAACATTCTGATCAACATATTGTATATGCAATACTAGCCCGGATTTACTTGTTGATAACACCACAGAGCCCTCATGTTCCGCAATTACATCTTCAATGGAGATGCCTTGGGCTTTTAGGGCTTTTATTGCTTTTTCAAACTTTACATCACCTATAAATTTTTCAACACCAGGAACATGCTGAATTCTATGAGCTCCCCAACCTGCTAATAGTAATCCCAGGATAACCAAAAAAAACCATTGCTTTGTTATAAATTTGAGCTAAAGACATCATTGCCCCTCTCATAAACATGCATTTTGACCGAAAGACAAAGAAATTCCGGTAGACTACTTATCTTTCCTCATCTGGGATGAGTGTATCTCGAAATAGTTAAAAAAATAATGAGTATTTTGGGGATAAAGAGCAACTACAAGACCATAAGCCATCATAAGCAGGTAAGCTAACTGAAGGAGAAAAGTTTGTCCCAGCTCACCTGTTTGTGTTTGGTTTTGAAGCCGATGCGAGGAGTTCTATCTTTCTTTAGGACATTTAATGCAATATGTCGGTGATGGTATCATCCTAGCTGCCGCAGTGTTAACATAGGTTTATTGCTGCCTTTTTCGTTACAAAAACTCGTTTCTGTCAAAGAGATAGAGCTTTTGATTGTGATCCATTACCCTAAGTTATGGTGGTGCTATCATCTGGACTGCTACCAGAACGGCAATTAACTCGCAGGTGTTTGCTGAAGGGCTACCAGCGGTTAGGCTACCAGCCAAATGTCGGAAGTCAAGGGAATAGAAAGAACCTGTGTCATCAAGATGTCGTGTCTCACATCAGTTGCACAGCGCGGCACTGGGTGAGAGCCTGCTCGAGTCGAATCACTGCCTCACTTAGCTCCTGCTCCGTTGTTAAACGCCCCAGGGAGAACCGCAGGCTTGCCTTGGCCTCAGAAGCCGAGAGTCCCATGGCTAAAAGCACGTGACTGGGCTCGAGGCTACCTGCTGCACAAGCAGAGCCAGCACTGACTGAGACTCCCAGATTGTCCATACTGAGCAGCAAGGCTTCGCCATCAACATCTGCCACCTGCACGTGAGTGTGTTTGGGACCTCGAGCGGCTTTTTCGCCCGTAATGCGAACCCCTGTTAGACCCCCAATTTTGGCTTCAAAGCTTGTTTTAAGACCAACCATCCTGCGCTCATCAGTCGCTTGTCGCTCGCAGATGAGCTCGGCAGCCTTCGCCATGCCCACAACTGCTGCTGTGTTGTGCGTTCCGGCCCGCCAGCCGCGTTCTTGCTCACCACCCAGCAGCAGGGGTTCAGGTTTCAACTGCGGCCCAAAATATAGTGCTCCCACACCCTTGGGACCATAAGCCTTGTGGGCGGATACCGTGAGCATGTCCACGCCAAGCTGCCTTATATCCACGGTACAAAAGCCGTAGGCCTGTACAGCGTCACAAAAGACCAGCGCGCCAGCTTCATGAGCGATTTGACTGATACTTGGAATATCAGTCATAATGCCCGTTTCATTGTTGACCAGCATCAGCGCGACCAGGCAGGTATCGGGTCGTAAGGCAGCCCGTACGGCTTCAGATTCGATTTCACCTGTTGCTGAGGGTGGCAGATAGGTTAGTGCATGGCCCAGTGTTTCAAGATGGCGACAGGTTGCCAAAGTTGCAGCGTGTTCCAGTTGACTACTGATGATATGCCCGCCAGGATGCTGGCTTGCCACCATGCGTAGGGCATGGTTAATAGCCTCGGTTGCCCCTGAGGTGAATACGATACGTTCAGGCTCGGCTGAGAGGCTGAATGCAAGCTGTTCGCGGGCCTGCTCAAGGGCTCGTCGTGCGAGCTGACCATGGCGATGTACACTTGATGGGTTACCGAAAATCTCGCTGAGATAGGGCAGCATGGCTTCAAGTACCACCGGATCAAGCGGCGTGGTGGCCGCTGTATCAAGATAGATTTGCTGCATGCTTATGATATTTCGGCAAAACGCTCAGGTAGGGGCTCGAGTTGCAAAAGTTGCCGCTGCGCTATCAGATCAGCCAGACTGGTACTGCGGAGAGTCGCTCTAACGGCTTCATCAACCCGCCGCCACAGGCTTTCGGTGGAGCACTGTCCAGTGTGTTCGCAGCTTGCTTCATCCTCAATACAATTCACGGGTGCCAGACTACCCTCTAAAAGCTCAACGATTTCCAAAGCGTCGATGTCATGGGGGTTTTTGGTAATCCGGTAGCCACCATAGGCACCACGCGTCGATTCGACATAACCATTTTTGCGGAGTATGGCGATAATTTGCTCTAAATAGTGCTGGCTGATATTTTGCCGTTCGGCTACATTTTTCAGGCTGACAGGCTCTTCACCATGCAGGGCAATTTCAACAAGCGCTCGCATGCCATACTGTGCTTTAGTTGAAACCCACATGATTTTTCACCATCCAACCTACGTATTATATTTAGTATAGCGGGCTAGTCCTTGATTGCGCAAACGCCCACAACACCTTTTTTGAAAAGTGCACTCGGATTTGGGGCGATCTGTAGCTGTGTCTGCCCCATGGCAACACCTTTACAGCCATACTGGCACAGGTATTGTCGCAGCTTATAGCTCAGTGCTTAGATGGGCAAGTTCATCCAGGGCCAGTAGCGACCAGGTGAGCACTTCAGAACTCAGGTCGAGCTGCCCCAGTTCAGAGCGGCTGTACCAGCCCAGGCTGGGATCATCTGCTCGCAAGCTGCCATCATAAGGCTCCTGAGGAACAGCCAGATAGATCAGATCGATGTGCTCGTGACCTTCGTAAATCTGCTCGAGCTGAATACCTCGGGGGCGCAGTAACTGGCGGGGTGGCTCGACACTCAGGGCCTTTTCGGCAACCAGCCGAATCAGAACCCCAGCTTCTTCCCGGACTTCACGCACTGCTGCGTCATCAGGAAGCTCATCTTTTTCGATGTGCCCACCACAGGGTAGCCACATGTTCAGCTTGCGGTGCTTGTGCAGCAGCACTTTAGCCTGCCACACCACATAGCTTGTGGCGGTAAAATCCCTGCTTGGCTTCAAACGACTACCAGAGGGATGGCCCCCAGTGTGGCATCTGCAACAGTGCCATACAGCGTATGGGGTGTGACGCTATTAATCTGCACGTCATACAGACCCAGGCGGCTTACCTGTTTGCGGGGAATCAGCACCGTGTGGTTCTGGTCGCTATAGCCCATAACGTAGTCGCTACTATCGGCCTGGTCTTTGAGTAACACCCGCAACCTGCGCCCGATAAAGCGCTGGTTGCGCAGTTGGCTGTAGTGCTTTTGTTTATCTATCAGGCGTGTCAGGCGCTCAATCTTGACTTCGCGGGCCATGTCCTTAAAATGCTTGTAGCTGGGTGTTCCGGGTCTGGCAGAGTAGATGAACATGTAGGCATGTTCGTACTGTACTTCGTCGTAAAGTGACAAGGTGGCAGCAAAATCCTCTTCGCTTTCTCCGGGAAAGCCCACGATAATATCGGTTGAGATAACCACATCGGGTATCTTGCGGCGAATCTCATGAATGATCTCAAGATACCTGTCGCGACGGTATTCCCGCGCCATGCGCCGCAGGATGCGGTCGCTGCCGGATTGTACGGGCAGATGAATGTAGTTGCAAATATTCTCAGTTTCAGCAATGGCATCAATGATGTCTGAGCTGAAATTCATCGGGTGACTGGTGGTGAACTTGACGCGGGGAATACCGGTTGCTGCGACCAGGCGTAGCAGCTCGGCAAATGATGGCAGACTGGCATCTCCCAAACCATAGCTATTTACGTTCTGGCCCAGCAGGTAAATCTCCTGTACGCCAGCCTCCCGCATGGCGTAGGCTTCCTGCATAATAGCGTCAACTGGTCTCGAGACCTCCGGACCGCGCGTGGTCGGCACGATACAGTAGGTACAGTGATGGTTGCAGCCGCGCATAATCGTTAAAAAGCCCGTCAGTGCATCGGGTGCAGGTGTGATGTAATCTTGCAGGTCGTCCTTAAAGTTCAGACTTTCAAAGCGGTCCATACCGGTCTCGAGCGCTTCTATTGCAGGTACGATGTCGGTGATGGCCCCGGGACCAATCAGAATATCCACGGCGAACTTGCGGGCTATTTCCTGGCCTTCCTCGAGCTGAGCCAGACAGCCCATCAGTGCAAGCGTCAGGTCGCGCCCCTGGCGCTTGGTCTTACGAAGCTCGCCGAGTAGCGAAACAACCTTTTCCACGGGCTTTCCCCGTACAGCGCAGGTATTCAGAATAATCAGATTGGCATCATTCGCATGATCGACTAACTGATGACCTGCCGATACCAGTTCTGACTGAATCGTATGTGTGTCATACTCATTCATCTGGCAGCCATAGGTAATCACATGCGCCCTCATGGACAATACCTGCTGGATGTTTGTAAGCAGTCGGCCTGCATAAACACCCAGTGTACTCGCAGGGGCCCACCTGCGTCCAGAAGCAAAACAACATATAGACCTCTTGCAAAAGACCAGACTGATAGCGATTCTAATAGGTCTCAAGCTTGCCCAGTTGATACTTTTGGCACTTCCACGAAAAATCCTTCAAAG
>CAZZPQ010000051.1:0-19792 GCA_964655595.1 uncultured bacterium
GTTAATGATTTGAAAAGCGCTTCCCCGCTTCCTAACGCTCTGCTCGGGATAAATCATTGGGCTAAACCCAAGGATTTATCGGGAACCGGTATAACCTGCTCAGCTAACCACTGCCGGAAAGCGTGCAGACCTCGATGGTACATTTTCTCGCGGCGCTCCTTGCGGCCGACATTACGCTCTTTGGGAATGGCAGGTACCAGTCCCCAGTTGGCGTTCATGGGCTGAAAATTATCGGCATTGGCCGTTGCCAGAAAGCGCAGCAGTCCCCCCAGCATGCTTTCTTCGGGCGGCAGCACGGCAGGCAGACCGAGAATGCTGCGGGCCGCATTGACGCCAGCCAGCCAGCCCGTGGCACTGGACTCGAGATAGCCCTCGGTGCCAGCCAGAACCCCAGCAACAAAGATACGCGGCTGCTCGCGCAGACTAAGCTCAGCCGACAACAGGCGCGGCGCATTCAGGTAGGTATTGCGGTGCATGACGCCGTAGCGGATGATCTCGGCATTTTCCAGACCCGGAATCAGGCGCATGACTGCGAGTTGGTCCGGCCACTTGAGCCCGGTCTGAAAGCCGACCATCGACCACATCTGAGCGCGCACGTCTTCCTGCCGTAGTTGCACCACGGCAAAGTACTTTTCACCCGTCACCGGATGATCGAGACCGACGGGTTTCATGGGCCCAAAGCGCGGCGTGTCATACCCGCGGCGCGCCAGTTCCTCAATAGGCATGCAGCCCTCAAAGAACTCGAGCTTTTCCCAGTCGTGCGGCGCGTGGCGGCGCGCTTCCATCAGCGCCTGATACCAGATGTCGTACTGCTCGCGGTTCATGGGCAGGTTGATATAGTCAGCTTCCTGCCCGTAGCGCCCTTTGCGGTAAGCAATGTCCATGTTGATGGACTCAGCAGCGAGCACGGGCGCGGCAGCGTCATAAAAACCCAGAAAGTCCAGGCCGACGGTTTTTTGAATGTCCTCTGCCAGAGGCTCAGAGGTCAGCGGCCCCGATGCCAGTACCACCGTACCAGCAGGAATCGCCTTAAGCTCTTCACGGTGAACGGTAATCAGTGGATGCTGCATGAGGCGCTCAGTGACGCAGCGCCCAAAGGCCTCGCGGTCTACCGCCAGCGCCCCGCCTGCGGGTACACGGTGGCGCTTTGCACAGCCCATAATGAGCGCCTCAGCACTCAGCATTTCTGCCTGCAAAAGCCCCTTGGCATTGGCGCTGCCCTCACCGCCAAAACTGTTCGAACAGACCAGTTCGGCAAAGCTGTCTGTGTGGTGAGCAGGCGTCATTTTCTGAGGGCGCATTTCATAGAGCGCAACCCTGACACCCAGATTTGCCGCTGCCAGCGCGGCTTCGCTGCCCGCCATGCCCGCGCCAATCACAGTAATAGATCTGTCTTTCATAAGCTGTAGTCTAGCAGGTTTAATAATTTTGTCAGACACTCTCCTGTATTCTTGTGATTACGGTAAAGGGGTAAATCACCTGTTAAGGCGTCGCGCATGGACATCATGTTAAAGGACAAACAATACCTAAAAGGCCTCAGAGTAGGCACTGGCAACCTGCACACAGAGTGCTTTGAGTCAGGCAAGGCGCACAAGCTGGTCGCCTGCCCGGACGGTGACCTCTATCAGAAGCACCTGCGAGCAGGAGAGCGCTTAACGCTCTACCCGAACACTACACCGCTTTGTCCGCACAGGGAAGTTGTGTATATTCTGGAAGGAACTCTCGAGTTCCAGATGGGCGTGTACCGGCGCTGCATTGCTGCGGGAACCCATATCATTGGTGAGCACTTGCCGAGTGCGGTTACACTTACGGCCTTGTCCAAGGTAACTTTCCTGCAGTTTTCCACCTTGCAGGCTGGCGAGCCCGTAGGGAAAGAGCAAACTACCATTAATACCAGGCATGGCAGCTTTAAATTACTGTTCTCGAGAAACTCAAAAGAGCTGATGTTTGGGACGGTCCACCAGTCTAGGCGTCTATACCTTAAGCCATTTGAAGTTGATACCAATGCCCAGGAGCTCTACTACATCCTCGCCGGCAAACTGGAGATGCAGCTTGATGACACACCGCTTATCCTGAGTGCTGGCGACTACCTTCATACCCAAGGTTTAACGGAGTCCGTGACCTGTCGGGCGCTGGAAGAAGTATTTTATCTCTACTACTCGACCTCGCCGTCCTTTGCGGAGATTGACTACTTCCACAACCATCTGATGCAGCTCAGCATAGAAGTAGAGGAAAAAGATGGCTATACAGCGGATCATTGCCGTCGTATCCAGACGCTGGCAATGCGCACTGCCGAGGTGTTACATCTCAACACAACGCGGCGGCTCAACCTTTCTATAGCTGCCTTCATGCATGATATCGGCAAAGTCAAAGTGCCACTGGACATCCTGCAAAAACCCGGCAAGTTAAACGCCGAGGAATGGACCATCATTAAGCAGCACCCAAGCTACGGGCGCGAGATTCTGGACAAAAACAAACTGCCGGACGCTGCCCTGATTGTCGAGCAGCACCACGAGCGCCTGGATGGCAGCGGCTATCCCAAAGGTTTAGCAGGTGACAAGATTCTGACCGAAGCCTATATCGTGGCGGTAGCGGATACCTTTGACGCCATGACCACCGACCGACCCTACCGCAAGGCGCTGCCGGTAGCGGTGGCGCTGGAGGAGCTGTGGCGCTACGCCGATATTCACTACCCGCGCTACGTGGTGGAAGCCTTTGTGGCGTCGCTGGCACACAAAGAAGAAGAGCCACGGTTGTGACTCTCAGAAGGTTAGTGGTTTTAGGGCTTAAGGTTCGTGCTTGGGAGGATTTTTGTCGCTGTAGACTGTATTTTTCATTGTGAACTCCCTTCTTTTAGGTTTCTGACGACCTTGTGTCGCTCTTTCTGATAAAAAGAATACACCCTCGTCGCTCTGAAATTCTTGGATAAAAGCAGAGATTTTCTTACAAAACCATAAAAACCATCAATGTATTAAAACAGTGCATATGCATAAGCGTGCAAGATTGCAGCATCTCAGAGAGCCCCTCAATGCTAGGTTTGATACGCTTGTTCAGACTTTGGGGTTTAAAAGCTTGTGGGGTTTGTTAGCATGTGCCTAGCTGTAGTGACGAAACGCATACTTGTCAGGAGCTCTTTGTGACAGGACCAGAATCAGATTCGCCCGCCAGAAAACTGCATCCGGCTCTGACCTTTGTGCTCATCATTGGCTTAACCATCACCACCATTGGCGATGAGCTGTACCTGGCGGTGATGCTCTTGCAGCTCGAGTCCCTGGGCGCCACAGGCTTTGTCATCTCCACCTTTCTGGCCTCGCAGCTGTTGCCAGCGGTCTTTCTGGCGCCCTTTGCGGGTTTGCTCATCGACCGCTTCGAGACCTCGAGGGTGCTGATTACTACCCAGATTCTGCAGGCGGCGGTGCTGCTGGCCATGTCGCAGACCCAGGACGTCACGCTGCTGCTTGTTGGTGCTTTTGTGCTGGGTGCGCTCTTTTCCATCAGTCAACCCGCCATTTACGCGCTGGTACCGCTGATAGCCGACAACGCCAAAATCAATACCGGCAAGGTCAATGCCATCGTCGAGTTCTTTACCCGCTCTGCCATGCTGATTGGCCCCATTACCGGTGGTCTGCTCTTTGAGTACTTCGGCGCCGAGGTTGCCCTGCTGCTGGATGGCGCCAGCTTCGGGCTGGCAGCAATGGTCGTGATGATTGTCGGCATTCGGCGTCCTCCAGAGAAAACCGGTGTGGTGAAAAAGCCGCTCGAGGGCGTCATGGCGGGTTTTCGCATCATCCTTGAGGAACGTAGCCTAAGAATCACTTTGATCATCGTGGCGCTGGGTTTGCTTATGACCTCCATGGTCAATGTCGCATTTATCTTTCTGGTACGCAATGTGCTGGAAGCCAGCGCAGCTGTCTTTGGACTGCTCTACGCCATGTGGGGTATGGGCATGCTACTTGGCGCGGTGCTGGCAGGTCGGCGTGAGCTGGAAAAGAATCTCGAGCGCCCCGTGCTGCTGGGTCTGGGCTTTATGGGCATTCCCTTGCTCATAACCGGGCTGTTTCCGATGCTTGTGGTTATGCTGGTGATGGAGTTTTTTGGTGGTGTTGCCAACGGCATTCACAACGTGGCCTACCGCACCATGCTTATGCTCAGGACCGACCGCAAGTTGCACGGGCGGGTGATGGCTGCCTACAGCGCGGTAGGCAAGGTTTTTATCATGCTGGGCTTTATGCTGGGCAGTCCCTTTGCTGCCAGTCATCCGGCAGCAGTCTATATCGCCTCAGGCACAGGAACCATCATCGTCGGTATCATTGGCATCCTGTGGCTCTTTCGGCTCGGTCGCCTAAATGGCAATAGCTAAGCCAGCCGCCAGCGCCAGCAAGGCTGCCTGGCGCAGCTGGGCCAAGGAGCAGCGCAGGACCCTGCCCCCTGATCACAGCGCCGTGCTGGTGGCTGCGCTTAGCCGCGCACGCCTTTACCAGCAGGCAGAGCATATCCTCAGCTACCTGCCCTTTGGCAGCGAAATCGACCTGACAGCGCTGCATCAGGATAGCAGCAAAAGCTTTTATGTGACTCGCACTGAAGGGGACACACTCAGTCTTCACCCGCTGGCTGAAGTCAGGCTCGAGCGCCACCCCTGGGGCATGCAGCAACCCGTGGCAGGCTCGAGCGAAGTTGCAGCCGAACTGATCGATCTGGTTTTAGTGCCGGGTCTGTGCTTTGACCGACAGGGCTTCCGTTTGGGCTATGGCAAAGGCTACTATGACCGCCTGCTGCCCAGCTTCAGACGGATTCCCTTTCTGGGGATCACAGCTGAGACCCTGCTGGTCACTGCCTTGCCCCATCACTCAGACGACGTAGCCATGACGCACCTGCTGAGCGAGACAGGCCTGCAGGTGGTGAATGACTGATATACCCCCCGGGACTATGCTAAACTACGGTCATGACCTCTGCAACCCTCAATCTCAGTGAAGAAAAGCAAAAGATCATCAACCGCTTAAAGCGCCTTGAAGGTCAGGTACGTGGCCTGCAAAAAATGGTCGAGGACGACCGCGACTGTCACGACATTCTGACGCTGCTTTCCGGCGTGCGCAGCGCCCTCAACGCGACTGGGGATGTCATTCTCGAGGCTTACCTGAGCAAGTGCCAGGCAGAACTGCAAGAGGGCCAGAGCAAACTGCCCGATCTGATTACCGCTGTGAAGCTGGCGCGGGGTTAAAACCAGATTCAGTCGAGGCTAGCCAGGAACTCGAGCAAGACCTGGTTAAAGCGCTCTGGCTGATCCTCATTGGGTAACAGCTTGGTCTGACTAAAGGTAACAAGCTCCACCTCAGGTCGCACAAGCAAGAACGCCTCGGCGTCGCGAAGGGGTGTATTGGTGGCATCTTCCCCCCAGACGATACGGCTGGGCTGACTGACCCGGGGCCAGAAGTCGGCGACATCCTGATCGAGATTTCCGCTTATGAAGGACAAAACAATCCACTTGGCGTTGGGGGCGCGAATCTGCTGGTTGAACTCGCTGCGTACCTCCGGCGTGAGGCTTTCAGGCCCCCCATAGGCATCGAGCAGAAAAAATTCCTGCCAGTTGTCGGCTGCCAGAATGCCAAAGAGCAGGTCTCCCAGTATGCCAGAAAAGGTATCGAACTGCCGAATGCGGTCTTCGGTTTGCGGGCGGTTGAGGCGCTCGAGCCCGGCTGGAGCGATGAGCAAAAGTGCCCGAATGAGTTCAGGGCGTTCTGCTGCCAGGCGGATGCTGTAGGCAGCACTGAGACCATTCGCCACAATGATGGCAGGTTGCCCGATGACCGTTTCAATAAAGTCCTGAATCTGCGCGACGTGCAGGTCCTGGCTGACGCGCATGGCTGGCCGGCTACTGCGCCCAAAGCCCAGCAGGTCGATGGCAAAGACCTGATAGCCTGCCTGGCTGAGTGCAGTGGTATTTTTACGGTACTGGAAAAGGCTCGAGCCACCTCCAATACCGTGGATAAGCAGAATCGGAGGATTCTCGGCTGAGCCACTCCGTTCAAAATAGGTCTGGAAGTCAGCAAAGGGCTGGAGAGCGCTGCTGGCCTGTGGCAGTACCGTTTCTTCTGGCAGTTGTAAGCTGGGCAAACAAGCCGATAACAAGAGCACTGCCGCCAGACTGATTCGTCGCAGCACCTTCATGAGCGGATCCTCTTGGCTTCCAGGTCTGCGTGGACCCGCAGGTAGCGGCTCCACGCCGCCACACTGAGCTGACCCATATCGTTGTGCCAGACACTGATTGACGCTGCTGAGGATAAGTCCTCATGGGCAGTCACAGTTGCCTGACGGGTTTGCGCAAAGGTCTCAATCAGATGATCCCAGGAAACTTCTTCAGCGGGCTTGTAGCTGTGGTGCTCATCCTGAAAAGTAGCGTCGCGTGCAGCCAGCGAACCAGCCTGCAGTTCGGGCGCACGTTTGAGACGCGCTACTCCCCAGCGCTCGAGGCCGATGATGTGCCTGAGCCGCGAGCGATTAGCAGGACTATCCTTCGCTGCCGTCAGTCGTTTCTTAAGCTTTTCACCTGAGTTTTGCAGGTCGCCTGCCAAAGATGACAGGCTTCGTCCCTTTACAGGAAGCTCCAGAAAAAGGCTTTTGATAAGTCTGCTCAGGTATTTCTTCACGAGCTTATTAAATCCCAAAGGAGGCTTTAGCGCTGTAAGCCAGACCCAACTGTCGAGAATTGCATCTCACAGACGAGTCTGACATGCTACAACCATAAACGTGAAGGTTAGTGTTTCACAACCTGATGCGTCCGATTTATCGCTGCTGGCTGAGGCAATTGAGCCAATTCTTGAAGCTGCCAATGCTCGCGATATCCTAGCTGAAGAACTGGAGCAGCAAGGTAGCCGTTTGCTGGAGGTACTCAAACACCTGCTGGACCACTACCTATCGGTCGACCCAAACAAGGCCAGCGCCATCGCCGAGCATGCTTACGCACTCAGTCACAGCCTGCCTGAAGCGTCCACTCGGGCACTTGGGCAGTGGTGCCGCGCCCTGGGCCTCATCAGCCTGGGTGAGTTTCAACGTGCGATTCCACACTTCGAGACAGCCTTTCACGATTATCACCGTGCCAATGACCCAGTGAGCGCCTTCCGCGTGGCAACCAGGCAGGTCCAGGCGCTGGCGATGATCGGTGATTTGCAAGCAGCCCAGCAACGTGCCGACGAAGCCCGTCGGGGTTTCAAAGCGCAAAACCTCAGGCTCGAGGCAGCCCAGGTTGAAAACAATCTGGGCATTATTCAGACGCGCCTCGGACAGTACCATGAGGCAGTCATGACCTTGCAGGAAGCCAAGCGGGGTTTTGAAGAACATGCCAATCAACTCGGTATCGCCCGCACCCATGTCAATCTTGGCTGGGCCTATGAAGGTCTGGACAAGTTCCAGGAAGCCCAACATCATTTTCAGGGAGCCATTGGCATCTTTAAGACCCTGGACAATCGCCAGCTCATGGCAGGTACGCTCATCAATCTGGCGCAGCTACATCGGCGTGAGGGCAAGCTGGTGTTGGTGCTGGACACCTTGGCGGAAGCCAAAGCTCTCCTCTGCCAGACGACCAGCCAGGCCGAACTGGCACTGGCAGAACTCGAGGAAGCCCGTACCTACTACGACCTGAATCTACTGGACGAAGCGCAGAGTTTGGCCGAGCGTCTAAAGAGCATGTTCGCTGAGAAAGATATGCAGCTAGAAGTCCTCGAAGCCAGCACACTGCTTGGAATGAGCCTGGTCAAAGCTGGTAGCTATACCAGGGCGCAGGCGGTGCTGGAAGAGGCGCAGCGGGGCTGGCAGACGCTGGGCAATGCCGCGCAGTCGGCCTGGGTGGACAGCTATCTGGCAATGTTGATGCTGGCTTTGCTCGAAGCGGGTGTCGAAACGGTTTCGGTGCAGGATGTTGAAGCTGCTATTGAAGCTGCCCGCCAGGGCTTTGAAACCAGCCAGTCTCAGGCGGGTATGGCTGTGGTCTATGTGGCGCAAGGTCAGCTGGCGCTCTTTCGCGGGGAAATTACCGAGGCGCAACATGCCCTGCAGCATTCTGAGCGATTGGCACTCGAGCTGGGTCTTACTGACTTGCTGATTCGCTCCTTGCATTTATTGGGTATCGTGGCGGCGAGGCGCAGGCAAACTAAACACGCCGAGGCCTATTTTCAGCGAGCCATTAAGGAACTAGAGACGGTGCGAGCCTCCTTGCAGGTCGATGAGTTCAAGGCCGCCTACTTTGGCGAAAAGCTGGATGTTTACGGCGATCTGATGGCCCTGTTGGTAAAACAGGGGCGCTACGCCGAGGCGCTCTACACCATCGAGCGCTCCAAATCTCGGGCGCTTTTAGACTTACTCACCCAAGGCTCGAGTAACTCGGCAGGTGATAGTCAACTGGCAGGTCTGCAAGGGGAATTGCAGGAGGTTCGCAGCCAACTAAACACTGCCTACCTGAGCATAGAAAGCAGTCGTGCAGAACTCTCGCAGAGCAATACGACTTCGTGGCAGAGTATCCGCGAAGCTGAGCAGCGCGTGAGCAGTATCTTGCGCGAGATGGAGCGCCAGTCCGCACAGAACCCGTCGCAGCTCTTGGTCCCGGACGTCCACAGCGTTCAGCAAGCACTCAGTCCCGGGACAAGCATCATCACCTATGCGGCACTGGGGGAGGAACTACTGGCCTTTGTACTTAGCAAGGATGATTTGCGCTGTGTTCAGAGTCTGGGCAAGCTGAGTGAGGTCACTGAGCATCTGGAGCGCCTGTCGTTTTTCATGCTGCGCGTGGCACAGGGACAGGCCTATGAAGAGGTCTATGGCGCAGGCGTCTTACTAGAGCGCACCTGTCGCACGCTTCAGGCACTTCATCAACAGCTGATTGCGCCCCTGGAACTAAAAGCCTCCGACCAGTTGGTCTTCATCCCTTTTGGCGCCATGCACAACCTGCCATTTGCCGCCTTGTTTGATGGTGAGACCTATCTGGGTGACAAAGCCCAGTTATCACTGGCTCCCAGTACGGCGGTGTATTTACATTGCCGCGCACGCCCTGACAACAGTTCTGGTAGTGTGGTTGCCTACGGTGTTCCCTTTGAAGATATTCCCTCAGTCCGTGATGAGATTGAGATTGTGAGTCGCAGCAGCCCGTCAGCCCTGGGCCTGATAGGCGCAGAGGCTACGCTGGGAGCCTTTTATCGCCATGCACCAGAAGCCAGTGTTCTGCACATCGCGACCCACGGTATCTATCGTCCGGATAACCCCATGTTTTCTGGTTTAAGGTTTCATGACGGCTGGCTGGCAGCCCGTGATCTGTACGGCTTACAGTTACAAAGCTCACTGGTCGTCTTATCCGCCTGCGAAACAGGTCTGGCTTCTCATCAGGATGGTGACGAGCGCTTTGGTCTGGCACGCGCCTTTTTACATGCCGGTACACCCTGTATGCTGGTGAGCTTGTGGTCCGTCAAGGATGACGCCACCGCGCAGCTTATGGCAGCTTTCTATCAAGCTCTAAACGGCGGTCAGACCGTGGCTGAAGCGCTTCAGTCTGCGCAGCAGGTGCTCAGACACAGTTACCCCAATCCGTATTTCTGGTCGGCCTTTACCGTTATAGGGGACCCTGAGCGCAGACTGGCTGGCTTTTCCTGAGTATCCTGCAGTCGCCTGCTCTAACGCGCCAACCAGCCACCATCCACGACAAGGACGTGGCCACTCACATAGTCAGAGGCACTCGAGCTTAAAAAGACCGCTGCTCCTGCAATATCTTTGGCTTCGCCCCACCGACCAGCCGGAATGCGCTCTAAAATCTGCCGACTTCGCACAGCGTCGTTGCGCAGGGCTTCTGTGTTAGTGGTAGCAATGTAGCCTGGAGCAATGGCGTTGACCTGAACGCCGCGCTGCGCCCATTCATTGGCGAGCGCTTTGGTCAGACCGGCAATGGCATGCTTTGAAGCGGTATAGGCGGGTACTCTGATGCCGCCCTGGAAACTCAGTAACGAGGCGATGTTGATAATCTTGCCACTTTCGCGCATCAGCATCCGCTGACCAGCTGCTTGTGACAAGAGCCAGGCAACATTCAGATTGACATTCACTAGTCGCTGCCAGGCTTGAAAACTGTGCTCGGCGGCGTCCTCTCGGTGAATGATACCCGCGTTATTGACCAAAATATCAAGCTGCCCAAAGTCAGACTCGAGCCTGGTTACAAAATCGCTGGAACTCTCTGGGGTCAGAGTAGCCAGATCCAAAGGATACGCCTTACAGCGCTGACCTATCTCCTGCACACGCGCTAATGTCTCGTCGGCTGGTTGGCGATTGAATGTTAGGGCAATATTTGCCCCTGCTTTTGCTAGCTCTACAGCAATCGCCTGACCGATGCCCGTCGCGCCACCCGTGACCAGTGCCACCTTACCTGCTAAAGAAAATACGCTCAAATCAGGCACTTAAACAATCCCCACCATTTTCTGTACCCAACCCACCTGAGGGTCAAAGCTGGTCCCTTGTGTGCGGCCATCGCCTGCTAAAAACCAAAGGTAGTAACTGGCTGACCCCGGCGCTGCAACGTAAGTGTGATAGCCGTGCGGCATACTGATTAAACTGTCGTCGGTGACGCGGTATGCTGTGTCATAGCTGCGCTCGGGACTGTAGTGCTGAATCAAGCCGTAGCCATCGGGGGAGGCGTTGCGAAAGTAATACATCTCTTCATGAAATTTCTCTCCCCCTACTTCGACCTCATGCTTGTGGGGCGGGTAGGTGCTCCAGTTACCGCTGGGGGTAATTGTTTCACCAATGATGATGCTTGACACCGGATGACCATCCCCCTCAGTCGCAATCGCTCTGAAATACCTGCTGAAGTTCAGAGTACCCCACTGCCCAGTCTGTACCGCTGCAGGTTTGATGTCATAGGGTTCAGTGTCTAGACTAGAGGGTGCCGAAGGTAGTGCAGCCTCTATGTTACTGAGCGCATCTACCTGGTAATTTGCCCCTCTGGGAAGATAGACACTGTGGGCCGTACCAGCAAAGACATTGCTCCTGCTGCCCACGCTCTCAAAGCGTTTGCCATTAACTGTGATGGTGGCTTTGCCACCCAAAATAACAAACATAATCTCACGGTCATTGCTTACTCGTCCACTATAGCTTTCGCCAGCATTCAGAGTGAGTTTTGCAAACTTCAGCAGTTTACAGGCGTCATCGGCAAGTTCGTGATAGCCGTGTTGTTTTTCGATAGCGTGAAAGTATTTCATATTCTCTCCTTTAGGATTTGACTGCACCAGCAAGCCCTTTAACAAAAAAGCGCTGGGTGAGCAGGAATAAGATCACCACCGGGATAATCGTCATGACAATCGCCGCCGCCAAACCGACCCAATCAGTTGCATTCTCCCCTTGAAAGGCTATCAGGCCTGATTGCAGATTGCGAAGCTCTGGTTTGCCTAACGTATAGATAATGGGGTTTAATATGTCTTCCCATGACGACAAAAACTGAAAGATGACCACAGTGGCAGTTATCGGGTTAACCAAAGGGACAGTCAGGCGAAACTTTTGCCAAAAATTAGCACCATCAACCTCAGCAGCTTCGAACAGTTCATTAGGCAGCGCTCTAAACGCCCCCATGTATAAAAGCACCCATAGTGAACCGCCACCTCCTTGGACCAGAGGTACCACGATGTAGGTATTCATGAGCGAAAACAGATTCTTGTCAACCCAATTGATCAGCCTGAACTGGGGAATCACCGAACCTTCAACAGGAACAAAAACCGTAAACGCTACCAGAGCGACAATGAATGCTCGCCCAGGAAAGTTCATACGCCCAAGGACGTAGCCTGCCAGAATCGAGCGAAAGATAACAATGACGACTGCGCCAAAACCGTAAAGCAGTGAGTTGCCAAAGTACTGACTAAAATTAGCAACGTTCCAGGCTCTGACATAGTTGGAAAATCCGACCCAGTCACTAGGAATCAAGTTAGAGCCAGCCGTAAAGACTTCGCGAGAGGTCTTAAACGACGCCGATATAATCCACAGTAAGGGATACATCCAGAAAAAGCCGATGATAAGCAAAACAGTAAGTAGTGAGAGGCTTCTCCACAAGTTGCCACCCCGACCAAATATATTATGAAAAACAGCTGTCAATGCTTTCATCAACGTGTTCCCAACTGTGCCTGTGCACGCCGCACAACGACGGTTTGAATGATGAACAAGACTAGAATAAATAAAGAGAAGAGCAGGGCGCCCGCCGAGATGTAGCCGTAGCGAAACGGTACTTCAGTAAAGCCCCTCGAGTAGACAAAAAGCTGCATGACATAACTCTGTGTCCCAGGGCCACCATTGGTGAGAGTGAGGACAATGCCAAAAACACCAAAAGCATTGACTAGGCCCAGAAAAGTAATAATGATGGCGATGGGCCGAATAGCCGGTAAAGTCACCAGAAAAAGCTCCTGCCAAAAGCCCGCACCATCGATACTCGCAGCGTCGCTAAGCTCTTCGGGAACGCCCTGCAAAGCAGCAATCCAGTACACCAGGTATTGTCCCATAATCTGCCAGACGCTGACCAGAATGATCGAGGTCATCGCGCCCACACGACTACCCAAAAAGATATTGTCACGCCTACCAATCAACCCCAGATCTCTCAGCACATCAGGAATTGCACCATTAAAGGGGTGGAGCAACAGTGCAAAAATAAAGCCAGCAATGGCAGTGGGAACAACCACTGGAACAAAATAAATGGTTCGAAAAAAGGTTTTCCCGACCACCCATCGCCTAGTGAGCAGCACCGCCAGCAGAAGCGATATGGGTAGCTTAAGCGCTGTGTTGCCCAGCGAGAAAATGAGAGTATTGACAAAACTCCTCTGATAGAGCTCGTCACTAAGAAGGGTACGAAAGTTCTGCAATCCCACGAAGCTGATACCCCTGTTAGGTACTGCAAAATCGGTGAATGACCAACTGATGGTTGCCACAATCGGCCACAGGGTAAACAGAATAAAGAAAAACAAAAAGGGTGATAAAAACAAGTAGCACCAGAGCCACTGCCTGCGGGTGCGACGTCTCCGCTCTTTGCTTATCGTGACAGGTTGTATTAAGGTTTGAGCCATATCGTTATAGTTATGAGCTACCTAGCCTGGGTCCTCGCGCCTTGGTGTCTGTTTATGGCTGTACTGGGGCGCGAGGGTAGAAGTGAATAGACGTCTTGCAAAATCCACATTGATCTTCAAAGTGCTGCGACGTTTTGTTGCTCTTCTAATGGCTTTGCAAACGTCTAATAGTTTAGGATACGCCTATATTTATGGGCTCTGCTAAAACCTAACATTACATGCCGAGCGGGTTGGTCTTCGCTGTTAAGCCAGGGGAGGCTTAACAGCGAAGAATTTGATTATTGCCACCTCTCGGTAGCTGAGGTGGTTTAGTCACCGCATAGTGGATAGAGACTGAAATCAAAATCAGTATCAAACGCCCAGTTGGGATAGGTAAAGTAGTCGAGGCTAACATCAAGCCCATTATCGCGCTCGTTAGCAAGCAGGATCTCAAAGATAGCCTGCCTTTCAGAAGCCATTCTGGCTGCAACAACTGTCCAGTCCTGACCGGTCACTAACGCTTCGACCAGACTGCTTTCTTCTTCAGGAACCGTGGGGTCTCGTAGAGCTTCGGCATAAGCGGTTGAATTTTCCATATCAGCACAGGCTAATAGGGGTGCAGGTTCAGCTTTACGGTAGCCCTGTGAGATTTTAATGAGGTCTTGAAGAAGCTGATCTTCGGAATCGACAAGTGCCAGGTTATTAGCAAAACTCAAAAAGCCAAAACCGCCGCCAATATAGCCTTGGGCATAAGGACCATCTGGCTCAGTCAGGAAGTCAACGACAGCCCAGGCGGCCTCTGGATTACGCACAGCCGAGGTTACATGCAACCGTGATGCTAAAAGACCCTTATGCAGTGCGCCCTGAACTCCATCACCTGGCATCGGTATGGCAGCGACACCAAAATCAAGGTCAGCAAAGCCCATACCGGTTCGGAAAACACTCGGCATCCAGGCGCCATCCAGATAAAAGGCAGCTTGGTCAAGCGCAAAGATCTGCCTCGAGGTTTCACGGTCAGTAGTCTCTACACCAGGAATAAAGTGTTCACCGTTGTAGAGAGTTTTAAGAAGTTCCCAGGCACGCAGACGACTTTCATCTGCGTAAGCAAAAGTCCCAGTCTGATAGTTAAGGGGGGTCCAGCTTTGCGCAGCAGAGGTAATGGGTATCCACCAGCGCCGGAAATCTGGGGTGCTGGCAAATGAAGCGGTAAAACAGGGGTAATTCACAGCCTTAAGGCGTTCGCAGACGGCAAGAAGCTCTGACCAGGTTGTAGGAATCTCTGTATCAGGGTCGATGCCTGCGTCGTTTAAGACAGTGCGGTTGTAGTAGAGATAGCCCGGACCCCAAATGTCTTGTTCGTTGATCGGTACGCCGTAAACAACGCCATCAACCATGTTATGACCATTTAGAAAGGTTGCCTCAGGAAAGCGTGCATACCACTCATTGGGAATCTCGGCGCCACCAGCAACAGGCGCAAGCCAATCATTGGCAAGCAGGTCAAATAGTGGCGAATCGAGACCCGCCAGTATCATATCGGGCGCATCGCCACTTTCAAAGCTCAGTGGCAGATTCTGTCTAAAATTTGCCTGACTGAAAGTTTGAAAATTGATAGTCCATTGTGGGTAGCGTGCATTAAACTCAGCCTCGAGTTTTTTATACAGGTCGTTTTGCTCAACCGATATGCTCCAGATAGTCACATCCTGAGCTGTTGTCAGTGACATAACGGTAAACACAAAGGCCAAGCAGGCACTTGTGCACAGATGATACATACGCTTCATTATTACCTCCTGGGGTTTGAGTCACAACGGACAAATGTTACCAAGCAGTGGACGTATCCAATACAATAAACCTTGAACATTATCACTCAACGTTTCTTTAACGTTAAAGTACTCTAACTGAAAAGCCTTGACATGTCAAGACTTTTCAGTTAACAATGTAAGATACATTGAATGAGCATACTGGTTAATGTAGTAGCAATATTCCTGATGCTTAAATTAATTTAACGTTCTAGTATTTTCTGGTACATATTATGGAGAGCTTAAATACTATGATTCAACCCATGACGACTGGCAGCTTTGTCCAGGAGATCAATGACTTTATTGAAGGCTGCGCCTCAAAGCTCGAAAACAACATTCTGATAGAGGGTCTCTTGCCTCCAATTGTTCGCGGTCAGCGCTTAGCCCAAAACCAACATGATAACCGTCCTCATATGGGCGGCTCAGGTGCTGAAAATGGCAGTCACTTTGCCGCCTACCTGGCCTTGAAACGACAGTTGGCAATTAAGCATAGTCCTCAGCTGACCACGCAGGTTCTGGATCAAAAGGTCTTAAGTAGTATTCGACCTTTTTTGGGTAAGGCGCTTGTTCCTTTTGCGCATCAGGCTGTTTTGCAGAGTTTTATGAGCTATGGCCCGCTCAGCCAAAATGCGCTATGGAAGCTCTTGGATGAAAAAACACAGCTGGCCTGTCTGGACCACAATTTCACTGTTGATTCGTATTTTGACCTTGAAAATCGGAAAATGCGAGATCTGCCAAACAATTACCTGTGGATTACTTGCACTAATGCTCAGTTGATTGCTGAGCTTTTGACCGACTCGAATGCACACTATTCCTATGCCAATAGTGCCAGTTGGGCAAGGCAGGCAGCCAGTGTAGCTTTTGCAGAGCTGATTGTGAAACTTGGGGAGTCGTCCTGGTTTGATGACAGTCCACCCCACAAGATTGTTGACCAGTACGCTTGGGAAACCTTGGCAGCAGCCATTCAACTTAGCTGTTATTTTGCCGATAAACAACAAACTGAGCTTTTGCTTGACCTGGCAACGCAGTACCGTGACCTGCTCTATAAACTCATCAGAACCGATGGTTATGCGATCTGTTGGGGTAGAAGTCAGGGCATTATCAGTTATGGAACCAGCTTTTTTTCGCTGCTCAGTTATGGAAAAGCCCTTTATGCAGCTGGACGTATCACCAGAGAAGCGTTTGGACATGATATTGCCCTCATGCGTCAGGCTTTTCTGACCTTGAAAAACCACTGGTTTGACGGTGACGGTTTGACAACCATGCACAAACTGGGGCGAGAAACCTTCAGTTACCGGCGCTCTCACCGACTGGTTGGCAGTACCTTTGGCATTCTGGTTAAACTAATGCATTGGTCTAATGAACTGGATAAGCTGGACGAACAGCTATGTACCCCCGCAGCCATAAAGTTACCCGAGTGCGTTCACCACTACCAGGTTTTTGATGAAAGCAAAGACCGCAGTTATGGTTTGTGGGTTGCCAAAAACAGCCACTGGCATATTGCCTTACCTGTTGTGGGTAATCCAAATAAGTTTGATCCAAAAGTCAGCAGCAGTTACCTACCTGCGGCCATTATGCCCTTTGTCATCGACGTGCCTACCCAGCACTCTGCCCCGTATGGTACAGAGTTTATCGAAATGCTAGATGGCACGGTCTATGCTGCAGCTGATGGTTGTGACCATGTCATCAAAAGTGAAACCGGTCTCTGTCTCTACTGGAAACGGTTTCTCAATATTGAAACACTCGAGTATATTGCTGATCTAGGGACTCTGGAAATCAGCTATCACTTAGAACATGAAACGCTTCGTATTCAGCATATCTTTATGACATCTCGTGAGGATATCTACCTGCGCTACAGCCTGCTTGGTATCGCACTGTCACAGGCACAAAGGTTAAGCCAGCACAACATTGTTTTTACGGGGTCAACGCAGCGTTTGGTGCTCACTGCCACAGGGGAAATAACACAACTCAATCTGGAGAACGTGAGTGACCTGCCCGCGGGTAAGAACTTTCTGTGCGCCTTGCCCTGGGCCGTCAGTTGTTTTCTACCAAACCAAAGCTCGCAATTTGGTTTAGAGTTGAGCTTGTATGAGCTTTGATCGCATGAATGATAAAGCTTTGGGGTCAAGGGTGAGTCAGCGCCCAACCTTAAAGGATGTTGCTTCGATCGCGGGAGTTTCTCCCCAGGCAGTGTCGCTAGTAATCAACAACAAATCAGGAGTCTCTCAAGAGACACGTGCTCACATTGAGCGCGTTATCAAACAGCTTAACTACATTCCGCATTCGGCAGCTCAGGCTATGCGTAGTGCTAGTACCCGCACGCTGGCGTATGTCTTTTCTGGCACCAAGTCCGGTCGCTTGTCCGCTTCAGGCTATCTGGAAGAAATTTTAAATGGTGCCCTTGCTGGTGCAAATCAGCACGGCTACAATCTGCTTCTTTACTCTTTGCAACTAAGCGGGGGGCAGATTCAAGACCTGCAAAGCCGCTGCGATGGAGTTATCAGTGTGATTTCCGAATTAGGCAAAGCCCAGCTCAGCGATGTTGAAAACCTGGGACTACCGCTGGTAGAGGTGCAGCGCAGAAATAAGCGTGCTTACAGCGTTTGTGCTGATGATGCTGGCGGTGTAAATATGGCTGTAGGCTATTTGGCGCGCCGCGGACACAGCCGTATTGCTTACATAGGGCGCTCACTCACCACTCACACCAGCCAGGTGCGTTATGAGGGTTATGTCAACGGTTTGAGTGACCATGCGCTTACGTTTGATGGCGACTTGCTGCGCTACGCCGACCAGGGGGCAGCCAACCTGGGAGTCGCTTTAAGCAAACAGCATGATCCTCAGGAGATTACTCAAGGGCTTGAGCTTTGTCTTGATTTACTCAAGCTGCCATCTCCACCCACTGCCATCATCTGTTTTGATGACTTGCTGGCAGTAGGTGCGCTTCGCGCGGCCCACCTACGAAACATCAAGGTTCCTGAAGAGCTTTCCGTCATTGGTTTCAACAACTTTGGCATGGCATCCGCGGTAACACCACCGCTTACCACCATCGGTTTTCCAGCTTATGAACTAGGCGTAGTCGCATCTGAGATGCTGATTCAACATCTTAAGGCCAAAGCACCAGACCAAAGAGAGCGCACTCTACCGGTACAGCTTTTTGTCAGGGAGAGCGCTTGAAACCACGGTCTAGTGCCAAACAATAGCCAACCAGACGCACAACCAGATACACAACCAGACACAAAGGAGTAGGTATGCAAATCACTGTTTATATTGACCAAATCGAGCCAACCATTACCCTTGAAGGTGCCGAGCGCCGGGTACTGGCTTTTGGTGGCAACCTGATGGCCGTAGAGTTTCGCTTTAATGCCGGTATTCATGCAAAAATGCATCAACATCCCCATGAGCAAATCGGCTATGTGGTTGAAGGCGAGCTAGACTTCCTTAGAGATGGTCACGAACCTGTGCGTCTATATCAAGGGGATAGCTATTATGTGCCACCCAACACACTGCACGGAGTGATTATTCATCAAAAAACTGTTCTGCTTGACTGTTTTACACCTCTTAGGGAAGACTTTTTAGGTAGTGGTTCTACACTGAAAGATGACGCACTCATCTGAGTACAAGCTATTCGCTGGGCAAAGATACCTCTTGGACGTACAAATACCAAGCCCGATAAACTGGTCAAAGATTTGAAAAGCGCTTCCCCGCTTCCTAACACCCTGCTCGGGATAAATCCTTGGGTTTAGCCGGAACTGGTATTAGTGAGGCAGCATTCAACGTTGCCAGCCACAGGACGTCATGGACTTTATTCTGGTGTTAGCATGTCGCTAGATGCACAGACAAACTAAGCTAGATACCATTCGTTGGGGCATCATCGGCTGTGGAAACGTCACCGAAGTAAAAAGTGGGCCAGCCTTTCGTAAGGTCAGGCACTCAGAGCTGATTGCCGTGATGCGCCGGACAACAGCCCTGGCTGAGGATTATGCGCGGCGGCATCGGGTAGACAAGTGGTATGACAACGCCGCAGCGCTCATTCAAGATCCAGATATCAATGCAGTCTATATCGCCACACCGCCCTCGAGCCACAAAGCCTATACCTTGCTGGCAGCAGAAGCGGGTAAGCATGTCTATGTTGAAAAACCCATGGCGCTCAACTATCAGGAGTGTCAGGAGATGATCACCGCCTGCCAAAAAGCAGGTGTGTCTCTTTTTGTTGCTTATTACAGGAGAGCACTTGCCAGGTTCCTGAAAATCAAGGACCTGCTGCATGGCGGAGCCATTGGTACGGTGCGGCATGTCTCAGTCAATCTGTATACACCTGGGCACAGTAACAGCCAGCAAAACGAAGTCTGGCGGGTCAGACCCGAAATAGCTGGTGGGGGCTATTTTGTTGATCTGGCATCTCACATGCTGAACTTTCTCGAGGATGCACTCGGACCCATCGAGCAGATTTCAGGCTTCGCCTCCAATCAGGCAGGCTGCTATTCCGCAGAGGACATGGTAAGCGCCAGCTTCCGTTTTGCCAGTGGTGTGCAGGGCACAGGCAACTGGGGCTTTAATGCTTTTGCGCGCCATGACTTAACAGATATTATTGGCAGCGAAGGCATGCTGTCCTTTGTTACCTTTGATGATAGTCCCATCGTACTAAAAACAGCTGCGGGGCAACAGGAGTATTTCTTACCTTACCCTGAGCATGTTCAGTTGCCTCTGATTGAAACCGTTGTGGCAGCCCTGCGTGGTCAGGGTTCCTGCCCCAGTACGCCTGAGAGTGCCGCACGAACCAACTGGTTAATGGATGAAGTATTGACTACCTTTAAGGCTTAGCGCGTCGTGCCAGCGCAGGCTGGCCCCATGGTCCGGCGGGAAAAGAAGAATGCCGCATGTGCTTAAGCCACCTTGGTTTTTGCTGTCAGGCTATGGATTCCAGCTTTCGCTGGAATGACGTTGGGTAGT
>CAZZPQ010000052.1:0-19431 GCA_964655595.1 uncultured bacterium
AATTTATCGGGCTCCGTATAAGTTTCAGTGCCAGTTTGGCGGCCGCCAGCACAGGCTCTGTATTTTTGACCGAAAGCGCTGTCTTAGGTGGCAAAGCTGCACGAAGTGACTGTTCCACTATAGGGCTTAACTGGCTGATACCACCACTAAAGACCACTGGTAAAGCCTGATCTAGTCGCTGCAAAATCACGGTAGCCAGTCGCGCCAGCTCAGTGCCGGAGCGCCCTAGAATAGCTATGGCGGCATCATCACCCAGATGCGCCGCCTTGGCAACAATAGGTGCAAGCCCAGCAATCGTACTGCGCCCCCCAGCGTAGATGGCGGGCATCAGCTCCGACCAGGTATAACTGCCCAGTTGCTGATAGATACCACGGGCAAGCTCCGTCTCGGCAGGATAGCCCAGTTGGTCATAGAGACGCATCACGGCCTTGATGCCTTCGTGACCAATCCAGTAGCCAGCACCAGCGTCATCGACCAGAAAACCATATCCCCCAGCGCGCAGTACCTCCCCTGACACGGTTTCGTGATAGCCCACCGAGCCTGTACCAGCATAGAGTAATACCCCCTCACCCGGTGCGAAAGCTGCAGCGTAGGCAACATGCAGGTCATTGTCCAGATCTACGCGCTCACGGGGTAAATCGAATGCTGCGCTGATGAGCTGCAAAAACATCTCCTGTGCAGGAGTTTGTTTATGAAAACCAGTAATGCCCGCGACAACTGCCTTGGGGATGGCTAGCTGTTTGACCTCGCTTAGTAACTGCTGCAGGCGCTCGAGATTTTGTTGTCTGTCCGCCTCATTAAATACATGTCCTGTGATGGGTAGTAAAGACCCTCGCCCCAGAATCCGTTCAGCGTCATCCAGAATTAACCAGCGGGTACTCGAGCCCCCGGCGTCAATACCCAAAGCTTTCATCGCAGCGCCCTGCAAAAATGTCGGGTGATATCACGCGGATTGGTGATAGCTGTACCAACAACCACCGCGTAAGCGCCTAGTTCAAAGGCCGCTGTGACTTGCTCGGGTGTCCAGAAACGCCCTTCGGCAATCACTGGTATATCCACAACAGCAACCAGGTCACGAATCAGCTCGAGATCGGGGCCTTCAGTTTTTTGGGTATAAGCAGTATAACCCGACAGGGTGCTTGACAGGTAATCTGCACCAGCCTGCGCTGCTGCAATGCCCTCTTCCAGGGTGGCGATATCGGCAAAAATGGGTTTTTCGGTCACCTCTTTGACGAGACGTAGCACCTCTGACATCTCCCCCTCAGGATGGGGGCGCAAGGTCGCGTCAATAGCAATGATATCGGCACCTGCCGCAGCAATCACTCTGGCGCTTTCCAGGGTTGGCGTGATATAAGGCTCAAAGCCCTCAACATCAAGCTTCCACAGACCGATGATGGGCAAGTCCACCACCTGCCGAATGGCCCGGATGTCCTCAGGCCCATTGGCCCGAATCGCCACAGCACCGCCTTCAGCAGCCGCTTTGGCCATAGCCGCCATGAATACCGGGCCACGCAGTGGATTATCTTCACGCGCCTGGCAGGACACGATCAGCCCATGTGGCAATTTAAGCGATGACTTGTCTGCCTGCAACATAAACCTCCAAAACCTTCAACTCCTCATCCAGAACCACTATGTCTGCACGCTTTCCCAGCTCGAGTGTTCCGCGATCTGCCAGTCCCAGGTAAGCGGCTGGATTGGCTGACAGCAAACGACTAACGTCCCCCAAAGGAATACCCAGTGACACAGCGTTTCTCAGTGCCTGATCAAGTGTCAGAACACTGCCTGCCAAAGTTCCGTCAGCCAGCCGCGCTGCGCCTTGCTTAATCGTAACCCTCTGCCCTCCCAGCTCACTTGTACCTTCGCCCAGACCACAGGCCCGAATGGCGTCGGTGACCAGACCAAGTCGCCCTTTTTTAGCATTGAAGGCTATCAAAACACTCCCAGGATGAACGTGATGAAAGTCCAGAATCAACTCTGCGTAGGTGTCTGGCCGTACCAGCGCCGCACCCACTACCCCTGGCTCACGCCCACTCAGACCACTCATAGCATTGTAGAGATGAGTAAAGCCAACAGGTTCTGGCGAGGCACTCAGCAAGGCAATGGTCTGTTCATAGCTGGCAGCGGTGTGTCCAATACTGACACGCACACCCGCCGCCGCAAAAGCTCGAGCAGCCCTGAGCGCTCCAGGAATCTCAGGGGCCAAAGTTACCAAGCGAATGATCTGGGGCTCAAGCAATTCCGCCACGAGTTCATCTGTAGGCTCGAGGGTACAGGGCGGCTGCGCTCCGAGTCGCTGTGGACTGATAAACGGTCCTTCAAGATGCACACCAGGTATGCTGGGTAAGTCAGGAGTAAAAGCAAGTTCCTTGACACCCTTAAGCGCTGCCATAATCGCTGGCCAGGGATTGGTGATAGTGGTTGGATAAAGCGTGGTCGTACCGTGCTCTAAATGAAACCGTGCCAGCCTGCTAACACCTGCCGCGCCGTCCATGGTATCCGCTCCACCACCGCCATGAACATGTGTGTCGATGAAGCCAGGCAGGATATACGGTCCTTGAACTGCGTGATAGTGGATCTTACTGATACGCTCAGCAAACTCGAGTGTACCACTTTGTATCCCTGCTACTGTTACCAGTCTACCCGTAAGTTGCATAGACCACTAGGATACCATTTTCGGCAGTGTGGAGATACGACCCTGAGGTGCAGGCTCCACGTATAAGCTTAGGGGCAAAAAAAAGAGCGCCTTTTAGCGCTGATTGATTTACAGTATAGAGGATTATGCAGCATTAGTCAAGACTATGCATTTTAGCTACCTTCCGGACACAAGTTAGACGCTTTAGTGAACATACTTTATACTAAAGTGTGCTTAATAATCTAAAGATTCTTGATATGTCCCGGGTGCTGGCAGGTCCCTATGCAAGCCAGTTACTGGCTGATTTAGGTGCAACTGTCTGGAAAATCGAATCCTTACAGGGTGATGATACCCGCCGTTGGGGACCACCTTTCGCCAAAGGCGAAAGCGCTTACTTTCTGTCGGTCAATCGTGGCAAAAAAAGTCTGGCACTCAACCTCAAAGACCCACGGGGACAAGCTATCATCCGCCAACTGGCACAACGAGCCGACGTACTGCTTGAAAACTTTAAAGTAGGTGATCTGGCACGCTATGGTCTTGATTACCCCAGTCTCTCCGTACTTAACCCAGCCCTTATCTACTGCTCAATCACTGGTTTTGGCCAAAGTGGGCCCCGAGCACAGGAGGGCGGCTATGACGCTGCGCTGCAAGGCCTCAGTGGCCTGATGAGCATGACGGGTGAAGCCAGTGGCCCACCTAGCAAGGTTGGTGTAGCCGTCATTGATGTTTTGACAGGCTTGCACGCTGCAGTAGGTATTCTGGCGGCGCTCCAGGGGCGGCAGCAAACAGGCAAGGGGCAGTATCTGGATCTGGCTCTCTTGGACGTAGCGCTGGCAAGTCTGGTCAATCAGGTGCAGGCAACCCTGCTCACTGGCGAAAACCCGACGCGCCTGGGCAGCGCCCATCCCCAGATTGTGCCCTACCAGGCTTTTGCCTGCAAGGATGGCTTCATCATGGTAGCCGTAGGCAATGACCAGCAATACCAAAGACTCACTGAAGCCCTGGGGCAAGCTAACCTGTGGCAGCGGCAGGACTTTCAGACCAATGCTGGTCGGGTGAAACACCGTGAAGAGCTTGTATCTCAGCTCAGTTTAGTATTTGCTCAAGAGAGCAAGGCTTACTGGATAGGGCGCCTGAGCGCTGCCAGTGTTCCCGTTACACCAGTCAACAACCTGACAGAGGCCCTGAACGATCCCCAGGTGGCCGCACGGAACCTGATTGTCGCTCTACAACACCCAACACTAGGTTCATTGCCCGGCATTGCCAGTCCACTGGGAGCAACCGCTCAGCAAGCACCACCACTGCTGGGACAAGACAGCAGGAGTATGCTGCAGGAGGTACTCGGCTTTACAACTGCGGAGATAACTGCTCTGGAAGATGCTGCGGTGATTCTCTGTGCATAATAACAAAAGGAGATTCTCCAGAACGAAACACAAAGTTTTCGCTTAAATAAACAAAACCAAGTCCCTCATATAGCTGTCTTGCGGCAGTATTGTACTGCTGGGTAGAGAGCAGAATATTCGAAGCAGGCTGGCCTGACATCAGCTCTGCCATCAGGCGTTTGGCCAGACCCTGCTTGCGGTGGCTCGCTGCTACCGCAAGCTCAGTCACCACCCAGGCATCCTGGAACACCGGATAACTCTTGCCAAGTTGGGCTGTCACGCGGTCATGCCACCACTGCCCGGGCAGAGACCGTGTGCCAAAGGCAAAGGCCAGCACCTGTTCACGCTGAACGATGAGCCTACCGAGAAAATCCGGCTGCTGCATGGCAAAGTCGACAAAATAACGACGTGTGCTACCCATATCACGGTTCCAGGTTCGGCAGAAAAGTTGCATGACCTGCTCGAGATAGGGGCTGCCAGCATCATAAGCCAACAGCTCACTATCCTGCTGAAAGACACGAAAGGTTTTAAGTACCCTGAACATCAGAGCCTGCGAGGTGGTGACGCCAGTACAAAAAAGACAGAGCCTAAGGTTGCCAGCACTGCCAATACGCTGAAACCAAAGCGGTAACTACCCAACAAATCGACAAAACCACCCACAATGAGCGGCCCCAACACAATGCCCATAGTTACTACCACGCTGGAAAAACCCATGATCTGACCGAAATGTTTGCGACCAAAGTAATCTGCCCGAATGGATTGCATAATGGGACCTCGCAGACCCCAGGAAAAACCATGTAGCACCGCAAAACCAAACACCCAGCCCAATGTCGTGCTATAGACCAGCATCAGTAAGCTACTCGCGTGACCGAACATAGCCAACGTAGCCAGCAGACGTTTGTTCAAACGATCACCGAGAAAACCCCCCAGCAGTTGACCAACAATACTCATACTCGTCATGAGCGCCACAACCACCCCCGCCAACTGCAAGCTGAAGCCGCGATCATCCGTCAGGTAAACAACAAGATGCGCTAATATGGCAAAGACAATCATCAGGGCCAGTCCGTGACCAAAACTGATGAACCAAAAAGCCCTGGTCTGCATAGCTTCCCGGGCAGTGAAGTCGTGGTTGATGGTGGCTGCTTCTGGCGAGAGGGGTGGTTTCTCGATACCATCCGGCACGAGTCCATAGTCTTCTGGCTTATTGCCAATAAAATAGGTGAGCGGCAAAGCCACCAGCAGAATAATGATGGCGGTCATAATGCTGGTTGAGCGCCATCCATAACTTGCCAGTAACCAGGCAATCAGTGGCACCACCAGACCAGCAATACTGATACCGGTTTGCATAAGCGCCAGTGCCGTCGAGCGCCAGCGATCAAACCACTGAACGGCAATGGTGTTGAGAGGTAAAAACCCTGCTAAAGCGCTACCTAAAGCAATGACCACAATAGCCGCATACAGCCCCACCAGACTGTTTACCATACTGAACAAAAACATACCCACAGCAAAGATAAGCAGACCTACACGGATAACCCTGCGTGGCCCGTAACGGCTGAGCAGCATGCCCACCACCGGCCCAAGAAAGCCGCCACCAGCTTGCAAAATGGCAAAGGCAATGGCAAAAGCAGTGGTGCTCCAGCCGAACTCTGCCCGCATCACCGCGATGTACAGACCAAAGGACTGCATGGTAAAACTCGAGACAATCACCTGCAGGCTCATGGCAGTCAGGAGCACCCACCAACCCAGAAAGACGCGCTTCACCAGGCTTTTGGCTTTGCTACCAGCAAGCGACATGACTACTATCTTTATGGATTTTTCCAGCGAGTTGTGTCCGCCTGCTGACAGTTCTCCTTAAGGACCACATCCGCACAGCATCCCTTATGCCGATTTTGGTCGTGGCTCAACACTAGACTTCTTGCGAAAGTATCAACTGAGCAATCTTAAGACCGATTAGAATCGCTATCAATCTGGACTTTTGCAAGAGGTCTACTGAATGTTGACGCACTCATCTAATACCGAGTCCGATACATTGGTTACAGATTTGAAAAGCAATCCTCGCTTCCTACTCGCCCCTTGGCAAAAGCACATCCTGGACGTCCTAAAATGTGGCATCATTCAGGATGATACCACCATCGCCGATTTTGTTATACAGCCAGAATCTTGGCGGTTTCGTACAGCTCCCAGTCAAAGGCGCGTTGCCCTTCAAACACTTCCTTGAGAGGAACATAAACCGAACCTCGCTTATCGGCCCCGACCATCACGTCAGCGCGTCCCTTGAGCAGTCCCTGAACCGCGGCAAATCCCATGCGAGAAGCCAGTACGCGGTCTCGGGTAGAGGGGCTTCCCCCCCGCTGAACGTGTCCGAGAATACTGGTACGCACCTCATAGCCACATTTAAGCTCGAGCTCTTTCTTGAGTGCCAGTGCCCCACCAGGATACGCACCTTCTGCAACCACAATAATGCTCGAGCTCTTGCCACGCTCCTCGGAGGCAATCACTGCATCCAGAATTTTTTCTGCGTCACTTTCAGCTTCAGGAACCAAAATGGCTTCCGCACCACCCGCAACACCCACATAAAGCGCGATGTGACCGGAGTTTCGCCCCATTACCTCCACCAGAAAGAGTCTGTCGTGGCTGGCAGCAGTGTCGCGCAAACGATCAACCGCATCAAGTGCAATATTGATAGCTGTGTTAAAGCCAATCGTAACATCGGTACCAGGAATATCGTTATCGATAGTACCGGGGATGCCAATAACCGGAATACCATGCTCTTCATAGAGCGTGTGTGCACCCCGAAACGAGCCGTCCCCACCAATAACAATCAGACCCTCAATGTCATGCTGCCGCAAGGTGGCAGCAGCCTTGGCTCGACCTTCAGATTCGTAGAACTCGAGGCAGCGCGCCGTTCTTAAAATCGTCCCACCACGACCGATGATATTCGCAACGCTGCGAGCGTTCATTTCCCGAATCTGGTTATCGAGCAAACCCTGATAGCCCTGATAGACGGCTGAAATGCGAACCTTCTTAAAGATGGCCGTGCGCACCACCGCGCGAATCGCGGCGTTCATACCCGGCGCATCTCCCCCACTGGTCAAAACGGCAATATGCTTCATACAGTTGAGCAGTATAACGTAATCAGAGAACGGTCATCTTCAGGCCCTGGTCGATGGCTGGTCAATGGACAGCACGACGGCAGGTTCGCTTTTGGCCGAGAGGGCAGCAGAAACGGCTGAGAGGAAATCACTACCGCAGCATTATACGGAGCCCGATCCCTCGGTTCCTAACGCTCTGCTCGGAATAAAGAACTGGCATTAGCAGCGTTTCCACTGAGCAAGCATCAGTTCTTCAAATACGGTTTGATAAAACGTCCCTGAATCGGCAAAAACCGACCCTTCTGATAAGCCACTTGCCCCCGTAGCAAGGTGTAGCGCACCAGACCTTTGAGGTTGCGGCCCAGATAAGGGCTGACCGGATGCCGAGTGTGAAGATTCTCAGCAGCAAGAACGTAGCTTTGTGACAGGTCAACGATTGCCAAATCGGCATGGTAGCCTACTGCCAATCGACCTTTGTGTGGCAGAGAAAAACGGGCTGCCGGTGTGGTAGCGCTCAGCGCAGCAATGTGAGCCAGGGGAACATCCAGGCTAAGCAGGGAAGCGAGCGTCACTTGTACCCCGTTAATACCACCCCAGGCTACATCTAGTCTCGCATCTTTGAGTGCAGGCTCGCAAGGAGAGTGGTCGCTGGCAATTATGTCCACCTCAGCAGTTTTGACACATTCTAAAAGCGCCAACCGCTCAGCTTCTGCTCGCAACGGGGGAGCGCACTTTGCTACTGCAGCCAGGCTGTCCATGTCCTTGGTGCTAAAGGTTAGATAGTGGGGACAGGTTTCACTGCTAACCCGGACGCCCCCAGCCTGTGCTTTTCGAATAAGCGCAATGCCTCTGGCGCTACTGACATGCACAATATGCAAATCGCAAGCTGTCTCCTCAGCAAAGAGAATCGCGCGACTGATGGCCTCGAGTTCAGCAATCAGCGGTCGGCTGTCATGATAGTCCTGGGCAGTGACTAAAGGCTTACTGCGAAGTGCCTGCGCCCCGGCCTGCGTCAAGCTGTCATTTTCTGCATGAACCGCCACAGGTAAGCCAAGTTTGGCAGCCAACTCCATACCCTGGTACAAAGTCGCGTCATCGGCAGCTCTGAACTCAGCAATTCCGCTATGACTCATGAACGCCTTAAAACCCACGACGCCCAGTGCTGCAAGGTCCCCCAGCTGCCCCAGATTATCCGGTGTCAGACCAGCCCACAAAGCAAAATCGCTTTGCGACTTCTGCTTAGCAACCGCTAGTTTGTCCTCAAAGGCCTGAACCGTCAGCAGAGGTGGGTCAGAGTTAAGTGGCATATCAGCAAACAGCGTGCCACCAGCCGCAACCAGCGCCCGCGAACCCGTGCGAATACCCTCCCAGGCAGCGCGACCGGGCTCGTTGAAATGCACGTGCATATCCAGCAGGCCCGGAAAAACATGACAGCCTGAAGCGTCAAGCTCCGCTTTGGCAGGCTCTGAAATCTCATCCTGTAAGCGCACAATAAAGCCATCGGCAATGCCAATATCAGCCGTCTCCAGACCATCTGGCATGACCAGACAAGCAGACCGAATGATCAGGTCAAGCATCATAGCCCTCAACAAAAGCCTGGAGCGCTTGCAAGGCACAAGCCACATCTGCCTCTGCCACAGCTTCATCCGGATGGTGACTCAGTCCAGCAGCACAACGCACAAAGAGCAAGGCACTCGCTGCAAAGCGGCTCATAATCGCACAGTCATGTCCGGCGCCGCTCACCATCCGCACGCCTTGACTATGCCGCCATAAGCTCTCAGATAAACCCGGATGCAGCCAGGTCGTTGGCTCGCTGAACAACTCGCGCGTATAAACAGTGACTGAGTGTTGTGCCGCCAGCTTCTCAGCTTCCGCCAGCAGCTCGGTCACGGCTTGCAAACGCAAGGCGTCGTCTTTGTGACGTACATCCAGGCTGAGCAAGACCTCAGCAGGAATCACATTGGTCGCATTGGGTTGCACTTCGACACGCCCCACTGTTGCCACCAGACCTGCCTGTGCACCAGCGTAGGTTGTGACAGCCAGGATGAAGGCAGCCGCTGCCACCAGCGCGTCACGGCGCAAGTCCATCGGTGTAGTACCAGCATGCCCAGCTTGCCCTACAAACCTCAGCTCGAGCCTGGACTGTCCTACAATCGCGTCTACCACCCCCAGTGGCTGCCCCAGGTGCTCGAGCAGGGGCCCTTGTTCAATGTGTACCTCGAGAAAGGCCAGCACATCTTCAGATTTGTAGGCTGCTTCAGCAATCTCGTCTGGACTAAGCCCATAACGCTCAATGGCCTCCCGCAGACTGATCCCATACTGGTCACGCAGCTCGAGCTGCTCACTGGCAAAAGTACCTGTAATCCCCTGGCTACCAAAATAGGTCGCCCCAAAGCGCACGCCTTCCTCGTCTGAAAAGCCAATCACATCGATATTAAAAGCTCGGGCTGCGGGCAGGCTTTCCACCAGGGCGATACCCAGCAGCACCCCCAGCATGCCGTCATACTTGCCAGCATTGCGCACCGTATCCAGATGACTGCCAATAAGCAGGGTTTTGTTGGTGGCTTCAGCTGCCGCAAAACGCCCGATGATATTACCGACAGCATCAGTGCGCACCGACATGCCCGCAGCTTCCATCCAGCCCTGTACCTCGTGGTGAACATCTTTCATGGCCGGACTAAGGAAAGTCCGTGTCAGCCCCTCGGGAGTTTCCGAGTATTGTGCCAATACCTCAATCCGGCGCATCACCTCGCGACTTAAGGTAGCAGCCTGTGGGCTAACTTCCACGGTAGGTGCTGTAGCCAAAAGGAGATACCAGCAGGGGCACATGGTAGTTTTGCCCTGCATCTGCAATGCCAAAACGCACCGGCACCACATCCAAAAAAAGTGGCTCTGGATGTGACAGCGTTTGTCTGAAGTAATCCCCAACATGAAACTCGAGTTCAAAAATACCTGTCACCATGTCGTCTTCAAGAAGAAGCGGTGTATCTGTGCGACCATCCTGATTGGTTACAAAACTGGCCAGATGCTGACGGGATTCCCCGCCCAGAAAGTAGAGGTCAAGCTGCACGCCAGCAGCAGGCTTGCCGTGCGTGGTGTCAAGTATGTGAGTGCTGAGTTTTGGCATAGTTCTGGTATCTCCTGACTTATCAGTCAATGTTCAGCCTGACAAGGCCAGGTCTATTGTATCCAAAGCGGGCCTGTATGCGAAGGATACTGAGTGGTTTTTCGCTGAACGAATAGCAGAAAGGATAAGGGAGATAGATATAGGGAAAGAAGCGAAGCAACGCATCGCTCATTGCTTTTTTGCTAACAGCCCTATTTCTACTGCGCCGTCCAGCCCAGGTCAATTGTGGCAGTTGCTCCAGTGATGCCCCAGGCCGCTTCAGATGCAAGAAAGGCCACATAGTTAGCGACATCCTGCGGCCCCAGCATCCGCTTGATAGCCACATTGTGCAAAAAGACTTTTTCCTCGACTTCCTCAGCGCTGATGCCCCTGGTGCGCGCCTGATCGGCAACTTGTTTTTCAACGAGTGGTGTCCGAACATAAGCAGGGCAAACCGTGTTGCAGGTGATACCCAAAGGGCCACCCTCGAGTGCAGTCGTGCGCATCAGTCCCAGCACGCCGTGCTTGGCGCTAACATAGGCAGATTTGTAGGGACTTGCCGTCAGACTGTGAGCACTGCCAATATGAATGATCCGCCCCTGCCCGCTACGCTTAAGAGACTCCCAGGCATATTTACTGAGCAAAAACGGTGCTGTGAGCATGAGCGCAATCATCTTGTCCCAGGTATCCTCAGGAAAGTCAGGAAGTGGGTGAATGCTCTGAAAACCAGCATTACTGACCAGCACATCGAGACCCCCAAGCTTCGCGACTGTCGTTGCTACCGCAGTCTGACAGTCTTCACGCCGGGTTAAATCTGCCTGAATATACACGCCACTAAAGCGCTCTGCCACATGCTGCCCCGCTTCCTCATTGACATCGACAATTGCCACTTGCAAACCCTCTGCATGTAGTGCCTCGGCGCAAGCTTCGCCAATACCACTGGACGCACCAGTGATAAGCGCCACCCTGTCTGTACCTGCCATACCGACCTCCATCTGTCTGAACGTGTAAGCTAGTAGTCACTTGTTTTATGCTAACAAAAAATCCGCCACACCCCAAGAGGACTCATGAACGATAAACCACCAGCGGAACTCGGTTTCACTTTTCCAGCAGAATGGCAGAGCCACGCTGCCACCTGGATGGGCTGGCCCTTTGATGATGACTACTGGGAAGGTCAGTTAGAAGCGGCTCGTCAGGACTATGCCAGCCTGGTCAGTACCATTGCAGGCTATGAGACCGTGAGACTGATTTGCAACGATGAAGACTGTGAGGCTGATGCCCGCAGTCACCTGGGGCAAAATCCTGCCAACATCCATTTTGTCAACTTCCCTGTTGATGACGTCTGGCTGCGCGACAGTGGGCCTCTGTTTATTCGCAATCCGCAGGGGCACATCGCCATAAGCGACTGGCGCTTTAACGCCTGGGGAGATAAGTACCGCTGGGAAAAAGACCAGCATGTGCCCAGATACATCGCCGAAAAACTCGGCACGTTCCGCTTTGCCGTGGATGTGGTTATGGAAGGGGGAGCACTCGACATCAATGCTCAGGGTATCTGCCTGACCACCCGCCAGTGTCTGCTGAACCCCAACCGCAACCCGCACTTAAGCCAGAGTGACATTGAGACTGCTCTCAAGCAGCAGCTGGGACTCCAGCAAATTATCTGGCTGAATGAGGGGCTCGAGGGCGACAAGACCGATGGGCACATCGACACCATCACCCGCTGGGCCTCTGACAGTCTGATCATCACCTCAATCTGCGAGGACAAGTCAGACAGCAACTACGCCCCCATGCAGGAAAACCTGACTACCTTGCAACTCTTGCGGCAAACCAATGACATGCCCTACGGCATTGTTGAATTGCCTCTGCCACGCAAGCGTCTCGACTTAGGCGATGAGCGCTTGCCCCTGACCTACGCCAACTTTTATATCGGTAATGGCTTTGTGGTTGTACCGCAGTACGATGATATTAACGATGACATTGCCCTAAACATCCTGCGAGACACCTTTCCAGATCATGATGTTATTGGCTTGCCGTCGCTGGGCATCATTACGGGTGGTGGCTCCTTTCACTGCATCACTCAGCAGCAACCCAGTGGTGCAGTACTGGGAAAGCTTTGAGGAAGACTATGCACAAAAGTATTAAACTTGCCGTTGTTCAGATGAGCTGTAGTGACAGTCCCCAGCACAATGTTCACAAAGCCCTGGCTAAAGTCCATGAAGCCGCTACACAGGGCGCGAATATCATCCTGCTACAGGAACTCTTTGAAAACCTTTACTTTTGTCAGGTGGAAGATGACAGCTACTTTGCACTGGCGCATGAACTTAAGCAGCACCCTTTTATCCCACAGTTTCAGGAACTCGCGCGCCACTACCAGGTGGTTTTGCCCATCTCTTTTTTTGAACGTGCCGGACAGGCGCACTTTAACAGCCTGGCGATGATCGACGCTGATGGCTCGCTTTTAGGCATCTACCGCAAGAGCCACATTCCCGATGGACCGGGCTATGAGGAAAAGTTTTACTTCAACCCCGGCGATACTGGCTTTAAAACCTGGAAAACATCCTATGGCAACATCGGTGTGGGCATCTGCTGGGATCAGTGGTTTCCCGAGGCCGCCCGGGTCATGGCGCTACAAGGCGCTGAACTGCTACTCTACCCTACGGCTATCGGCTCAGAGCCAGAAAGCTCCGGAGCGCACGAGGTAGATACCAAGGATCTCTGGCAACGCGCCATGATTGGACACGCCGTGAGTAACTGTTGTTATCTGGCAGCAGCGAACCGCATCGGTAGCGAGACGGTTAGCGGTCTTAAGCAGAGCTTTTACGGACACTCATTCATCAGTGACTATATGGGCAACAAACTCAGCGAAGCCGACAGAAGCAGCGAGAGCATTCTCTACGCCGAACTAAACTTCGCCGCAGCTCGCAGCTTTCGCGCCGGCTTTGGCTTTTTTCGTGATCGCCGACCCGAGCTTTATGGCAGCTTGCTCACGCTGGATGGTCAAAGACAGCTACCTTTACTGGCTCCTCAGACAAAAGACTGATCCCCTCAGGCAAGGCTTCAGCAAGCGCTTTGCTCACAAAGATCGTCTCGAGGCTGGCGGTATTTTTAATCCACACAGCCCGCAGCCTGGTCATATCCTGCTGTCCGCATGTTTTTATGGCCAGTTTGATAGCGAGCTCATCGCTCGCCATACAAATAGGCAGCTTAACTGCTGCCAGGCTACCGGAAGTCACTGCGTTCACCCAGCTATCATGCAGGCGTAACTTTTGCCAGACGCGGCGCGTTGTGATGTCTGCCAGGCCCAGACCAATAGCGTTTCCCTGACTGTTATCGTTTAAATCCAGGAGCAGCAACCTGCCAAGCTTCAGATCACCCGGCATGCTGACAAAACGCCCGGTGACGTTGGGATCCATGCCCAGACCTGAAATGTGCTTGCTGGCTTCCTGTACGACCAGAATGTCCAGTTCCTCAAAGAGGAGGCGCGCCATACTCTTTTTGGCAAGCTGCAAGAGTTCGGGTTCTCGGCACTTTAGATCATCTGCCATAACAAGCTCGAGTCGCATGAGTTGCCCGTGGGCATTTTCAACCGTAGCCAAACCAAACTTAAACGGCGTGCGCTGCAAAATGATATCTCTGGCCTCAAGAATGTTCTGGGCAAAGCGTTCGTAGCCCTCAGCATGCACAGCCTGCGCGCCTGCATGCCTGCCAAAACCAATCACCAGCATCTTGCTCAGGCCGCTTTCCACCGGGCCGCGAAACGAAGTATGCGACTTGATACGGTTAATGGGAATAATCAGATCACAGGCAAGGGCGTCGCTGGAGAAAACCACGGGCAGACCACTGCCAAGCTTACCGAGTTCTGTAACTGCCATGCTCGAGACAAGCTCGGCACCAACCGTTTCCGCAGTGATTCCGTAGCCCGCCAGAACCTTAAGCTGACCGGCGGCTGTAGCCCCACCATGACTACCCATGGCTGGCAGAATAACAGGCGTACAGCCACAGTCCCTTAGATATTCAACTGTCGTACGTACCAGCACCTCCAAGGATGCAAGACCCCTCGAGCCCACACCAATACCCACCCGCATACCGGCCTGGAAGAGATGCCGAACCTTAGCCAGTTCCTCCTGGACAGACTGCGCCACGTCCGTGACGCTGCTGGTATCAAAGGTCTGTTTGGCCCTAAACCAGCCAGGTAAAGTCACCTCTGCCAAAAGCTCATCCCACAGGGAAGCGTCAGGCAGCTCGAGCATCACATTTCCTGAGGCGCTTCGATACCCAAAAGCTCGAGGCTGGCAGCGAGCGTTTCCTGAACTTTTTCAACCAGTGCCAGCCGCGCCTCGCGCAGACCTGCTTCTGCCTGTAAGACACGGGTATCTGGCTTACCCTCCGCATCCTTGTGGTTATAGTAAGCGTTCCAGGCAGTCGCCAAATCGAGACAGTACTGCGCGATGATATGCGGCGCAACCTCTCTGGCAGCCAAACGAATCGTCTCGGGAAAGCGCGCAATGACCTGCGCCAGTCTGGACTCGAGTGCACCCAGTTGCTTATAGTCTGCATCCCGAGCGTCGACACCCTCACGGACAGCAGCCCGCAGTATGCTACAGGCGCGGGCGTGTGCGTACTGCACGTAAGGGGCCGAGTCTCCTTGCAAGGACAGTGCCTGCTCCCAGCGAAAATCGATGATGCGCTTCGCTTCTGACTTGAGCATGCCAAAGCGCAAGGCACCGATGCCTACTTGCCGCGCCACTGTATCCACCTGCCCAAGGTCAGGATTTTTTTCCTGCACAATAGCCTTAGCCCGCCGCACAGCTTCGTCAATCACCGTATCAATCGCCAGCGTGATACCCTTGCGACCACTCATCGCCTGCCCCTCGAGTGTCACCACTTCATAGGCCAGGTGATGCAGATCATGCTGCCGCGGATCGTCGGTTAGCTTCAGCGCTGTGCGAACGATGGTTTGGGGGTGCGACTGCCGTGCGTCAATCACATTGATCAGGTCATCCCCGTGGGCAAAGGTATGCCCATCCGGATGCGCTTCCCCATAGGCACTGCTGCTGTAGAGTGACTGACCACTGGGTTGCTCGCCAAAGCGCTCAAAGGTCAGCCCGTCAAACATGCCCGCTTTCCAGAAGTGATAGGCGATGTCTTTGGCGACGTACATGGCGTTACCATCGCTGCGCACCAGCACCACCTGCGGCTCTTCGAGTCCAGGAATAAAGCTCGAGACGTCCATGACCAGTGCCCCAGCGTACTTTCCTTCGCTTGGCAGAGACACAAAGGCGCTCTGCCGCAAAATGGAGAGTCCCTGGGCCAGAAAACCACTTCTGACCACGTCGCTTTCCCAGACCAGAAGGTCATACTCTACGCCCAGTCGGTAAGAGGTCTCCAGCAACGAACGAACCACCACCGCCACCTGGTCACGCAAGTCTCCATGCTCGAGCTGATCCATGACCCCCCGCACACCCGCCTCGATCGTCTCAGCGTCACTCTCTTTGGCTTGCTGCAAGCGAACGTACAGCTCACCCAGCCAGTGGTCGTACTTTTTCTCGCCATTGTACCTGGCATTAAAGTAAGTCACAGCAAAGAGACTCTCGGCCGCCTGTCTGCCTGTATCATCGATGTAGTTCTGAACCTCCACCATGTAGCCTGCCGCCCGCAGAATCCGGGCAATGGCGTCACCCAGAGCGATATTGCGCAAATGCCCAACATGCGCTTCCTTATTAGGGTTGATACTGGTATGTTCAACGATGACCTTTTTGTCCTGTGAGGGTAGCTCGAGCGGGCTTTGAATGACATTCTGAATAAATGAACTGGTATCCACAAAGAAATTGATATACGGCCCCACCGCCTCCGCTTTGGCGATACCTTCGGGCAGATCCAGGCTCTGCAGGATGTTCTGGGCAATATCTGCCGGGTTTTTGCGAAGCTGTCTGGCAAGGCTAAAAGCGACAGGTGTACCATAATCGCCAGGTTTATCAGCAGGAACATCCTGAATGGGGATGTCCACTGTTACGTCCAGACTACTTAAGGCACGTCTCAGGGCGTTCTGAAGGCTTGTTTTAAGGTCTTGCACGCTATTACGCTATCACACTTCAGGTAAGCTGCGTGTAAATATTGCTGATTGGTCACCTCAGTTGGGGCAAGTATTCAACAGTGCAGCGCGACGGCTAGCACGACGGCTGTCGCTCTGCACTGCCCATTGTGAGCAACTCAATGGGCATCAAAGGTTAGTATAAAGCGATTCTTCACTGCGCGATGCTCCGTTCAGACTTGTCCTGAGCTTGCCGAAGGGATGACAGGGGGATGTAATGACTGTACTTTGGGAATCGCTATGCATACGCTTTGCTTACAACGATACTACCGAGCCCGACAAATTGATTGCTGCACTCCCTTTGCCAGGCCACGGGTGCCATGACACGACCAGGGGTATAGCCTGATGATTCTTCGTGACTATGATGCTGTTATCACCCATCTGGACGACCTAAACTACAGCGGTGGGATAGCAGTCTTTAAAAGGCAATCCAGGTGTGATACCGCTAGCAAGGCTTAGCCTGACAGTGAACCGATAATCGAGAACATCGGCAGGAACATACCCGCCACGATAAAACCAACCACTGCTCCCAGAAAAACAATGAGGGCGGGCTCGAGTGCCGCAGTCAGACCATCGACCGCCTCATCAACCTCGCGCTCATAAAAGGACGAGATTTTCTCGAGCATGCTGTCTACCGCACCGGTTTCTTCACCAATGGCAACCATCGAGCTGACCAGGGGTGGAAAGACCTTCGGATACTTGACCAGTGTTGAGCTGATTTGCTCACCGCGCTGCACCGCCTCCTTGGTCTCGTTAAGTACATTTTCAACAACGACGTTACCAGCGGTACCTTTGGTAATCTCAATCGACTCAATAATATTAACGCCGCTTTTAAGCAGCAGACCAAAGGTGCTCGAGAAACTGGCAATCGAGGTTTTTTTGACAAGGTTGCCGATAATAGGCGCCCTGAGCATGAAATTGTCGATTACCAATCGACCATTTTTGGTGCGGTAATAAAAGTTTAACCCGCCCACCAACGCAGCAATACCACCTGCCATAATGTACCACTGGTTACGCAGAAAATCACTGATGGTAATCAGGATACTGGTAATCATCGGCAAATCGCCACCTAGCTGAGTGAGAATACCCGCAAACTGTGGCACGATGCCCGTAAGCAGAAACCAGGTCACACCCAGCGCAATGACCAAAACCACGGTCGGATAAGTCAGTGCCGTCTTGATCTTGCCTTTAAGCGCCTGCTGTTTTTCCTGAAAAGCAGCAATGCGCTCGAGAATCCCGTCCAGATTACCCGATACCTCACCGGCGCGCACCAGATAAATATAAAGCTTACTGAAGATACCTGGATGCTTCATCAGGGCGTCGGAAAGCGGCAGACCGGTCTCAACGTCTTCACGAATTATCTTAAGCGCATCCTTCATGCCCTGTTTATCTGCCTGCTTTTGCAAGATTGACAGTGACTGCACCACTGGCAAGCCCGCATTGATCACGGTAGCAAACTGACGGCTAAAGAGCGATACATCGCGCGTGTTGGGCTTGCTGCCAATATCCATCCACTTAGGCAGCTTGATGTCTGCTTTTAGCCCAGCGCCTGGTGCTTTAATCTCGCTGATGAAGTAGCCTTTTTCACGCAGATTCGAAGCGACATCACGCTGAGAGGCCGCTTCCATCGTGGCACTAATTGTCTTACCACTGCGATCTCTTACTTTATATTCAAAAACAGGCATGTATAACTCCTTTGCCAATCACTACTACCAGTTTAAGGAATCATTGCTGGCTCTGCTGACAAATTGCTTACTTTTTCGGGTGTAGCGTACAGCGCCACCCGTAAGGGTGCCACAAACGCCTGACCAACAAGCTGCAAAGGGTGAACGATGGTCGCACAGGCAAGCTCGCTACACGCCTGCGGCAACCGAAAGCCATAGCCTTTGTCCAGAACGCTTCCGTCTGAGCTGAGCGCTACACAAGCCAGCATAACCATCTTTAGTTCAGGAAGATGGCTTAGCGGTCTTCCCTCTTTTTCTGCCCCTGAAATGCTCGAGACCTTGGTGGCGTCCACCTTGCCAGCCTCCAGAAAGCGATAGCTCTTGCCATGTTTGGCAGGTACGAGCACAGAGACGCCGCGCTCGAGCAGTCCTTTCCGCAAGGGACGCAGCACATAATCCGGGTAACTCAGCACCGTATCCGCAGGCTGTAAAAGACCCGCCTCAAACAAATATTCAAGAAGTAACCCACTCGCCTCAGCTGCTCCCACAAAGTTGGGATGATGTCCGTATGGCGGCAGCGGATAAGCCGCTGCTTTCGCCTTTTGCAAGGCGTTCCACACTTCGGAACGAATTTCTCCCACCGCAGGCGCTTTCATAGTGCCACTCTACCCTCTCAAGGTTGCTTGGCTCAAGCACAGTGTGTAACCTGAACTTTACGCTACCGTCTCAACTACGTACAATCAAAGCCATGTTCAAAGAAACCAAGATCCAACGTCAGCAGCGTGCCAGTCTGATACTGGAGCGTTTACAAGAGGGCTACCCGGACGCCCGCACCGAACTCAGCCATGCCAACCCCTATGAGTTGCTGATTGCCACCATCCTCTCTGCCCAGGCCACCGACAAAAGTGTGAACGAAGCCACACCAGCCCTTTTTGAGTGTTATCCAGACGCTGCTGCTCTGGCCCAAGCCACCCCCGAAGAAGTCATAGTCTATATCAGGACGATTGGTCTTTTTCGCAACAAAGCCAAAAACATCATCCTGACCGCCAAAAAACTTGTCACAGATTATGGTGGCGAGGTACCCAATGACTTTGACGCCATACTAACGCTGCCCGGCGTAGGACGCAAAACTGCCAACGTGGTGCTGTCCAACGCCTTTGGCCGACCAGCCATTGCAGTCGATACACATGTGGGCCGTTTGGCACGGCGCTTACAACTCAGTAAACACGACAATCCAGACAGGGTCGAAAAAGACCTCGAGGGGGTCTTTCCCCACAGCGACTGGATATTTGTTCATCATGCCCTGATTCTGCACGGACGCAGGATCTGCCATGCCCGCAGGCCAAATTGCAGCGTCTGCACTTTAAACAGCCTCTGCCCCAGCCGTGAGCAGTAGCAATATCTACAAAGCACGGGTGACCTGTAGGACTTGAAGACGAATACTGAACCTATAAACTGGTTAAT
>CAZZPQ010000053.1:0-19219 GCA_964655595.1 uncultured bacterium
GGGGGCTCGAGTACACTTTCGTTGCCGAAGAGTTCAGCGGTCCCAATGCGCCGCAGCCGTGTAGCGCCTACCGCTGGACGAGCAGCGTTTCGGGCGAAGGCCCCTGGAGTGGCTGCACACCTGTGGTCTCTTTTGCCACCACCGGCCCACGCACGATTACCGTGAGCCTCACCAACCAGCATGGGCAGACGGGTAGCGACAAGGTCGACATTACTGTGGTCGAGCCACCCGATGATGGCCCACCGGTCGTAAACATCACTAGCCCCGAGATTCAGGCGGTCTTCACCAGTGGTCAGCGTGCTTATGTCGCTTACTCGGTCGTTGACCCAAGCCCAGATCCGCCAACCTCGGTTGAGTGGTCGATTAGCTATGGAACGGGAGGTGATCGCCTACCGATTACCCTCATTACTGACCCGCGCCCGCTGCCAACAAGGCCATCAAACCGCTACTTCAGGCCTTCAGATTATGTCACCCCCATTTGCTTTCATAATACTAATCCGAATCTGCAACCCTATTTCCTCAGGTTGGCCTACACCAATGCCGACGGCAGAAGTGCTACCGCACGCGTGCCCATCTACCTGAATGCGGATGTAAGTGTCTGTATCAACTAAGTTATCGCGAGCAGGGCGAGTAGGAACCGAGGAATGGCTTTTTCAATGCACAACCAATTGATTGGGCTTGGTATTAGGTGGGGTGGCTCAGCCGCCTCCCCTACTTAAAAAGCACAGGCAGGTAACTGTCAGCTAGAGGTATAGATGACACAAGTAGTTGTAGTTTCAGTTGTGATTTCAGCAGTGTTGGCTTTTTTTGGCGCTATTGTAGTGCTGGCGATTCCCACGACCGAGCAGCTTATCGGGGAGCGTATCTGCGCTCCAAACGAACGACTGGCCCTGCGCCGGCAAACCATCAACCTGCATACCCACAGGACATATTTTGTGTGTCAGGGCGCCTCAGAAAACCGCACTGTCGGCATGCAGCCCTATGGCTACGCTTACCTGTTGTCGTTTCTAGCGCTGACGCCGCTGATGATGCTTATTGGCGCTGTCGGGCAGTCGTTCGGTAGCGGTCACAGAAACACCGGAAGTACAGCAAGAGCAAAGCGGCAGGTGAGTTACGTTGTCCATGACGAGGACATAGCAGCGCGCATCGAGCGCGTGGCGAGTGACAAACAACCTAACCTTCGGGACGTGGCTGAGCTGCTCACCTCGATAAGTCAGGCTGCTGTGTTACGTGAAGGATCGCAGTCGCAGACAAAGATCTCTGTAGCTGAGGCACAAGATGCTGCCCAGGCGCTGCGCAGCTTGCAGGCACTGCTAGACGAAGAGCTGATTAGCCGTGAGGAATACGATCACAAGCGAGCCGAAGTGCTTGCTAAGTATTTTGGAGGTAGTGAGTGACACGCTTTTTGTTAGTTTCAGTAATACTTATGATAATGCTTGCTTGTTCGCCCTCTGGGTCGGACGTGCCGCCGCTGCGTGGCAAGCTGATCGTTGAGATTCACCTTCCTGAAGGGAAGGTTCTTAGCACTACGGGTCCCAGCATCACGGTGGCTGGCCCAGCGGGGTTTGAGCAACTGCTCAGTGAGAGTACGGTGTTAAGCGATCTGGTCGTAGGTGAGTACACAGTGGCAGCAGGAGTACTCGAGCATGCCGGAGACACCTACTATCCCGACCCACCGAGTCAGACCGTAGCTTTAAGCGCAAGTGAAACGGAAACGGTAAGCATCAGCTACAGTACCGACGCCAGTTTTAAGCTCAGTGTACCCACTTCTGTCAGCGTGGCACTGGGTGAAAGCGCTGAAGTGAGTATTGCTATCACTCGGGCAAACTTTGAGGCTGCGGTAAGCCTGAGCGTCAGTGGCTTGCCCACAGGTGTTTCAGCCAGTTTTGTACCACCGAGTGCGATAGGTCAGGTAGCAAGCTTGCAGCTAAGCGTTGCACCAAATGCAAGCCTGGGAAGTTATCCCCTGACCGTTAAAGGCGCTTCTGGTGCGCTTGAACATGCTGCGTCCCTGACCTTGCACATAACCAGTGTGCCGATGGCAGTCACAAACCTAAGCATCCAGACCTATGGCAACAGCCGGCAAGTACGGCAAGGAGCAGGAAAGATTTTTCTGGATATTGCGGGGCAAAACTTAAGCGGCATCAGCGCTGCAAAGGTGGGTAGTCTGGACGCGGTGATTGAAGCGAACAGCGCTACAAGCGCTTTGCTTAGCACCAACATCCCGCATGGATTAACACCAGGGTCACTGGTACTAAGCCTGACGGCCACGGCTGGAACAGTTGAAGTCGCTGACGCAGTTGTCGTGACGGTCGTCACGGCGGGTCCGACGGGTAGTGATGCCAGCGGGCGCGGCACGCCGGACAGCCCATTGCGGAGCTTGACCAGGGCTGTGGGACTTGCAGATATTGGCGATAGCATTTTTCTACAAAACGGTAGCTATAGCGTTACAACCGGAGAAACCTGGCCTCTTGGTATCACTGGTCGAACCCTGACTGGTGAAAGTCAGGAGGGAGTTAAACTAATCGGTGATATGAGTACCAGAGGGCTAAGTTACGGTGGTCCGCCAGGTCTCGAGTCCACACTCTCCAACCTCAGCCTGATGAACTTTTCCGAAGCAGTGGTCGTCGGTGCGGCCAAGCTGCTGATGGAAAGCGTCCAGCTTACCTCTTCGGGAAGTGGACTGTTTATCGCTGGTGGGTCTGTGGTAGTGACCAAGAGTGGTATTCAGAACAATAGCGAGGCTGGCATTACGGTACAAGGTGGTGTCTTGCAACTTACGGATAGTCTGATTTCAGGCAATAAACAAGGAATTGTGACGCTGCTGCCCCCTCCGGAATTGCCACCAGAAAGTACACTTAGCCTGAATCAAACTACGATTACCGATAATCAAGTTGGCGTTCAACTGGCTACAGGCAGCGTCCTTGAAACAAAAGAAAGCACCATTAGCAAGAATGAGACCGGGATTGAGGCGACAGGTGATGCCAAGCTTACTCTCACAAAGATGACCATCACGGAAAGTAGCAGCCAGGGCATCTTGCTAGATGGAAGCAGTGAATTAGCACTGAGTGATTCCAGCATCACGCAAAATGCCATTGGTTTGATGCTTCGTGGCAGTGCTTATGCTGCGGTGCAAGAAAGTCGTCTGTCGGAAAACAGTATTCACGGTGTTTGGCTACAGGATCAAACAGCGCTCGAGCTTTTGACCAGTGATATCTCTCATAACGGCCTTTACGGTCTGCGTGCCGACAATTTGGCGGCGGTACGCACGCGCAACAGCACGTTTAATAACAATGCACAAAGCGGACTGTTTATGCGGAACAATTCCACCCTGCTTTTTAAGGACAGTGAGGCAGACGCCAATACACAAAACGGCATTCTGGCTATGCAAGAGGCGTCGCTGGCACTCGAGGACAGCTCTGCGAGTCACAACAGTGTCAATGGTGTGATGCTGCTGGGCGAAAGCAAACTTCAAACGCTTCGTGGCTCCATTATGGATAATGATTACGGCGTCAGGGCTGAAGGTGCCTCTGGACCAAGTTTTATCCGCAGCACCAGCTTTTCAGGCAATTTCATAGGTGTCCATGCCTCTGGCTCAGCCAGAGTATCGCTAGAGGGCGTCACCTTCCAGGACAGCCGCAACCTGAAGGGTGCCAGTGGCCTCTATATAGCAGACAGCGCTTTTGTCGTACTTGGCGAAGGTTCCCTCATCGAGCGCACCGTTCTGGGAGTACGGATTGCTGGCAGCAGCGTTTTTGGTATGCGGGACACCACCATTCGGCAGACAGAAGGCTCCGCCATCGATGTTTCAGGAACACCACTTGTTGTTGATCTTGGGAATGCTACAAGTGGCGGTAACCGGATTAGCGCAGGCAGTATGGATCACGCCTTTGCCATCACTGATGTGCGCCCCGCAGGTCAAAGCGTGGTGATCGGTGTGCGACGCGACGACTTTTTTGGTCCGTTTTTCCTCGGCAACTGCAGCTCTATCCATGGTACTCACACCGGACCTACCGAGCTGCGTTGTGGCAACAACGTGGGTGATCCGGGTGGGCCTATCCGCATCCTCGACATTCGCAGTGCGGGTAACACCATCCAGGTCTTTGGCCCCTGACAGATTGCGCATCGTGAGCACGCCTGAATGTCCCTGGCAGGCGGTGCTAACACGTCATGATGTGAGCGAGTTGCGCTTTGACAATCCGCTCGAGCTAGCCCAGTATCTGGCAAGACTAGTGCGGCAACCGCAGCGACCAGGACTGAAGTGAAAGGTTGTACCTAATGCCAAGGCGATTACCTCGCTACAGCATGAAGCTGCTGCCGATCTTTACCGGACTTATGGCCATAGGCCCTTTTGCCTTAGCGCCCTTACTCGGCAACCTTCAGCTGGCTCTGATTGTTTCGGTGCTCGTACCGCCAGTTCTTTTTGTAGCGATGCTCAAGCTTGGCTGGGTGCTGGACGAGCGACGCTTTTTGGCCAGGGCCGTTACTGCCAAAGCGATTATCGTGAGCAAGTCCATTTCCAGTGTTGATGAATACGTTGAGGTCTATGAGTTCAAGCCAGACTTAGCGGTATTTTTTGGGCTCGAGATCCATCTTATCCGGAACCAGTATAACCTCGAGTTTCCACCTGTAAAGACCTATTCGATCAGCTTGGCGTAGGCCAAGCTGATCTCACCCATGTGAAGCGCTGTTAGTGCGGATTTTATCGCCAATCAGTTCAGGCAAGCTTTAGTATAAAGAAATGACTTCATCAGTACGCGCACTGATTGCCGTGAATGCTGTTCCCATTGTTGGAGTACTGTTTCTTGGCTGGGACTTGGGCGTTATTATGCTGCTGTACTGGCTCGAGAACGGCATTATTGGCTTCTTTAATGTAATGAAGATGCTGGCTGTCGATAGCAAAGGCCTGCCCGCTACGCAGCACGTTGCAAAACTCTTCATGATTCCTTTTTTCTGCCTGCATTATTTCATGTTTTGGAGCGGACACGGTGAACTGGTCTGGCATTTATTTGCCGAGCATTTACCGCGCGTTTCTGAAAAGTCGGTGTTTCCAGAGCTGCTGGTCTCTGGGTTAATCTGGGCGGTTTTGCCACTTTTTGGCAGTCACTTGTGGTCATATATCAACAACTACCTCGCTGAGGAAGAATATCGCCGCTTCAAACTTGAGACCTTGATGTTTCAACCTTATGTGCGCGTGGTCATTCTGCATATCGTGGTACTTATCGGGGGCTTTTTGTCGCTGGCAATAGGTGCGCCCCTGATTGCCCTGCTGTGTCTGGTGGGGCTGAAAACCTTTGTGGATATTCAATCACACAAGTTTGTTCACCGCAAACCGACTGGCAAGCCGCAGACGCCGTCCTTGCGCTCGAGTTACTAGACTTCTTTCGAAAGCATCAACTTGGCAATCTTATACCGGTTCCGGATAAATCATTGGGATAAACCCAACGATTTATCCCGAGCAGGGCGTTAGGAAGCGGGGAAAAGCTTTTCGAATCTGCAACCAATTTAACGGTCTCGGTATTAAGACCAATTAGAATCGCCATCAATCTGGACTTTTGCAAGGGGTCTACTGAGCAAACCACTCGTCTCTGGTCAGTTCCATCAGTACATCGGTGCGTCCGTTACCGTTGGGCACACGGCGATACTCCTGAAAACCAACTTTTTTAAAGGCCTGTTGTGCCCGCTCATTGTCGGCAAAGGTGGTCAGTACTATGCGGTTTAGATTCAGGCTATCAAATGCCTGCTCTAACACCGCGCGGATTGCCTCGGGTCCATAGCCCTTATTCCAGTGGCTGCGCTCACCAATAATAATACCCAAGGTGGCATGGTCATAGCGGATATCATAGAGCTCGATTGTACCAATGTAATCATCAGCTTCATCAAAAATACCGTAGGTGCGACGGTCAGGTCGGCGGCTATCTGCCCGCAGAATACGCTTGAGTAGCCACAGGGGCATGCGGTTGGGTGCCGTGCCATTGAGATGGGATACTTCTGGATCACGAAAGTGGGCATGAATGCGCTGCCAGGCAGTCTGGTCAAGATCAAAGAGTGTTCTGAGTTTTACGCGACCATAGTTTAAAACTGGCTTGGCAAGTGCAACATCCTGATTTTTTCGCGTGAATAACCAGACCATGACACTAGTCTACTTGGTTTTTGCCCGGACGCTGCAAGGATACCTACAAAGGTCGCTTTACTGGCTTTTGCCTAACTGTAGGATTACGGAGCAGAGCTGGAACTCAGCAAATTGCTACTGACCAGGACATAGCCTTCTCGAGTCCTGACTTCACCAAAGTACGGTGCAAACCAGACATCATGTGAGAATTCTTCAGCGATACTGCCGTTTTCGTCAAAGCGTCGCCCGGTAAGGTTAATCACAAACACCTCAAACTCACCGGCTTGCAACCTCACCTTGCGACGATCAACAATTGTATAGACATAGTTCACATCAAAAGCGACAGTCTGATTACGGTCTGTAAACAGGATAGTGCTGCGCGTATCTCCACCCCAGCTCATTCCCACACGCAGGCTTTCGGATGCTGGGTATTCCTGAATCGGCGGCTCATGGGTAATTTGGGTTCCCGGCGCTATTTCGCGAAGTATGAAAACGCCATCAGGACGGTATTGCCGATACCTTACACCACGCAAGCCAGCACCGAAAATCTGGGAAGCAATCCAGATATCACCATCAATGACTGTTGGGCCAGCAACACTGACCTGAACCTGAAAACTGTCCAGACTTGCCCCTTCAGGCAGATAGGCCCAGCTAATGCCCGTCTCCATCGGGAAGTAGCTCACTGACCCTGCAAACTGGTCAACCTCTACACGCCCAGCAGGGCTGGGGGCGCAGGATATCAAGACAAAGAACAGACTAATACCAAAGACTAAAGTCCTCATGCCATCACCATACCCTTTTGACCTGAAGCTAGCGTGATGAACTTTTTACAGTTCTTTATACACGTCACTAAAGGCAGACTCGAGCGCCGAGATATCAATCAGTGCATCTTCAAGGTCTTGCTTAAGATAACTATCTTTTGACAGGTCGCTGGCGTTGGTAAGGAGCTGGTAAACCTTGCCCCGCAGTGTTTTGAAACTGATCACAAAATCCTCGAGTTCAGCCTCTATCTGCTTGGCAGCGTCTTTGGTCTGCTGGTATTGGGCTTCACCGGGGCTTAGTTCCAGAAGATAACTGAGCAGTTGTGTCCCATGGCGTGCTCTGGGCAAGGCGCGCTCGAGCAGGTGCTCAAGACGCTTAGACAGGTCGGTGAGTTCCCGCTGTAAGACTTTGGGAGCGGTAGCGGCCTGGGCCATCACATCCTTGTGAATACTGAGTGCTTCACCCATATGCTGCCTATAGGGCTGGGCGAGGCTGCTAAGTTGCTGCGGCGTCAGCTTGAAGGATTTCGGACGACGGCTTTGCCGCACGGCAAAGCCAAGCGCCCAAACTGACAACGCCAAAACAACAACCAGTATGAGTCCGACCTGAAATCCCACTTTACGTCAATCCTTCTTCACAAGTATCACCCTTTGGCAATAATCAGCTCATGCGCAAAAGCCAAACTGCATAGAGACCAAAGCAATCGGGAAGCGTACCAAGCCACGTACCATAACAATCAGCTTGCCCCAACTTTGCAGGACGTTAATGCTGCAAGGGCGATGGCTACTCCGACAAACGCGCTTTAAGGGCTGCTAGTTCGTCATCGATGCGATGATCGGACTCGAGCGCTGCAAACTCCTCATCCAGCGACAGATCTCGAGCAAGCTCTTCCTCGGCAGCGAGTCTGTCTTCCATTTGAGCAATCTTACCTTCCATACGGTCAAAGGCCGAAAAAGCCTTTGAGGTATCAGTACGTGACATGACATCATTGAGTGAGCTCTGTGCCTCGGCGCGGCGCTGTCTTGCTACCAGCAGTTGGCGTTTGCGCTCGGCCTCTTCAATTTTAGCGTCTAGTGCACGCAACTGGGTTCTAAGGCGCTCAACCATGCTGCTATGCATGCTGAGCTGCTCCTGCATACCTTCAGCAAGGTCGCTGCTGGCATTCTTGCGCTTCAGTGCTTCGCGGGCCAGATCGTCCCGTTCCTGTTTGAGTGCTTGTTCGGCTTTTGCCAGCCAGGACTGCGCTTCGTTTTGCTGCGAATTAAAGTCGCGCTCGAGCTTTTTGCCTTCAGCGATGGCCTGCGCAACTTCCATGCGCGCTTCGTACTGAGCCTGGCGCATATCCATAAGCGCTTGGTTGATGATTTTTTCCGGATCCTCGGCTCGAGTAAGCATGTCGTTGATGTTCGAGCGTAGGAGCAGACCAATACGTTCAAAAATTCCCATTCGTCCTCCTTTTGCGGTACGCTACTGTTTAAGCTGCACTGCCATTAAGCTGCACTGCCACCGCATCGTTTTCTTATCCTATCGTAAACAAGCCCGCAATACTGCATCATGGTAGCCATTGGGTATGTCCAAATTTTAGGGCATTTGCTAATCATCAGCGTTTTGCAGGGCAAAACAGGTGGAGCAAGCTGCCAACAGTAGCTTTTCCCCGGCCCTCACGGCGGGGTTAGAAAAGGGTAGGACGGCTGCCTTGGCGCAAAGCCAAAAAGCGCAGCGAACTGATTTGCGTAGGCCACAAGACCACTGCGCCAGCGCGCAGCCTCTCATTCCGTTCTTCTTCCCGTGGCAGAAGGAGTCCTCTATTTCTGGGACACAGCCGTAGCAAGCCATCTGCAAAGGGTCAAAACGCCCTGCGCAGTTTATGCCCATGACGCATCCGTATTCGGCGTCACTGCCTGCCTGGTAGTACAAAAGCGCAATTTGTTAAACCTCGGCAGAGGCTCACTGTGTTATCTTTACAGTATAGCAAGGGTAAGTGAGCGTACCCAACAAATGAAACAGGAGCGGCTTTGCAAGTTCTTGACATATTTCGACCACTGGATCTGATCGATATCCTGATCATAGCTGTACTGTTGTATCAGCTTTACAAACTGCTCTTTGGCACCCGCGCCTGGAATGTTGTGCGTGGCCTGGTGGCTTTAGGGGGGCTTTGGTTTTTAGCGGCGCAGTTCAGGCTTATCGCAACCCAGTGGATCTTTAATTTTATTGCCCCAGTAGCGTTTTTGGCTGTCGTAATTTTGTTTCAGCCTGAGCTTAGGGCAGCACTCGAGCGTATGGGACGTGGCGGGCGCACGCGCAGCAGTAAGGCGAATCCAGTCCAGGAAATCATGTCGGCGGTGCGGGAACTCGCCACTCAAAGAAGAGGTGCGCTCATCGCCATTGAGCGCGGTACACCATTGCAGGAGTACGGACAAGCAGCCACAGCCCTGGGTGCGCCCGTATCGGCAGCCCTCCTTCAAACGCTGTTTGACTCCAAGGGACCCCTTCACGATGGTGGTGTCATTATTCAGGACAATGAGGTTTTGTTTGCTGGCGCTATATTTCCCCTTTCAGATAAGAATGAAGGGTGGTCAGTTGAGCATGGAACCCGTCATCGCGCAGCCCAAGGGCTTTCAGAGGTTACTGACGCTCTCATTATCGTTGTGAGTGAAGAGCGGGGTACCGTGAGCCTGGCCCAGAGTGGTGTTCTGAAAAGTGATGTTGCACCAGCAGATGTACTGCGTAGCCTAAACGAGGTGTATCAGTCATGATGCGCCGTGTATTCACCAATTGGCCCCAGAAAATAGGATCCTTGGTGTTGGCTGCGGGTATCTGGTTTCTGGTCACGACCAATACAGACTCGACCTCACAACGAAGCCTCATTATTCCGGTAAGCTATGAGGCCGTTGGTGCTGACCAGGTAGTCAGTGGCGCACCACCCAGTGTGGAAATCGTTGTTGCTGGTCAGAGTAGTCTGGTCAACCGTCTGAGGCCGGAAAACTTCAGCGCTAGCCTGAACTTTGCTGGTGTCACGGGCGCCTATGAGCGGCGGGTGAATGTGATTACGCCCCAGGGTATCCGGCTTTTAAGCGTCTATCCGGAAACCGCCATTGGCAATGTAGAGACCATTACCAGTAAAACCGTGCCTGTGGTGGTTAGCTGGCTGGAACTGCCACTCAATAGTCTGCCAATAGCGACGGCCAGCCCCAGTACTGTGACCGTGCTAGGTCCAAACTCCAAACTCGAGCGTATTGTGCAGGTGATAGCGATTGCTGAGCCTTTGGGTGATCTTCAGGTGGTCACCGTGTTTGCTGCAGACGCCTCGGATACACCTATCACAGACCTTGATGTAACTCTGAATCCCAGAACTGTAGAACTGCAAGTCATTAGCCAGCCCGTGCTGCACCGTAGACGCGTTGATCTCGTACTGCAACTTCCCGATTTCGATCCAGTTATCATTGAGGCTATCGCGGTTCAGACAAGCCTCGAGGTGGCAGGCAGTTGGGAACAAGTGGAAGGGCTTACTGAGGTTGTTGCAGTCACTGGGCTTACTACACCCGTTTTGCAGTCGGGCGAGTATACTCTACTAGCACAGGCACGCCTGCCAGAGGGGGTTTATGCCCTGGAAGAGATTCCTGTGGTGCTCGAGCTATTCGTGCCGGACCCTGAAGGTCCCACTGAAGCGCCTGAGCCACTAACACCTACTGAGCCTAACGGAGTTCATGATGATCCTAGCAATTCGTCTTTACGGTGATCCAGTTTTGAGAAAGCAGAGCAGACCCGTCAGTCAGTTTGACGAAAGTTTGCGGACCTTGGCAGAGGATATGTTCGAGACTATGTACCACCATAATGGTGTCGGACTTGCCGCGCCTCAGGTCGGTGTTGCCAAGCGCTTATTTGTGGCGCTCGAGATTGAGAAATCTGATGATGAGCCAGCAGATCTGCCTCCACCGACCACACGTGAAGAAAAGCGGGAGCGCTGGGGCGTGGTAGCAGAGCACGTCATTATCAATCCTGTAATCGAGCAGGAAACAGGAGTTGTAGCGGATATTGAAGGCTGCTTGAGCATACCTGGTTTGTTTGTTGAGGATGTTGCCAGATTTGAAACGCTGCATCTTAGCTATCAAGGTCTGAGTGGTGAAAGGCTGCAACTTAGTGCCAGCGGTCATTTTGCCAGAGTTATCCAGCATGAAACAGATCATCTGGATGGCAAGCTGTTTGTTGACCGCCTGCCAGATGAGCAGCGGCACAGTTTTATAGAAGAGCACCGCAAGACACTTGCCGATATGCAACGTGAAGCCAAGTTGCTTCTTAAAGACCTGCAAGCAACCAAAGTTCGCTGATGCGCCTAGCTCTCTTTGGCTCCCCAGTTTTTGCGGTTCCCAGTCTCCAGGAACTCGCACGGCGCCATGAGCTTGTACTGGTGGTCACCCAACCTGATAAGCCTGTGGGACGTGGACTTAAGTTGCAGGCTCCTGCCAATGCCACAGCTGCCAAAGAGCTTGGCTTGCCGCTGGCACAACCTGCCAGGCTCAAGGGCAATCAGGCATTTCATGAGCAGTTGCGCGCGCTCGAGCTGGACGTTGCCATCACGGCTGCCTATGGTAAAATCCTGCCTCAGAGCCTGCTGGATATTCCTCGCCACGGGTTTTTAAATATCCATGCCAGTCTGCTGCCCAAGTACCGAGGTGCTGCCCCTATCCAGTGGGCATTGATCAAAGGTGAGCAGGAAACGGGTATCAGCATCATGCAAACTGAAGCTGGACTGGATACGGGTCCGGTTCGCTACCAGCACCATCACCCAATCGCTCAAGATGACACCGCGCTTGATCTGTTTACTGCCTTGGCTGAGCTGGGGGCCAGAACGATTGTGGAAGCGCTAGACTTGCTGGAAAAAGATGAGCTTCCCAGCATTCCACAGGATGACAGCGCAGCAAGCCTTGCAGCCTTACTCACCAAAGAGGATGGTCGGATTCTCTGGCAAGAGAGTGCTAGTGCCATCTATAACCGCTACCGAGGCGTTATCGCCTGGCCAGGAAGCTGGACTGAGTACCAGGGACGCGTGCTCAAGGTTCACCAGTTGCGCCCCTGTGAAGGTAGCGGTCAACCTGGGCGCATTATTAGTATTTCAGAGGGTGGTGTCGCTGTTGCCTGTGGAGATAGCGCTATCAGCCTTGAGCAGGTTCAGCTAGCTGGCAAGACTAAGGTGACTGCTTTTGCCTGGGCGCAAGGTAGCCGCATCAGAATAGGTGATCAAATTGGCTAAAGTGGCGATTGTGGGACGGCCCAATGTGGGTAAGTCAAGTCTGTTTAACCGCCTGGTGGGTCGCCGTGAAGCGATTGTTGTCGATCAGCCTGGCGTTACCAGAGACGTCAAAAGTGCTACAGTCACTACCGACCGTGGGAGTTATACCTTGCTGGATACGGGTGGCCTGTGGTCTGGAGATGAGTGGCAGGAGCCCATTAGGCGCCGCACGGAAGAAGAACTTAGACAGGTCAGCCTGGTGCTTTTTTGTGTGGATGGGCGTGAACCTTTAAACAGCGCTGACCGTGAAATTGCAGACTGGTTACGCGCTTTGCATATTGACGTCATCCTGCTGGCAACCAAGCTGGATGATCCCAGACACGAAGAAAACCCGGATTTGTATGAACTCTACGCACTGGGCTTTGGTGAACCCTTGTTTATTTCAGCAGAGCATGCGCGCGGTACACATGAGCTGAACGATGTGATTGTGGAGCGCTTACCTGAAGAGGATGACCTGGCAGAAGAAGCGTCTGTCAGGGTTGCCATTATTGGTCGGCCTAATGTGGGCAAATCCAGCTTGCTCAATGCCATCATCGGCCATGAGCGGGTTATTGTGGCCGACTATCCTGGGACGACCAGAGACAGCATCGACGTGGACTTCAATTTTGCCGGGCGTCCCTTTACCCTGATTGATACAGCGGGGATTCGCCGAAAAACTGCGGAAGACCTCGAGTACTACATGAAGCTTCGTTCAGAAGAAGCCATTCAGCGCTGTGATGTTTGCATACTGGTCATTGACCCCTTTGAACTTGGCGATCATGAAATGCGCCTGGCCAATATGGCACTGGAAGCGGGCAAGCCTGTCGTGATGGCTATCAACAAGTGGGATCTGGTCACAGATGAGCAATTAGTACTGATGCGCAAGAAAATTGACCAGGAGCTCTCACACCTGCGTTTTGCCCCGCGCGTGTATACCAGTGCAGTTACAGACTACGGCATGCACGAACTCCTGGCTACCAGTATTCGCTTGTTTGATACTACTCGCAAACGTGTTTCGACCAGCAGTGTCAATAACTGGCTCGAGGTCTGGGCCACGCGGCAAGCCCCCCCCAACTTTAAGGGAAAGCCTTTGCGAATGCTCTACGGAACCCAGGCGGATATTGCGCCACCAACTTTTGTAATCAGTGTCAACAATGAAAAGTTTGTCACCCGCGCCTATGAACAGTATCTGCTAAACCGCATTCGCGAAGATCTCGAGTTTAGTGAAGTCCCTATTCGGCTTATCTTCAAGGCTCGAGGTAAGGACGGTGGCAAACGTGTTCGCCTGTAGCTGTTTGCGTTCGTCTTGTGTTCGGGTTTTTACAGCCAGCCTAAACATATGTGCTAGACTTATGGCGTGAGCCAGGTCACTTGACAGCCAGCGTCTTGGTACATATACTATGTGAGCTGTTGGGTCGTTAGCTCAGTTGGCAGAGCAAGTGACTTTTAATCACTGGGTCATAGGTTCGAGTCCTATACGACCCACCAAGAGCGGCCCCTTCGACTAGCGGTCAGGTCACAACCCTTTCAAGGTTGCGGCACGGGTTCGAATCCCGTAGGGGTCACCAAATTATAGGTATCATCTCGTGGGGTGATACCTATAAACAACGGGCGATTAGCTCAGCTGGAAGAGCGGCCGCCTTACAAGCGGTAGGTCGGCGGTTCGAGCCCGTCATCGCCCACCAAAAAACCCTGCACTGGCTTTTGTGCAGGGTTTTGATCATATTTTGATTATCAATAGGCAGTAGCTTTTTGAAGCCAATGTTTGAGAAACGCTGACCTGAGCACAAAAGCGCCCAACTTCATGGCCAATAGGATACATCTGAGAAATACCGTTCAGGAGGCGCTTTCAAAAAAACACTTCAGACCATTGGATTGTGCCTGTTTCGCTCTGCTCAATGATTTACCTTGTAAAGACAATGACGGAAAAAGCAAATTTCATATTCAAACTGAGAATATTGAAAGCAATTTCTCCGAATCATCCTCATATCATAAGATAGATTCAAGGTCGATCCTGTCAACGTATGGGGTGTGGTGTCCGTTCACTAGCTACAAATGTGGGACAGGCAGATGTTCAGTCACGACTGCGCGGATCAAAGGCGTCCCGAAGACCATCGCCAAGTAAGTTCCAGGTCAACACGGCTATAAAAATGAATATGCCAGGTATGAATATCCACCAGCGTTCAGTCAATCCTGAGACACCTGCAAAGCTCTGTGCAGTGGCAAGCATAAGCCCCCAACTTGTCGAGGGTGGCTGAATACCAAGACCATAAAAACTAAGTACCGATTCGGTAAGAATAAACCCCGGAATTAGCAAACTTATCACAACAATGGCGTAGCTCAGGGTATTGGGCAATAGATGCTTGATGATAATGCGCCATGAACCAGCACCTAAGGATTTGGCGGCATAGGCGAAGTCCTGTTCACGTAAGGACAAAACCTGTCCTCTGGTGGCTCGAGCAATCCCTCCCCAGCTGACTAGTCCCAGCGCAGTAACAACCATCAGAAATACATAGGTAGGTGGTAGATTTAAGGGGTAAAAAACAGCTGCCAAAGCAAGCAAGAGAAATATTCCCGGAATGGCAGACACGGCTTCTTCAAAGCGCATAATGATTTCATCCACCCAGCCTCCAAAGTATCCTGCAATACCACCCAGAATCATACCGATCACCAGCACGAATAGCCCGGCAATAATACCTATGGTCAGGCTGATGCGGCTACCATATAAAATCTTACTGTACACATCATTACCCAAATCATCTGCACCCCAGATGTAAACTGGCGCCCCACGGGGATTATCTGTTCCAAACAGTCGTAGCTGAGCCCAGCCACGGATACCCAACTGAATACGTAAGGGCTGAGGAATCAGGTTGACAGGGAAAGGAACATAGTAATTATTGGGGCTTCCTTCAGTAAAGAAATTGGGGCGTACAAAAAACCTGACTGGGTAGATCTCTGAGCGGTCTTCTTCCCACTCATAACGGAAGGTTTCCAGGTTAAGCTCTCTTGTCAGGCCATAAACATAAGGGCGTGTAAAGTTGCCCTCTGCGGTTCGGAAGTAAACTCCGGTTGGCGAGGCAAAGGTATACTCTCGATTCAGAAAGCGCTCAGGATAGGGCGCAAAAAAATCTGCAAAGGCAGCAAAGAAATAAAAAACACTGAGAATGCCGAGAGAAAACCGAGCCAATGGATGCTTTCGAAACTGACGCCAGGCAATGGTCCACAGGCTTTCACCGCGCTCACCCTTGGCGGTCGATTTAAGTGCAGGCTTGGGGGCTTGAACAGGTTCAATCATAATTAGTACCTGATCCTTGGATCTACCAGGGCAAGCAGTATGTCGGAGATCAGGTTGCCAACAATTAGCAAGACAGTACCAATGGTTAGAATGGCCATCACGACGTATATGTCCTGTGAAAATATGGAGCGGATGAACAGTGGTGTGAGGCCAGGCCAGCGCGTCACAAACTCAACAGCTCCAGCCCCTAGCAGTAAGCCGGGCAACAGCGAGCCAATGGTTGCAATGATGGGAATAATAGCATTACGCAGGGCGTGCTTGTACGTGACAATTGAGGCTGCCAAACCTTTGGCTTTGGCAGTACGGATGTAGTCCTGAGCCATGACATCGAGCATTTGCCCTCGAGTAATCCTTGTCAGACCAGCCAATCCGGAGAGAGTCACCACGAATACCGGTCCGATGAGATGCCACATACGATCCCAGATCTGACCCCAGAAGGTCAGTTGAGAATAGTTGGCACTTGTCATGCCGCCCACAGGTATCAGGAAGTCACCTGTAGATAAGCGCCACTGTACCGCAAAACCCACGACTAAAAGCCCTAAAAAGAAGTTGGGGATAGCAAGTCCAATCAGACTAAAAACTGTAAGCAAGCGGTCACCAATTGAGTACTTGCGAACAGCCGAATACACTGCAATGGGTATTGAAATCAGATAGATCAAGAAAGTAGCTGGAAGAATAAGGGTCAGGCTATTCCACATACGGGGCAGTACCAGGTTGGCAACCTCACCCTTACTCGTCATACTCGTGCCTAGTGAGCCTTCAAAGAAAACGCCTCGAAGCCAATAAAAATAGCGCACATACCAGGGTTGATCAAGCCCCAGCTGTTGCCGGATGCGTTCAGCCTGTCCAGGGTCAACCGTATTGAACTCAAACTGAGTGGCGAAATCTCCTGGTGCAGCCTCGATGACTATCCAGGCCAGGAAGGTAGCAATAACAAAGGTGGGAATGAGATTAACGAGTCGCCTGATAATAAAAGCAGTCAAGACAATACTTCCTCGCGATAACTAATCTATATAAAATATAGCTTTGTTGGGAGTTTTTCAACTCCCAACAAACTTGTACTCTGGCTTAACGGGGTGCTTGCAAGACTTCCGTGAAATTACCAGGGCGGTAATTGGGGGAGTCGATGCTGGCTGCATCCATGGCTTCGCGAGGCCAGACATTATCCATATTAAAGTAGAAGTGGAATGCTGGACTGATGAGGGGAACCATTGGCATGAACTCTCGCATTAGCTCGGCACGTCGCATGTAGATTTCAATGCGGCGGCCAAGGTCAAGCTCAGCGCCCATATCTTTGGTCAGCCTGTCGAGTAGAATTTCCCAAGCCTGGACGTCAGTTGTGGATTTATTCCAGGCATTCAGGTTAACACCCAGTGCCAGAACGTTGGGGCTGGCAGGATTATCAATATCACCACCGGCGAGTCCCCAGATATTGGCGTCATAGTCGACGTCACGGGGCAGGCTGGTACCCGTGATGGCCCCAGCCCAGGTACCGCTATCAACTTCACGAGCGTTAATCGCCCAGCCATATTCGGCAGCGGTCTGAGCAATAACCTGAGCGGTCTGAGCACGCCGGTTGTTTCCAGTATTATATGTCAGGTCAAACGCAACGCGACAGCCTGTATCTGGATTACGCAGCACGCCATCAGAGCCAAACTCGGTAAAGCCGATTGAGCGAAGTAGCGTAGTGGCCTGTTCTGGGCTGAACTCAATCTCAGGCATATCTTCTGGGTAGAACGGGGCAACGGCAGCACTACTATAGTCCTTGCCTGGGAAACCAAAGCCCCCAAGGGCGACTTCAATAGCAGCCTGTCGATCGACAATGACCGAGAAGGCTTGGCGGAAGGCGGTCTCCTTGAACATGTTGGACTTGCACTCATCGGTGCTATTAAAGTTAAAGGTCACATAGTCAACGAGCTTATCAGGTCCCAGATTGGCATAAAGCGTACCTTGAATGGCACCGGACTGAACAGCATCCTGCATAGCGCGAACCTGATCCAGCGTACCTGGGTAGTAAAAGCTGCTTTGGCCAGTGACTGCCAAGGCCAGCAGGGCATTTGCATCTTCAGCAAAGGTTACTGTAATGCGATCTGGTCCGGGGACGGGTGTACCGTCAGCAGCCTGAACAAAGTCGCCGTACATGGGGTTCTTGTCAAAGACCATGCGCTCACCCTGACTGAACTCGCTCAGAATGTAGGGGCCACCTGAAACAAGTTGGTCTAAAGGTGTATCGACACCCCAGAGGGCCTGGATACCAGCAGCACCTTCAGCTTCATAGACTGGCATGAAGATATGTGCTGGGACAGTCCCGCAGTTTTTCACAACCAGTGAGTTAACCCAGTCGCCAGGCAGGAAAATGCGGATGGTATAGTCATCAATTTTTTCCCAGGTGACAGGATCATCTTCGACGTAGGCACAGGCAAAGGCGTTGGAAGCCACATCGGGATCACCAATAATCTCGTAAGCGGCAATGAGGTCATCCACTGTCATTTCGACGCCGTCAGACCACATCCAACCCTGGCGCACAGTAACCAGGAACTGCCGATTGGGCACTTCTTCTTCGATGCTGCTAGCCCAGCTCACATTCCAGTTGCCATCTGCATCTTTAAAAGAACGGTTGCCCAGCCAGTCGCGGTAGCCCAAACCAGGTCCACTGTAATAGCCAATCAGGTTGGCTTCCTGAGCACTTGATGTCAGCACCGGGTTCAGAGTGAGCGTATCACCAAAAAGTGCGTAATTGAGCTCGCCCCCCAAGTTGATGGTAGCAGCGTACTCCGGTGGGTACTGGAATGGCTGTGCCAAGCCCACTGAAATCAGAGCGGCAGCAGCAATGCCTAATAGAATTTTTTTCATGTCACCTCCATAAAATTACTTTCTTTGGGCTCACGCCTAAAGAGAAGTTTTTGCAAGAAACTAAGCCCAGTGATTCTTGATCGCATTGTGCTTATTTTCTTGCCTACGAGACGATTATAAACTATGCATCGCCTTCGTTGCCAGACACTGTATCACTATCTGAATAAAACCTACAAGGGAAGTGTCCCGTTTTATATTCAAGATTTCTTAACGATCACAAGGAATACCGCATTGCCGTCACTCACTCATTGCTATGGGTGGTAGCAAAAATGAGTGATCGCAAGTCAGATTGGCGTGGAGAACATGAGTCATATGGTGGCACTGTTGTGGACGAAATGCCCCAAGGCAGTTGAAGTTAAAACAAGGGGTTGCAACCCCTTGTTTGCATCAATGACAGTTATGATTAAGCCACTACCCAACTTTAATGTCAGTGCTCACTTTAGGAGATCGCCCTGTTACATCGCCCTGTTACAATGTTTCTTTGAAATATTCGGGTTTTACTTATCGTGGAATGATATTCAGTGCAATTGCCAAAAGGCCCCAGACAATGCCCAGTACAATCGTCAGGCGGTGCAGTCCACCAGCGGTGCCACCCGAGGTGCTGAAATCCATTGCACCACCGCCACCCAGACCACCACCCAAACCACTTTGCTTGGGTTCCTGCATCAGGATAATGGCGGTGAGAGTACCGCAGGTAAGCAAAAAAACAATCAATACAAGCCAAAAAAGCATCCTAATCTCCAAACATGTGCCCTAGGCACAGAAGCCGTCTTGTGGTGCCGAAGGCGGGACTCGAACCCGCACGGTTTTACCCGCTCGATTTTGAGTCGAGTGCGTCTACCAATTCCGCCACTTCGGCGTAGCAAGGTATACTAGCAAGTTAGCACTACTTTGGTCAACTGCTTTGGGTACGTTTTTTTGAAATGCA
>CAZZPQ010000054.1:0-13094 GCA_964655595.1 uncultured bacterium
GTAGAGTAAAGTGAGTAGTTCTCTGGCGACGCGGTCACTCTTTTCAACATCACCCGCATTAGGGTCCCAACTGCCTATAGTGGCAGAAATCGCTACCAACTCGAGAGTGGAAGCAAGATAGCTGAATACGTCGGCAACCTCAGAGGCTCGAGGTCCACCCTGGGCGGGATACTTGACCGCGGAAATATCGTCCAGGTGCAGCACATCACAGTCAAAATGCAGGTATACGGGTCCTTCAAAGGGATATTCTTTCAGCTGTGCAAACTCCCGAATGTGGTTGATACCTGAGTTTGCGACCAGAGTTTTTTCTCCAGGGTCCAAATCGCGACCATCTGCCAGGACAATCTGCCGTGCTGGGAGCGGCTCTAAACCTACTGCCTGATTCATCCTTAGGTCACCGAGTCCAGCCATCATAGCTAGCGGCATACCACCCAAAAAACCGCTCGGGGTCGTCTCCCAGGTATTAAAGTCGCCATGCGAATCGAGCCATAGCAGCGTCGGGTTTATACCAGAGCGCTGTAAGCCTGCCATCACAGGAAGGGTGGCACAGCAATCTCCGGCGATGCTCACAGGACGTTTGCCAGCTTTAAGTGCCTGTTCCACCTTGTCGGCCAGTGCCATATGCACGGTACTAGCCTTGCTCTGGGAATCGCTACCTGGCAGGCTGACGGTGTTAAGCTGCCAGCCCTCTTGCCAGTAGCCCCTTAGAAAAGGCTCATTTCTATCTATGAAATAGGGTGTCAGGATAAAGTGATTGTCCACCTTTGCATTATACCCTGAGTGGGCTTTTTGCCCACCAGTAACGGTACGCCAGTGTCAGCAGCCTGACCGCTACCAGCACGACCAAGCCCCACCAAACCCCCGTCAGCCCCCAGTCAAGCGGGAGCACCAAGAGCAAAACGCTGCTTGCGGTTACCGCAGAAATAACCATGGCCCAGGCCAGAAAGGCAAAATCCTCCGCGCCAATAAAGATCCCATCCCAGGTAAAGACCAGTGCATTGAGGGGCTGCATCAGGATAACAAACGGAAAGACGCTCAGGATCATAGCAATGAGGGCAGGATCATCGGTAAACAGCCTGGGTAAGATCGGGCGCAGAACGCTGAAGCCAAACATCAAGGCGGCCCCCAAGTACAGCGCCATGATAAGCAGCCGATTCGCAAGGGCTCGAGCCTCTGCTGTTTTACCCTCACCCAGATAACGGGCAATGAGTGATTGACCAGCAATCGCCAGCGCGTCCATAACCAGAGCCATAAAGAGCCACAGTTGCGAGGCAACCTGGTGTGCTGCAACCTCGAGCGTGCCCGTACGGGTGGCAACTGCCGTCGCTAAGGTAAAGGTCAGAATGAGTGAGGTGGTACGCATAAAAAGGTGTCCACCAATTCTCAAAAAAGGTAGTAGTTCAGCTAGGGATGGGCGCAGTAGAACAAGCTCAAACGTCTGTCCCTGACGTTTAAAAATCAAGTATAAAAATGCGAGTGCGCCAAAGTACTGGGCAGCTGCGGTCGCCCAGGCCGCCCCTGCCAGACCCCAGCCAAGTCCAAAAATCAACAGGGCGTCCAGCACGATGTTCAGCAAGTTTAGCCACAGACTAATCACAAAGGGCGTGCGGGTATCCTGAAAACCCCGATAAATACCATGGGCAGCGGTAATCAGTAGAACCGCAGGGGCAGCCAGCGCCCGAATCCGCAAATAAACCAGCGACTCACTGAGTAGCTCGGCACTGGCGCCCATGACTGTTAGAAGCGGCCCAGCCAGAAGCTGCAAGGTAATCAGTGACAGCGTACCCAGCAGCAGTGCCAGATACAGGGCCTGTATCACCAGCCGACCTGCCTGCGCACGGTCCCCCTGCCCCAGCGCTCGCCCGATCATCGGTGTTGTACCGTAGGCCAAAAAATTAAAGATAAAAAAGGCCAGCGAAAACAGGGCAACATTCACCCCCAGTGCTGCCAGAGGCAAAGCGCCCAAGCGGCCCACAAAGGCAGTATCGACCAGCGACACCAGCGGATCAGCCGCCAGCGTACCGAGTGCTGGCAGGGCTAGGTGAAGAATCTGCTTGTCATAGCGCGAACGAATCACAGTAGTCCTAGGGTGACCGATGGTGGTCTCGGAAGGTATAGGCACAAAGCCGTCTGTGTCCTACCTTAACCTGTGCAAGAAAAGGTTGCTGCTGGTTGCCTGACTATGGTCATCACAGGGACGCTTTTGGGTTTTTCAGTCTGTTTATGCTCTAAGACACGCTTATCCCGAACTGGGCGAGTAGGAAGCGGGGAAATGCTTTTCAAATCTTTAAGCAATTTAGCGGGCGCGGTATTACCTGTGGCTCTTGCCTTTCTCCTAGTTCACACAGACGTGGCTACTTCACTACCAAATGCAGTACCAAACGTCATTCCAGTGAAAGCTGGAATCCATAGCTTGACAGCAAAAACCAATGTGACTTAAGAGCATGCTGCATCCTTCTTTTCCCGCCGGGCCAAGGTTGCCAGCCTGCGCTGGCACGACGCGCTGAGACCTTGAAAAGTTTTTCGTGGAAGCGCCACAGGAAGATGAAACGGGAAAGTTACAGATTGACGCGCAGGATTTTTGTCTGCTCGGCATTGCATAAAAAGGCGTTTCTGTGCTACCATTCTCAGGTTATGCCCTTAAGGGCTCAAGGAGAGATAATGGCAAGAAACCGTTCAGCAATGAAGTACCACCGTCAGTCTGAGCTTGCGCGTGCGGCCAATCGTGCCAAGAAAAGCATGATTCGCACCTTCACAAAAAAAGCAATGGCAGCGGCTGAAGCTGGTGACAGCAGCGCTGCAGCAAAATATCAGAAAGTCGCAGTGAGTTTGATTGATAAGGCCGCCAAGGGTTCTGCCCTGCACAAGAACACTGCTGCCCGCAAAAAGTCACGACTTAGCAAACAGCTAACTAGAAGCCAGCAAAGCGCCTAAGCCACGTTTTAGTTGCAGATTTAATCGGCTGAGCCAAGCTCAGCCGGTTTTTTATGCCATATCGGCAAAGACTTGTCTGATGGTATAGCGGGCGATATCAGCCAGCACGGGATTACTTTTATGGTAGTAGGGAAGGGCAGTAACAGCAAAGGAAAGTGCCCAGCCACGGCCTCGCTGCCAGGTAGCATCATCCACAGCTAGAGCCTGGCGGTAAATCTGCCGGGCGCCAGAGGAAAACAAAGTCCAGGCGACCAGCAGGTCACAAGCAGGATCACCGATACCCAGGCCACCAAAGTCAATGACTGCTGAAAGTCTGCCCTCTTTGAGCAAAAGGTTTCCGGGTTGCAGATCACCATGAATCCAGACAGGTGCTTGATGCCAGACGGGTGCAGCAAGTGCCAACTGCCAGGCTGCCAGTGCCGCTTCTGTATCGATCATACCGCGCAGCGATTCGATAGCTATACAGGTGTTTTCATCGCGCTGTGCCAGTGGTACGCCGCGGTAGAAGTTATGCTGACCTGGTGCTGGCCCACCTGTAACATCAAGTCGGTGCAGGACTTTCAGGAAGTCTGCGAGGTCTTTGGCGACCTGGCTGAGAGCAGTTGATGCGGGGCTGATGGTCTGCCCCTCGAGCCAGGGGCAGACCGACCAGTGAAAGGGGAACTCAGCACTGGGTTGACCCTCAGCTACAGCTGCGGGTACGGCCAGCGGCAGCTTGGGGGCAAGCTGTGGCAGCCACCGCTGCTCTTTGACAAGAGACTGATTGGCTGCCGGATAGCGCGGTAGACGTACGGCCAGACCGGTTCCCAGGCGGTACATGGCATTATCGGTACCCGCTGAGGCGACGCGGCTGATGGGCAAGTGCGCCCACTCAGGAAACTGGGTAGCCATTAAGGACAAAACGAGGTGTTCATCTACGAACACCTCGTTATCATGCATTGTCTTGCTTGACATTAGTACGTTAGAAAGTCTCTGAGTTTACGATGTCGCTTCTCAAAATACTTGAGTTTGCGCAGGGCTTTGCCCTCGAGTTGCCGGACGCGCTCACGGGTAATGCCCAGGGAGTTACCGACCTCTTCTAAGGTGTGCTCACGACCGTCCAGTAAGCCGTGGCGCATCTTGAGGATAGTGGCCTCGCGCTCGCTGATAAAAGACAAGGCAGCTTCAATGGCTTCTCCCATGAGATTGTGATTGGTCTGATCCTCGGGTGAGCTGATGCTGTCATCCTCAATGAAATCGCCAATGAAGCTCTCTTCCTCATCGCCGATAGGGCGGTCGATGGAGATAGGCTCACGGGCCAGCCGGAAGCTTTCTTCTACCTTTTCGGCATTCCAGTCTGGTCCCATGGCATTAGCAATCTCTGCGAAGCTGGGTTCACGGGCCAGTTCTTGCTCGAGTCTGGTGGCGGTACTGCGCAGCTTGCTGAGGGTTTCAATCATATGAATAGGCAGGCGAATGGTGCGTGACTGGTTATTGACTGCGCGACTGATTGCCTGACGAATCCACCAGGTGGCATAGGTCGAGAACTTGAAGCCACGGCGATATTCAAACTTTTCAACCGCATGCATCAGCCCCTGATTGCCTTCCTGAATCAGGTCAAGCAGGCTAAGCCCACGACCAGCGTACTTTTTGGCTACCGAAACCACCAGGCGCAAGTTGGCGTTAATCATGTGTTCGCGGGCAGCGTCAGCATCCTCAATAATGCGCTTTAAGGCGCGGTGTTCGCGCTCAGAAAGCTCATCGCTGAGGTGCTGCCTGGCTTGTTCGCCTTCTTCGATGCGCCTTGCCAAGTCGATTTCTTCCTCGAGGCTTAAGAGCGGTACCTGCCCGATTTCACTCAGATAGCGGCGTACCGGGTCATCACTGACAATCACCGGTACATTGATGGTGACTTCTTCTTGTTCTTCGCTAATATCGATTCCCTGTGCCTGAAGGGCGTCTGTGAGAATATTCAGACCCTCGGAGTCATTCAGGGCATCTTCACTATTGCCCAGCACATCCTGTAAAATTGTGCTGATTGCCTGAAGGTCCAGGTGGCCCTGTTCCTGACCTTCTTCAAACAACGCCTGAATATCGGGGTTCTCGAGCCACTCAGGTTGATATTTGCTTGTGGTGTCCATGGTACACCTCCATTTTAATGAAGCAGTCGGGACGTGACGACGCCCCGCAGAATACGTTTGAACTGGAAAGGGGGTTACTACATAACAACTCTCTATGAGAGTATACGAAAAACTGTGAAAAAAGTCAATAAATGTGAGTTTAGACTCATCAAATTTTATTTTAATGATGCTTTTGTGAAACAGTAATGGCTATTGGTACTTTGGGCAGGGCAACCGCAAAATCGCAACCCCATTAGACGAATATGGGATCATGCCTATCAATCGAAGTCATGTCTATGCCAGCATCGGTAAAAACACTGGGGTTTAGGCGATGAATCGGACAATATTTTGAGGGATAGCCTTTTGTTTTGAAAGCTGTTTTTGATTTTGCTCTTGCCCTGGTACTTTGGGAGTTTTTGACTTATGTCAACTGCCTAATGGCCACCAGCCAAGCTCTAACTCCGTTGCTTCGTTCTCGTGCTGCTTGGGTCACATGGCAAGCTGCGCCTACGACCAAAGCGCGGTAATCTAGGCGGTATGACAAGGCTTATGGCAAGCTCGGACCTTTTGACCTACCGAGTCTATGGTTGCATAAGGCGGCAGGCATCCTCAGGGGTTCTCCAGTGAGCCAAGTGGTCTTGTCCCTTCTTTTGATGACCATTATGGCTGTTTTTATGTTGCGTTGGCTGACGCGACTGGCTCCTCTTATGAATGAAGCACCCCTAAAGACGCTGATAGCGGGTTTGCTGGCGGCTGTGGTCAGCCTGGCAGGTTTGACCGGTTCGCAGGTGTCTACTGGCCTTGAGCTATCAGCGCTGGTACTTGCTGTTTTATTTGTCCTGTTACCCCTTGGGGCAGTAGCTCTGGCACGTTCGCAACGCTATCACCTGGCTGATGGTTTAGCCCAGCTTCTTTATTGGTCACCTGAAGGGCGACAGGTATTTCGGCGCTTGTTTGCCCAGCTGGCCTTGCAGCATGGTGACGCCGAGGTGGTGAGCCGCCTGATTCCCGAGCGGGATGCCGACGCCGTACTGCTGGCGCAGCTTTACGCCTTGCAGAGAAAGTGGCCTGAGATCCTGAGTCTAAACTTGCCGGAACAGGGTGAAAATCGCTTTCTGGCCTATGCCGCACGGGTCGAAGCCTATCTGGCACTGGCTTGGCTCGAGCAGGCCGAGCAGGAAATCCACACTATGAAAGAGTACTTTGAGCAGGAGCAAAGTCCTTTGGCCTACCGCAGCCTGGTGGTGAGTGAGTTGCGCCTGGCAGCTGAGCGAGGACAGTTCGCTTCGGTGCGTGACAAATTGCAAGACCCACCTGTGGGTGTTGCCTCCTATACACTTTTTGGCATTCTTGCTCGGGCAGCCGAGCAATCCAATCAGCTCGAGGTAGCCAGCAGGTTTTACGAGCAAGCCTACCTTAGTGCCCCTCAGCCCAGACAGGCGCAGTACGCTCTTAAGCTTCAGGCGCTTGGTCAGGTGTTGCCGGAAACTGCTAAAACTCGGCGTGGCTGGTCAGCTACCGTGACGCTACTCATCATCTTACTCGGTGCTTATGGGATTCAATTGTGGCTCGAGCGCGCCTATAATCCCAATGTTCCCGGGCTTTTGGGTGGCTTTTTGCTTAACTTTCCGCAGGTGCCCGAATCGACCGCCCTGTGGCGCTTTTTATCCTATGCCTTTGTGCATGGCAATCTGCTCCATATCGGTTTTAATGCCTGGGTGCTTTTTGATATCGGGCGCATGTACGAAGCAAGGCGCAACTGGGGCAATCTGCTGACCTCTTTTGTGCTGGGTACTATGATGGGTGCTTATCTGACACAAATTGCCCAGGCGAACGACCAGTTGGTTCTGGTCGGTGCCTCTGGTGGCATTCTGGGCATTGCCGGGGCCTTATTGGCGGACGCCTGGCGGGGGCGTGGGTCTCAGGACCGAATGCTGACGCGCTCATTGCTTCAGTGGATGGTACTTATTGTTCTTTTATCCCTGGCCATTCCCAATGTGTCTCTCTGGGGTCATATCGGCGGCGTAGTTGGTGGACTACTGTGGGGTTTTGTGCGGCAGGGCTTGCCTTCTTCTGCGCTACTTGACCGTTTGCTGGGTAGTGTCGCCAGCCTGCTGCTTTGTGCGGCGGTTGCAGCGATGGTTATGATGTTTATAAATCATGTGCTGTAGGTAACAAGCTGCGCTTCAAAGCCTGCCAGCGTGAGATGTCGAGCGAGATGTCATCCGGCAGGTTAACCATGACTGAGGCTTTGCTACCGTGCTTGACATCCGGCTTGCGCCGGCGTGCCAGCTCATAGACTGACTTGCGTTCAGTGGCTATGTGCAGGGTGTTGCAGTTAAGGCTCTCAAGGCTGCTTATTGCCAAGGCGATATCTTCCGCGATGATATCCACATAATCCTGCGAGGTATAGACATCAGCAAAGGCAGTATCGTAGGGCCAGTCCCTGGGGCGAAAGCTGGTGCGGATGATGAGATACTCAGGCAGCAGCCGCATTAACTCCTCAGCGACAAGCTTGCTAAGTGCATAAAAGTTGCGCACAGGTCCTGGTACATCAGACTCACTGTAGTGCCCCCGGTCTCCCCAGAAGACATAATCGGTGGATATATAGACCACGGGCAACTTGTGCTCGAGTGCTGTCTGAACGATGTTGTGGCTGCCAGTAACGTTGAGCTGCCAGCAGCGTTCACGCTCCTCTTCGGCGGCGGCAACATTGGTGTAGGCCGCAGCGTGAACGATGATCTCGGCCTTACTCTGGCGTATAGCCTGATGCAGGCTGTCACTGTCGCTGATGTCACAGTCCTGGCTGCTGGGAGCGATGATAGAGGGTAACAGGCGTCTTAGTTCGGTGCCAAGTCGCCCTGAGCCACCCGTCAAGAAGATGCGTTTAGACATTTAAAAAGCGTTGTGACCGGTGATTTCACGCCCCAGTATCAGGCTGTGAACCGTATCGGTACCTTCGTAAGTGGCGACTGTCTCAAGGTTGAGCATGTGACGTATAGCGGCGTATTCGGTGGTGATGCCGTTGCCACCCAGAATGTCGCGTGCAGCGCGTGCAGCACTTAGGGCAGCGCGCACGTTGTCACGCTTGGCCAGTGACACCCTGGCAGGGCTGTCCTTGCCCTGCTCCTTGAGTTTGGCGAGCTGAAAGGCCAGTAGACTGCCCTTGGTAAGATCTGCCAACATGTCGGCGAGCCTGGCCTGTACCAGTTGCTTACTTGCCAGGGGTACACCAAACACCGGTCTATCCTCGACGTAGGCGGCGGCCTCTTCAAGACAATAGAAACCGGCACCCAGTACGCCCCAGGCAATGCCATAACGCGCCTGGTTAAGGCAGGACAGCGCACCTTTTAAACCGATCACATTGAGTTTGCCAGCTTCCGTAACAGTCACATCATCGAGGTAGAGTTCGCTGGTGACACTGGCCCGCATACTGGCTTTGGTCTTGATATCCACTGCCTTGAACCCCGGGCTACTGGTATCTACGACAAAGCCATGAATCTTGTGGTCATCTTCACTTTTGGCCCAGATAATAGCCACATCTGCCCGGCTGCCACTGGTTATCCAGCGCTTGACGCCGTTAAGAACGTAAGTATTGCCGATTTTTTTGACCTTGGTTTGCATGCTGCCAGGGTCACTGCCTGCATCGGGTTCAGTGAGTCCAAAGCAACCAACAGCCTCGCCGCTGGCGAGCCTCGGTAGCCATTCACGCTTTAGCACTTCACTGCCATAAGTGAAAATGGGATACATGACCAGGCTGGACTGCACACTGACAAAGCTGCGCATTCCTGAGTCGCCATATTCAATTTCACGGTTAATCAGTCCATAGGCAGTGTAGCTGGCCCCTAAGCCCCCGTAGCTTTCGGGAAGGGTCGCGCCCAGCACGCCCAACTCGCCAAACTTGCGCGCCAGCGTTGTCGGGAACAGTCCTTCTTGCCACCAGTCACCGATATGAGGCAGGATTTCACCTTTGACAAACTCGCGCACGCTGTCACGAATCAGTTTTTCTTCGGTGCTATACAGGGGCTCGAGTTCATAAAAGTCATTAAGCTGCTGTCTGCTTAGTGCCTGTGTTTTGGTCATTACTGTCATACTAAATCTCCTTAGGCTCATCATATCCTGTACCGTCAAGCCGTAAGGTGGATAGCTTCACCTTGAGTAAACAGGTCGCCGCTAGCTGCTCTGGGACTGCGACGCCAGCCGGGAAAAGCGCTCAAAAGCGAACTATATCCTAACCCGAGGCACAACGCAGCAGGTACAATAGTCAGTATATGTCAAGACATTACTTTGGAACTGATGGCATTCGTGGTGTTGCAGGGCAACATCCGATGACCGCTGAGTTTGCTTTTCGTCTGGGTATGGCAGCAACTGAAACCTTCAAAGTACAAGGGCATAGCCGTCCGCGTATTGTGATTGGTAGCGATACGCGCAAGTCAGGGCAGATGCTCGAGCAAGCTATTAGCAGCGGCATTCTCTCACGTGGTGGCAGTGTTATCTCCTTGGGTATTCTGCCGACCCCGGGGGTGTCTTACCTGACACGCGCTCTGGAGGCCAGTGCTGGTATCGTCATCAGCGCTTCGCACAATCCCTTTGAGGACAATGGCATTAAGTTTTTTAAGCATGATGGCGAAAAACTCAGCGATGAAGTAGAAAGCCAGATTGAAAGCTGGCTTGAGAAGCAAGAAATGCTTGAGCCTGTCACGGGTGATGCAATTGGTAGTGTCCAGCGTTATCGCCGTGATAATGATGACTACTTCAAGTTTTTGCTGAGCAACGCACCTTATCTTGATGGCATGCAACTTGGGCTTGACTGTGCCAATGGCGCAGCCTACGAAATTGCACCACGGCTGTTTCGGCAAATTGGCGCACGTATCGATGTTATTCATGCGCATCCGGACGGGTTAAATATCAATGTTGCCTGTGGTTCAACGCATCCAGAAGCCTTGCAGGACTACGTCCTTAGACACAGGCTGGACGCGGGGGTCACCTTTGATGGAGATGCGGACCGCGCCCTGCTGGTTGACCGCCAGGGGCGTTTAGTCACGGGCGATCATATACTGGCTATTTGCGCAAGCGCACGTAAGGAAACCACCATTGTCACTACACTAATGACGAATCTGGGTGTTGAGCGTTACCTGGCAGAGCGGGGTATCAGTATGGTTCGCACCCAGGTGGGCGACCGCTACGTCCATGAAGCCTTGTTATCACAAAAACTAAGTTTGGGTGGTGAACAGTCCGGGCATGTGCTCTTTCTTGATAAAGCGCCTACTGGTGATGGCTTACTGACTGCGCTACAAACTCTGGCAGCTGTTCGCAAGTCTGGCAAGGCACTCGAGACCTGGCTGGACGAGATACCGCTCTATCCTCAAACCTTGCTCAACGTGCGGGTAGCAGCGGAACGTAAAAAGGAGCTCGAGCATCATCCTGATGTTGCCAAGGCGGTAAAAAAGGCTCAGGAGACCCTGGGGGTCAGTGGTCGTATCAATCTGCGCCCCAGTGGCACTGAAGCCCTCATCCGAGTCATGGTGGAAGGCCCAGATAAGCAGGAGATTGACGGTATCGCCAGCCGTGTAGCAGAAGCGGTTGAACTGGCCTGTAGCTGATACTCTCTCAGCTTATCCCAAGTTGGTATTACCCTCCTTGTCCTTGCGAGTGAAGCAACCCCGTCACTTACCCAGCAAGTACGGACACTTTCAGCGAGATTGCTTTGGCTAGTACAGTTTCCAGGAAGTCATTCACCTAAACAGGGGAAGCATTCGGTCTAAAATCTCATCGGCCAAAGCGCGTTTGGACATGCGTGGCAGGTCTTCAGCTGAGCCATCAGCCCGTACGATGGTCACCTCGTTATCATCGCCACCAAAAGATGTGCCGTCACGGGTTGGATAGTTTAGGCAGATAAAGTCGAGCGCCTTACGGCGGGCTTTGTCAGCGGCTCGAGCGACACCTGCGCTTGTTTCCATGGCAAAACCTACCATCACTTGCTGCTGCCTTAAGGGTTTGAGCGCAAGCAGGATATCCGGGGTACGGATTAGCTCGAGGTTCTGTTTCTGCCCCAGCTTCGCCTGTTTTTCTGCTTTGATCTCAAGGGCCCGCCAGTCAGCCACGGCTGCGGTCATCACCAGGGCGTCAGCGGCTGAAAATGCTCCTTGCAAGGCTTTTAACATCTGCTCAGCAGATTCCACGGCTATAAAGGTCATCGCGGCAGGTTGTGGCAGATGACTAGGACCAGATACCAATGTGACGCTGGCACCTCGGTCCCGCGCTGCTTCGGCAATGGCGTAGCCCATTTTACCGCTGCTTGGATTGCTGATGAAACGGACCGGATCCAGATATTCACGGGTTGGCCCAGCGGAAACCAGCAGCCGCTTTCCCAGCAGGTCCTGCTTAAAAAAGCCTGGTAAAGCTGCAACAATCTCTTCAGGTTCCGCCATCCGGCCCAGACCAGAGCCTTCTCCCCGAGCTGCCAAAGGCCCTATGACTGGCCCGATAAACTGATGGCCCAGGTCGTGTAGCCGCAGAACATTTTGTTGTACCAGCGGATGTTGCCACATGGCGGTATTCATTGCTGGCGCCCAGATGACTTTGCTCACACCCATGATGACTAGTGCTGAAATCACCGTATCGGCACGTCCGACGGCGGTATTGGCCAAGGCATCTGCCGAGGCAGGTGCTACCAGCAAGGCATCTGCCCAGCGGGCCAGTTCAATATGGCGCGCCTGACCATCTGGTTTAAACCAGGCAGCACGGTCAAAGACTTCTGTGCCGGCTGCGATTGCCAGCGATAAAGCAGTCACAAACTGATAAGCGTCCTCTGTTGCCAGAGGACGCACTTCATGCCCAGCCTCACGCAGACGACGCAGCAGTGCTGGGGTTTTAAGCGCTGCCACACCTCCCGAAGCTGCCACTAGCAGCTTCACAAGGGTTTATAGACCACTTGTGGAGGACGGTTTTTGCACGCTGTAGTTCATTGTCTCTGCGCGCCGCTCCGTCTCATGGGTTTTTTGTAAATCGTCGTTGCTAGGCAATTCAGCGCCCCACCTGATTCCTTTATCCAGCAGCAACTCGCGCAGGGCAATCGACACCGTGTTGCGGGTTTTGGGATATTCGTTGTGCGACAAGGTGCTGGGGATGCCGTTTTGCAGCTGCGCCGCACGAAGTGCAGCCACCATCGACAGCAAATAACGTGACTCGGTTAAAGCCAGTAGTTTATCAATGCCTTCTTGTGCCATAGTCTAACCTCCAGTTTCTTCACTATACGACAGGAATCCAGTTTTGCAGGTAAAAAGCCTTGCGTTCTTGCGTCTTACTGTGCACAGGCGCGCTACAGCTCTTTGAGGAACGTACTGATGTCCTGCTCGAGCAGGCGCTCTGAGCGCAAACGTTCTGCGTGAATAATAGCATTAAAGCCTTTGACTGCCTCTGCCAAACGGCTATTGACGATCACATAATCAAACTCTTTAACAGCCCGAATCTCGTCTCTGGCACGAGACAAGCGCTTTTGAATCTTCTCTTCTGAGTCGGTGCCGCGTCCGCGCAAACGCCGCTCGAGTTCAATGAGAGTAGGGGGAGCGATAAAGATCATGACCGCGTCAGCGACGCGCTCTTTAACCTTGCGTGCACCTAGTAATTCCACTTCCAGTAAGACATCCCGTCCCCCATTGAGCGCTTTCATGACTGGCTCACTGGGTGTTCCATAGTAGTCACCCACATAATCGGCGTACTCGAGAAGGCCGTCTTCGGAAATCATTGTTTCAAAGGTGGTTTTGTCGTGAAAATAATACTGCTTGCCATGGGTTTCACCTGCTCGCTGTGGTCGGGTCGTTGCCGAGATAGAGAAAAACAGGTTGTCAATATCCGGAAGTGCGGCCTGACGAATAGTGTCCTTGCCAACCCCAGATGCACCCGTCATAACAAACAAAATCCCTTTTTTCATGCAGGCGTATCCTTGTTTACAAATGCTGCCATCATTGAGGAAATGTAACACAAATAAGAGGAGTGGCCAAAGTATTGGCTGACGGAACTGGAGGGCAGGGGTATTAAAGCTGTTGGCTGCTCAGGTTT
>CAZZPQ010000054.1:13194-19167 GCA_964655595.1 uncultured bacterium
ATAGCCTGCCTCAACAAACTTTGGAAAGACTAACAAAGGCGATAACACATACGGAGTATGGTACTTGTGGAAGTTCTTATTCTGAACCCATTCCCAAGGTGGTGCTGCTGTAAACCCAACCCAAGCGACTGGCAATTCAGCGACTAGCGATGAAGTCAAGCTCGAGAATGACCTCATCTTCAACACTGGCAACCAGCGGCACACTGGGAATTCTTAAATCGAACTCCTTGTAGGTCACCACAGTTCGGGCAAGCCCTTGCAACTCTGTGTCTGAAAGTACCGTTACCGTAACATCAAAACTCTTCTCCAGACTGGTTCCCCGAATGGTGAGCAAGCCTGTGATTTGCAGGTCAAAACTGTCACCTACAGCAACTGTGTCCGGCAGACCAACAATGCTCGTTGCTTCAAAGGTGATGTACTGAAACTCATCACGGTTGGACTGCAAAATGTTGCTGCGCAGCTGATTGTTACGCCGATTATCATCGGTGGTAAAATCTCTCGCATTGATGATGATGGTACTGAGCCCTGCGGCCGCAGGATTGGCAAGGTCAAAATCAATCGTGGTGCTGATATCGTTGGTGACACCCACCACGGTCTTATCCCGTCCCAGCAAAACTTCGTTGATGTAAAAACGTGCTTCACTTGTAGGTAACAGCTCATAGCTCTCGCTAAAAACCAGACTTGACAATAAAACAATAAGTGCGCTGATTAGTTTCATTTGCGCCTCCTTAACACTTAATTTTTACCCCAGAAATGTATATACTATATGTGAGATACGCTAGGATGTTTCATGTTCATGTAGCGCGTCATGCGACTTCTTGATTGATGCCATAAGATTTTACACAGGCATTGCCAACGACTTACAATGTGCGACTCTTTACATCTAGGCTTAGAATAGCTATTTCTGACCTGGGAGTGCGAAAATTTTACCTATACCATGGTGAAGCCGCATGCTACACTCCTGACCATAAGCAAGGAGGGGACTTTATGGCCTCACTGCGTGAATCCATCTCGCAACTTTTCAATCCAAGAATTGATGCTGCTGGCCTTGAAATCGGCACCAACGCCCTTAAGGTGGTTGAGCTCAAAGCAGGAAAACCACCCAGCCTGAGTGCACTGGCCATGCGACCTATGCCCCCTGGCCTCATGGAGGATGATCAGGTGGTCGATGCTGAGGGCCTGGCACAGGAAATCAAGGCGCTCTTTGAAGAAGCGGGTATTAGCAAGAAGTTTGTTGTGACCGCTGTTGGCAATCGACAGGCAATCACCCGCAACATTCATGTTCCCAAAATGACGCTCCAGGAACTGGATGAAGCCATCAAATGGGAAGCGGAGCGCTATATCCCTTTTCCCATTGATGAAGTCGTGCTTGATTACTACGTTCTGGATCATCCGCAGGATATTGAAGAAGGCGGTCAGCTCGAGGTCGTTATTGCGGCTGCCAGGCTGGATTTGATTACCCAGCAGGCGGAATATCTGAAGCTGGCTGGTCTGGAACCGGTGGTCATTGATATTAAACCCTTCAGCCTGTTGCGCTCTTTGAAAGGCTCGCTTTTGGGTGAGCATCTCAACAAGACAACGCTAACCGGTACTTCCTACACTGAAGCAGGTGAAATTGGCGTGATTTTGGAAATCGCTGCCTCCAATACCACGATTACCTTGGTACGCGGTGAGCGGGTACTGATGAACCGTAATATCGGCGTGTCTGGTGATGACTTTACGGCCGCCGTACAGCGTGCCTTTGGACTTGACTTTGATACGGCTGAGGAAGTTAAGCTTGATTACGGTACTGCTACCATTCCTACTGAGGATGAAGAAGAGTTGCTCAATTTCGATGCCAAACGTGAACAGTTTAGCCCAAGCCGTGTTTATGAGGCACTTCGCCCAGTACTGGTGGATTTGACCACGGAGATTCGTCGTAGTCTCGAGTTTTTTCGCGTCCAGGCTGGTGATGCCAATATCAGCCGCGTTTTTGTGACGGGTGGTGGAGCTAAACTGCGCGGCCTGCCCGAAGCCATTGGGGACGCTCTGGGTTTCCGCGTGGAGCTGGGTGACCCGTGGTTGACGGTTACCGTTGATCCAAATCGTTTTGATTCTCAGTACATTGCCAGATCTGCTCCCGAGTACGCCGTATCTCTCGGGTTGGCACTGCGGGGGGTGACCCTTGATTAACATCAACCTCTTACCTAAGTATCTGCGCCATGTTCGTGAACCCGCCTACTGGCGTCTTATCGCACTGATATTTCCCTTGGTGGTATTTTCCACCCTGGCGGTGATTCAGTTTACCAGCAGTCAGACAGAGGCCAACCTGCAAAATGAAAAGCTCGAGAAAGAAGCGCGCAATCAGCAGTTGCAGGTCTTCATTCGTGAACAGCGTGAGGTACAAAACCAACTGCAACAGGTGCGTGACTTGCTGGCGATCGCCGAGCAGGTGAAAGCTAATCAAGTCTCCTGGGTATCCCAAATCAATGCTTTACTTGAGACCTTGCCTGCCCAAGGTGATGGCCTGCGTCCTAACATCGACTTCCAGTCTTTATCGATGGAAGCGGTTGTCCCACCGCGCAGCGATCCTGCCCGTTTTGAGGGACAAAGTATTGATGCTGAAATGACCATTAGCGGTAATGTCGTCAACATGGAAGTGCTGGCGAACTTTGTGCGCGCTTTAGAGCGCTCAGAACGCTTTGGTGTTGCTTTTCAGAGTGCTTCGAGAGATGCCAATTCGGGTACCTACAGCTACAGCATGACGGTGGGCTCAAAGGTAGGTGGTCAGCCATGAAACTGGGAAACCTCAGCTTCAGCCTGCGCAAGCTGCGGCAACGCGATATCACTCTGGTTATTATTGCGCTCACCGCAATCTTAGGACTATTATGGTTTTTTTACATGTTCAGACCCAGCCAGGAACGTATTGAGATCCTCAAGGGCGACATTGAACGTCTGAATACGGAAATTCAACGCGGGGAAACTGCTCAGCGCAGCCTGCCACAGTTGCGAGAGCAACTGGCTATTGCAGAAGCGGAGCGCGCCGATTTCTTAAGACAACTTCCTACCGAAAGTGAGGTGGCTGCGCTGATTACCACCTTGCGCCTCAATGCTGGTGAGTCGGGCCTGCTACTACAAAGCCTAAGTCAGGGACGAGGGTCGAACGAGAGCATTCCCGATGTAAGACCCATGGGCTTTGCCCTGTCTACCACTGGCAACTATGCGCCAACCATGGCATTCCTGAACGATCTTGAAAGGCTCGAGCGCTTTACCAAGGTCCAGCAGGTCAGTTTAAGTCGCTCAGCTGATGATGAGGACAACCCCGAGCTCAATGCGACCTTTGACTTTACTGTATACGTATTCACTGGTCAACGTCCGGAGGCGGGTCGATGAAAGTTTCTCGTGAAGCAAAAGTCCTTCTCGGCGTTGCCAGTCTTGCAGCTGCAATCCTAATTTGGGTGAATTATTTCCTGACCCAGCAAGGTCAGGGGTTTAACCCCTTTGGTGGCAGTGGTTCGGTCATCAGCAGCTCCCCGGGAACTGCCAGTTCACCTACACGTGATGGCGTAGCTAGTGTCACAACCCCTTCAGGTAGTGCAGATGAAGTGGTGGCTGAACCTGATAGCAGCGTGGGCATACCGACCATTCCAGCCACAGCTGTCAGCAGTCCAGAGGCAGGTGCGGCCCCTGTTGTTCCACTTGCGGCAACAGCGGCCCGCGAACTGGTTATCGCTGAGCTTCCATTTTTGGTAACCTCACCACCTAGTCTCCCTGTTGAGGCAGAAGAGTCTCTTGCAGCTGTTGCGGGCGGCTTTGCAGATGTTGAGCAGCGCGCCAACGTCAATCCATTTTCGCCGATTATCGTTCGCGAGACTGCAGCCAGTCCTGTGGCAGTGTCTGCTGAACCTCTTGTTGTACCTATCCCTGATGGACCACCCGTTAGCACGGCAGTCCAGGTTCCTCTCAGCCAGGCGACAGCACCAGCTTTGATTCAGGAAGCGCCCTTGCGAACCATGGCACCAGCCACCCCCCAGGCTGCAAACCTCCCACGTCCTCTTCCTGGTGGTACGCTGCCGGTTACCCCCGATATTTTGAGAGCCAGTGTTCAGACCTCTGCTCTACCCATCAGCACCATGTCCGAGCCTCTTCCAGAACCCTCGACACTCAGGTTGCCCAGTGGTGCACCCTTGCCATTGGCCGAACCAAGTGTTCAGACGGTGGGCATCACCAGTGATCCTGAGCTTTTGCCCCTCGCTCCCATCAGTGAAACCCAGGGCGCTCCCAAGACAGAAAATGCTCCGCTCTATGCAGGACAAACGCCTCTGAGCCGTTTCCTGCGTGATAACAATGTCCGCTTTACAGGCTCAGTGATTGGACCTGTATCTGTGGGTGTTTTCAGATCAAACGAGTCGAATGTTCCCGTTGTTGTTTCTCTCGGACAAAGTTTACCCAATACCAGCATCGTCCTGACAAATCTCACTGGTCAGCGAGCTGAATTAACTGAAGATCAGGACACGCAAGTGCTCATTTTGGATATCAGGCGGTGATTATGAAAAGATTTATAAGCCTTCTTTTAGTATTGCTGATTGGCGTTTTTAGCGCAGCGCAGCCCAGTGTGCTGCCGGATGACCCACGCTTTGATGCCCCAACCACGCTCATCACTCAGCTCGAGGGCGAAGATCTGCGCATTATGCTGGACAGTCTGGCACGCAGCGTTGGTCTGACCCCGATTACCGATACGGTTCCTTCCACCACAATCAACTACCGAATTGATGAAGCCAAGCCCTTCCGGCAAATCTGGAGCATCATTCTTACCCAGTATGATCTTGATTTTGCCCTGCTGGATAATGATGTCGTGATTATCGGAACTCCTGAAGCCATCGCCAGCTTCACGCATCAGGAAGTTCTTGTCAGTCTGCCAGAAGATACTGTGCAACGCTTTTACCGTGTAAACAATGAGTCCAAGGACGTTGCTGCGCTTGTCGAGCAGGCAGTTCGTGGTACCACAGTGTCAGCACTCGAGGGCGTGAAGAGTATTTCCGTGGTTGGCACTGAAGTGCAGCAGCTTGAAGTTCAGGCGATTTTAGACCAGTTTGACACCACCATTTTGCAAGAACCCCTGGTGCAGCGTATCTACACCCTGTCGCATGCCAGCGCCGAGTCACTGGCGGAAGTACTACAAGCTTCTGGTATTACCTCACGACAACTTGATGGCAATGCTGAAGATGCCAGGACGCCTGAAGCAGAGTTTACCGTAGTAGCTGACATCCGTACCAACAGCCTGATCGTGACAGCTAGTGCCGCTGTACAAGCACGCATCGCAGAACTCGTTCCCCCACTGGATGTACCTCAGCAGCAAATTAATGTGCAAGTGCGCATTCAGGAAATCTCCAAGCGTGCTGCTGAAGACCTGGGTATCAATCTCAAAGCGGGGCTAGGTAACTTTGCCGCCAGCGTGCTGGATGGCGGCTTAAAGTTTGTCTTTGACGCACAGCGGGCTTTGTCCGGTCTCAATATTGGTGCGGTTCTTGACACGCTCGAGACTCAGCGTTTGGCACGCCGCGTTGATGACAGTACCCTGACGGTACTCAACAACGGTACCGGCTCTATTCAATCGGGCGGTACGATCTTTATCAGTCTGCCCGGAGCTGGTGAAAACATCGAACGCACTATCGAGTACGGTGTTATTATTGAAGTCACCCCGCGCATTACCAATGACGGTCGCATCATCATGGAAGTCTCTGCCAAGCTCGACCAACCAGTATCCACCACCGAAAACCCCCAATTCTTGGAGCTGTCAACCCGCCGAGTTGTCTCAACTATCACCATTGAAGAGGGGCAGACCATCCTCCTGGGAGGTCTTTTCCAGAATCAGTTGACCAGTTCCGTTGACCGTGTACCTGTTTTAGGCAGTATTCCCATTATCGGTAGTCTGTTTAGCCAAACCACTAATGAACTCATTGACACCGAATTGCTGCTGATTGTGACTGCTGA
>CAZZPQ010000055.1:0-19155 GCA_964655595.1 uncultured bacterium
GGCAAGCTGCGGCCCTCGAGTAACTCGAGCGAAGCACCACCACCTGTAGAAATATGACTGATTTTGTCCGCCAGACCTGAGGCGTTAATGGCCGCCACCGAATCACCACCACCAATAACGCTAGTGGCGTCAGTCTGGGCAACAGTCGCAGCAATTGCCCTGGTTCCACGGTCAAAAGGCGGAACTTCAAAAACACCTAGTGGCCCATTCCAGAGAATGGTACGCGCCAGTTTCAAAGAGCTCTGATAAGCCACAATTGCCTCTGGACCAGCGTCCAGACCCATGAAGCTCTCAGGAATAGCGTTAGAAGGATAGACTTCTGTAGCGACTCCGGCAGCAATCTCCGTAGCGCAGAGTGAGTCCTGTGGCAGGCGCAGAGTGACACCTAGAGCTTCCGCTTTACGCATGAGCTCTGCCGCCAGCTCCAGCTTGTCATCCTCCACCAGTGATTTGCCAACCTGACCCCCCTGCGCCTTAAAGAAGGTATAGGCCATCGCGCCACCAATCAGGATTTCATCAGCCAGGTTGAGCAGGTTTTCAATAACAGCGATTTTATCACTGACCTTGGCACCACCGATAATGACTTTAAAGGGCTTCTCAGGATGCTCCAGCAGTTGACCGAGCACCCTGATTTCTTTCTCGAGCAGGTAGCCTGCTGCACTTGGCAAAAGTCTGGCAACACCTTCAGTACTGGCATGGGCACGGTGGGCAGCGCCAAAAGCGTCATTGACATAGCAGTCTGCATAACTCGCCAGGACTCGAGCCATTTCTGGATCGTTCCTGGTTTCCCTGGCATCAAAGCGGGTGTTTTCCAGGAGTGTAACACTGCCTGCTGGCGCATCTGCCACAAAAGCCAGTTGTTCCTGACTAACAGGACCATCAGTCGCCAGATAGCGCACATCGCGCCCCAAGAGTTCATTTAACCGCTTGGCAACAGGCCCTAGTCGGTATTTGTCTTCCGGAGCTCCTTTGGGGCGTCCCAGATGGCTCATCAGAATCAGTGTCGCGCCATCCTCCAAGAGCTTATTGAGCGTCCTCAGGGCAGCCTTGATACGTGTATCATCAGTGACAGTACCGTCTTTAATAGGCACATTAAAGTCCACTCGGACCAATACCCGCTTGCCAGCCACTTCTAAATCCTTCAGTGTCCGCAGAGCCACAAAAACCTCCCAACACTTCTCTAACGTTTATTGACGTACTGACTGGCACTGTAAAATACACCAGCCAGAATACTGAGTAGCAACAAGCGAGCGAAGGGAAACCCATCACCCGTACCTGCTGCTACTTCCTGGTAGTTTTCCCAGATAGCAAAACCTGCCAGCACCACCCAGAGCGCAGCCAGGAGCAAAAGCCCCAGGCTAAGCATCTGTTTCATACGCCTACCCTAGAAATCCTTGCCCATAAGTTCAAGCACATCCACCATACGGCAGCTATAACCCCACTCATTGTCATACCAGACGAAAATCTTGGCCATTTTACCCATGGTCTTGGTCATGCCACTATCAAAGATGGCGCTGTGTGGGTTGCCGACGATATCACTGCTGACAATAGGATCCGTAACGTATTCGATAATACCCTGGTAGGCACCTTCGGCACCTTCTCTGATAGCAGCGTTGAGTTCAGCGGCACTGGCCTCACGCTTCAGCATCATAGTGACATCCGAAAGCGAACCCGTTGGTGTTGGTACGCGCACTGCCACACCATCGAAAATACCCTTAAACGCAGGTAATACCTTGGCAACCGCCTTGGCTGCCCCAGTGGTCGTCGGAACCATATTGGTCGCGGCATTACGAGCGCGACGCAGGTCTGAGTGGGGGCCATCCAGAATGTTCTGGTCATTTGTATAACTGTGGATGGTGGTCATCATGGCCTGCTCCACGCCAAAAGTATCATTGATGATTTTCATCACCGCGGCCAGGCTATTGGTGGTGCAGCTGGCATTGCTGATGACGTCGCCTGCATCTTTATTGTATTCAAAAGCATTCACACCCATCATGATGTCTAAGTCAGCATCGGGACTAGGTGCGCTAATCAGAACTTTTTTCGCGCCGCCAGCCAGGTGCTTGGCAGCGTCAGCCCGCTTGGTGAAAAAACCCGTGGACTCAACCACAATATCGACACCCAGCTCGCCCCAGGGGATTTCTTCCGGGTTGCGAATGGCAGTAGCCCGAATGCTGTGGCCATCAACCAACAGGTTGTTCTCATCATGGCTAACCGCCCCACTGAACTTTCCATAGTTGCTGTCATACTTGAGCAGATGGGCTAAAGTAGCATTATCTGTCAGGTCATTGATAAGCATGACATTATTACCAAAGCCCCGCTCATGCAGAATCCGAAAAATCTGACGACCAATACGCCCAAAACCATTAATACCAATTTTCATATCAAAACCTCCTCAGGTTAGTGTTTAGGTCAAAAAGGCTATACAAGTACACAGCTACATTTTAACCCGAATGCTTCACCACTATGTCAAGGGCTATGCCAAACGGCTGTGTCAAGGGCTGTGTCAAGCTTGTTTTTCAGGATTTCAGGGTGATAGCTTCACTTCAACTCTGAGCTAAACACTTGGAGCATTACCTACCGCTGCCAAACAGGTCGCCACAGCGGCAGTCAGCCCCACCGCATGCTGGCTCGAGTGCGCCTGGAGCTGAATCATGCGAAACACGCCACTGTAACCTAAGCCTGCCACGTCCGCGTTCGCATGGCTGGTAATAGAGATGGACCCCACCCCTTGGACAACTTTAGGTCATAATTTAGGAAAGCTAAGAACATGGCCTCAGTATAAGTTGCTAATTGACCACACGACCTGGATTACGCTTTTGGAGGCGTTGCCGATAAAGCAAATACGCTGCCAGACCCAGAGGGCCGGCAAATAGCGTCAGGATAAGAAATACCGTAACATTCAGCCCAAAGTATTTGGCATCACGAAATATCCAGACACCTACAAAAACATCGAAGGCAATAAAATGAGCCCAGCCAGTGACGAAACCCCAGTCACTCGAGAGACCCATGCGCAGTGCCTCAAAACTGAAACCAAAACCAGGCGCTGAGCCAAATGATACGAGCAAACACAGGACATAAACCCCACCCAAAACGATAAAGGGCCAGTAGGACATCACCAAGCGCTCGGTAAACCGCGTTTTGGGAAACAAAATCATACTAAGCCACAGGGGCAGAGGCAGGATATTAATTAAGTTAAAGAAAAACTCGGGCATAAACAATCACATCTCATCAGTATCCAGCAGAATCGTCACTGGACCCTGGTTTAAGAGCTCCACTTCCATCTCTGCAGCAAACACACCTGTAGCCACTGGAATACCCAACTGCTGCAGCAGTTGACAAAATGACTCATAGAGCTCCCGGGCCTTCCTGGGTTCAGCCGCCGCCGTAAAACTGGGGCGATTGCCACGCCTGGTATCGGCAAAAAGCGTGAACTGACTTACGACCAGGATAGCGCCATCAACGTCCGGCAGGCTCAGATTCATCTTGCCAGCGCTATCACTAAAGATACGCAACTTGCTTATTTTTTCTGCCAGCATGGCAGCTTCAGCCCAGTGATCGTTCTGGCTGACACCCAGTAGAATCAGCAGCCCCTGCGGAATCTCGCCAACGACATTTCCGTCGACCCGTACCCGCGCCCAGGACACCCGCTGCACCACAGCGCGCATCAGTTCAGCTCCACAGCAGTTGGTAGTGTATCCAAGAGGTCAGAAATGCGTTGCCGTGCCGAGAAAAGCGTATCGCGTTCTGTTTCATCCAGGTTACTCTGGGTCTTGCGCTCGAGCATCTGGAGCAACTCAAGACTCTTTTCGGCAGTACGCCTTGCCAGTACACCATCTTTTAGGAGATGCCGCGTCATGGGACTATATTCTTCACCCATGGCGGCTTCAGCAGAGCTCAGAATTGACTGCACCAGACCGATAAAATACTTGTCTGCCATTTAAAAAAGCCCTTCCTGCATAGCAGTATCAATAACCAGCTTACCGCCTTTGGGATCTAGTGCATCCAGAGCAGCTTTGAGGGCTTTCATATCCTCCCACATCTGCCACTTGGGCGAACCGCGCTCGCGGCTGGGGTTGCGGAGCAGATAGGCCGGGTGATAGAGCGGCATAACCCGCACTCCATGCCAGTCAAACCACTGCCCATGCAACTTGGTAATACCCTCTTTAGTGTTCAAAAAATACTGGGTTGGCACATTGCCCAAGGTGGCAATAATTTGCGGATTGATCAGGCGAATCTGCTGCAAGAGTGAGGGTTCGCTGGCTGCGACCTCAGCAAGTGTCGGATTACGATTACCCGGTGGTCGGTACTTGACCATATTGGTAATGTAGATATCGTCGCGGTGCAACTGCACACTCTCAAAAATCTTATCCAACAGCTGCCCCGCCCGCCCCACAAAAGGCCGCCCCGACAAATCCTCATCTTCTCCGGGCGCTTCACCAATTATGATCAGTTGGGCATCCGGGTCACCCTCGCCAAACACCAGGTTGTCACTCAGGTCCCCAAGCTCTGCTGGCTTGGGCGCTGAATTAAGCTGCTGCTCGAGTTCATCCAATGTCACAGTCCGCCTCCATCGCTTGTGGAGTATAACAAGCTCGCTTAGGGTCCGCAGTGTTGGCGAACAAATACAGCAGTGCTGTCGACCTCCTTGTATCAGCCTTAACCAAGTGCTAGAGCTACGGGTTTCCCAGCTCTGAGTGAATCCTCAACTGCCAGACAGAGCAACACCGACGCCAGACCATCCTCAGCGCTGGCAACTGGAGGTAAGCCACGCTGAATCGTGTCCAGAAAAGCCTTGGTCTGCCGTGGCACATCAAAGGCATGTCCGCTTTGCTGACTGACGGGCAGTTGCTGCGCTGGCGCGTCCCGGTCGCCGCTATTGTGAAGCCACAGGGAAATCTCGGGCTGCGTGTCCATATCCATGCTGCCGCGCCATTCAGCGCGCAGTGACCCAGACTCACCGACCATTTGCAAATTAACCGTATGGCCATAGGCTGCAATGGAGCGCGTGACCAGTGCCTGGCTACCATCAGCGTACTCGAGCCGCACATCCAGATTCTCATCTAAGTACTCACGCCCAGACCTCGAGGTAGCCCAGGCCTGCACAGCTTGCGCCTCACCACTGCCCGGCAGCAAATACCAGCGCGCCAGATCAAGATAGTGCACAGGCTCTTCCAGAATGCTGCTACCCATTTTCTGTGGATCTGTTTTCCAGCCCCCCGCACCCGTGCGGTAAGGGCGTCGCCACAGGTCAAGTTTTAAGTGAATGACCTTAGCAATAGCACCTTCCGCCAGCAACGCCTTGACCCTGGCAAAGAGGTCAAAAACGCGCATCTCGAGCCCATTCACCAACACTTTGTTCGCTTCGTTGGCTGCTTGTAGCATCTGCTTTGCGTCCTCGAGGGTTGTGGCAAAGGGCTTTTCCACCAGCACATGCTTGCCTGCTCTAAGGCAGGCAATGCTGTGCTTCGCATGCAGATAGTTCGGACTGACAACAATCACTGCTTCTATATCCTGAGACAGAAACTCCTGCATGTCCGTGGTGGCCTCAACCTGCCAGTCACGGCTTACGCGCGCCCGTGTCTGCGGTGACGACACCAGTACTGCTGCCAGGTGCGCACCATGTGCTTCAAGTGCAGCCTTATGCACCTCGGCCCAGCGTCCTGCGCCGATCAGTCCAATATTCATGCTTATGCCTCCGCTACATCAGCAAGTTCATCAAGAACCACGGATTGCCCACTCTGGACAGATTGCAAAACCGCTAGAGAAATCCTTAAAGCAGCAATTCCGTCATCTATGGAAGCGACCTTGTGCTCAGCTTGCTCCCTCAGTTCCAGATAATACTGCTCGATTTCCGCCCGCCAGGGATCAGCCCCTGAACTCTGCCAGTGCAGCGTACCAGAGGCAGTTCTAAGTGTCATGCCCTTATTCCAGGCCACTTGCAAGTGACCCAGCGGCCCGACGTAGCTATGTTCTTCTACAAAACCAACACTGGCAGGCAAGCCCCAGGAAATCTGGAACTGGGCTGAGCAAGCATTGGGATAGCTCAGGCTAAAGAGGCTGCTGTCAATTGCTTTTTGCTGAATACCAGCTAGCGGCGCTTTATCCTCAGCGAAGGTATAACCCTGTGCGCTTACACTGACAGGCGAAGCGCCAAAAAGCTGCGCCCACAGGTCAAAAACGTGACAGCACATATCAATGATCGGTCCGCCATTGGCCTGGGCGTCGTGCATCAGTAACTTGGGGCGAATGCCCGCAACAATGCTGGTCTGAGCCAGTACCGGGCTGCCAAGCTGTGCATAAGCCGCCAGCAATGGGCTATGCAGCGGGTCAAAGCGTCGCATAAAACCAATGCGCAACTGACGCTGATGCTTACTGGCTGCCTGCTGCATAGCCAGAGCATCAGCAAGCGTGAGAGCAGCCGGCTTTTCGCAAAGCACATGCTTGCCGGCCTCAAGTGCCTGAATACTGTAGCGCGCATGTAAAAACGTCGGGGTACAAACAGACACCAGCTCTACATCATCCCGCATGAAGGCTTCATCGGGATTGACGAGTGCCAATGCCCCAAAGCTATTCGCTACGCTCTGAGCGCGCTCGAGGTCCGGATCGCAGACGGCTATGAGTTTTGCTCCAGCTGCCTGCCAGTGCTGAGCGTGGCGGCGTCCCATATCCCCTGCACCGATAACCACTACCCCAAGGCTCACAGGCTGTACTCCTTATACCAGTGCTCTGAAGCAGCCTGGAGCTGCACCTTGCCAGCATAACGCGGATGCATCGTCCAAGGGGTAGCTGCGTCTGCCATGGCGCTGATTTGCCGCAGATAAGGCAGGGAATGCTTGCGCAGTCGCCGCTCGATTTCGTGCAGATTAGGATAGCTGTCTAAAGCATCCAACCAGACAGCGCGCCCTGCCAGAAAGCCACTGGCTCCCGCACGAAAAGCCAGCTCGAGATTGAGTGAGAACTCATGGGGACCAACCCCGGCCGACAGCATGACCCAGGGTACGTTACAAACCGCATGCAGATCATGCAAAAATGTCTCGACCTCCGCAAGGCTGTACACCGACTCACGCGCACGACCATCAAAGGCACCAGCAGAAAACTCCCGGCAGTACTTCAGGTCAGCCGGAAACTCGAGCTTTAAGAGATCAACGCCAAAGCGCTCGTCTGCGTAGTAGCGCACCGAATCCAGCACCAACTGGGGCTTTTTAGCAGCGTACTCGGGGCTATCCGGCACTTCAGCCACAAAGGGATAAATCAGCAGCTCGAGGATAAAGGGAATATCGCGCACACGGCACTCCTCACCGACTGCCTGCACAAAAGCATCCTGATGTAACTGGGTAGCCGGACGCACATCCGGTCTGTGCCAGGCGAGCAGCTTGACGCCTGCTGCACCACTGCGCTTGATTTTCTTTACCGACCAGCCCTCGATAGGATAAGACCAGCGCTCGCCATCCTTAAGTTCAAAGCTGTAGTCCTCGAGGGTACTGATGAGTCCGGTTTGTCCAGGAATGTACTGCAAGGCCCGCGGATGGGTCCAGACAGGATCAACCAGTATAGCGCTGCACTCTGGCGCCAGAACTTGCGTCAGCAACGTTTTGATGTCGGCTACTTCCTCATAGCGCACCTCGCTGACAGCGCGGTTACCATGTTTGGCCAACGCCTGAAAAATGGGGGGACGCTGATCTACAGCAATCATCTTAAAGATGCCATTCTCATCTGCCAGACTCCGTAGATGGCGGTATTTTCCAGCCGAAAGTTCTTTCATGTAAGCTCCTTTATTACCCCAGACACACGGTTTTGACTTTATGTCTAGCGAAAGTCACGGTGTCTAACGAAAGTCACGCGCACTGCGCTCCTCAAGTAACCCGAGTACTGTAGACAGTTCCGGAATGCCGCTGCGACCACCCAGAACAGTGCATTTCAAAGCGGCAGTGACGCTGGCAAAGAGCGCACACTGATCTACATCCCAGCCGCGTGCCACCGCGTAGGCATAGGCCCCGTGAAAGACATCTCCTGCGCCCGTAGTGTCCACAACCTCTACCCGCAGGGCAGGCAAGTGCCGCCGCCGCCCCCTTTGTTCATAAAGAAAACCTTCCTCGCCCAAAGTAATCCCCACCAACTGACCCTCAAACTGCTGCATGGCAGTGAGTGCCGTTTCGGGTTCATTGCGGCCCAAAAACTCAGTGGCGCATTCTTCGGAAACAATCAGGTAATCCACCTGTTGGGTCAAATGCCAGTTTTCAGTTTTGCTGAAGTCTCCCACCACCGGAATAGCAGCTTGCTGCGCTACTTGCAAAACGGCCTCAGCAAGCTGCGGATAGCGTCCATCTGTCAGTACACAGTCACTGCCAGCGATAAAGTCCAGCTCGGGCAACTGAAAATCTTCGGAGGCACCGTCCATATAAGGAAAGATATAGCGCTCGCCACCGGGTGCTACCAATATGCCGCTGACAATGGTTTGTCTATCATCGAAACTCATCAGATGCCGACAGTCCACCCCAAAAGCCTCGAGCTCTGACTGGGCTGCCTGTCCGGCCGCATCCTTACCATGCACAGAAATCAGGCTGACCTGCGCGCCGAGTCTGGCAGCAGTGACTGCTGCCGTTGCTGCAGGCCCACCTCCTTGCATGCGGTAGTCGCTGGCCTGCGTACGCGACTCGCTGGGTGGGAACTGACTAACTTGCCAAATGTGATCGATGCAGGAGATGCCTGCCATAACCAGCCTGGGTTGATGATTCACGGAGTTCACAGTGGCTATTATAGTCTCCCATTCAATCTTGCGTAAGACACAGTCTCCAAGTTCAGCTCACGAGGTCTGACGTTTAATACCAGTTCCGGATAAACCCAATGATTTATTCCGAGCAGAGCGTTAGGAACCGAGGAACTGTTTTTCAAATCTGTAATCAATTTATCGGGTTCCGTATAGGCGCCAGCAAGGCGTTGCTGCTGACTTTAGCTTCGAGGGGCGCTACGTCCAGCCAGGCACAGAGCTCCTGCAGAGCTTCGGTCAAAGCGCCCATGCCAAAAGCCAGATGATGAGGCAGGCGGTAGTCCAGCACATTGCTGAGCAGCCTGCTGGCACTGACGGCCTGGTTATTCCAGCTCAGGTCTTTAAGCCAACCCCGCACACCGTCAAAGGAGGCTTGTTCAGCCTGAGCAAAGACACCTGCTATAATAACGGCCTCTTGGCCCTGCGACAAAAAGCGAAAGCCCGTAGCCTCACCCGGGCGCAAGACCATGTCGCGCACGACCCCAAAATTGTCACGGTTAAAGTGTCGCGTCAGCCTGGACTGCTGGCCAGCAGCCCACTCGAGCGCGCCATTGCCACAGTGCCAGAACAGCAAACTGTCATCCTTGAGGTCGATATCAGATAAATCCATCAGGATGCTGCTGCGCCCACTTATGGCTTGCAAAACCAGCATGCTCAGAGCGCCCATCACATCACCTTCACAGGCTGCTGGAATGCGGCTGTCAGCCAGTTTGCCAAAGGCGGCGCAGGCCATCGCCCCACAGGCGTCGGGCACTTCTGGCCAGCAACGCGCGGCAATAGCACCGTAGTTGCCAGCTTCAATCAGAGACTTTAGCGCCAGCTCGATGCGGGCCGCAGCAAGCAGTTGTGCCTCGGCAACCTCGACTGGCTCGGGTCTGGCCCAGTCCTGCGCCAAAGCCTGCGCCTCATGTTCAGGCACCCGCCTTACCACTTCAAACAGTTCAGCCAAATCGATACTGTCTACCTGTACACCATCAAGCTGCGGCTGTTCTTCAATGCCATAAAACCCGGGAGCCGTCCCACCAATCTGCAAGATACGCGCCGTAGCCAGCACCTGAAGACCACGGAGGGCCGCCAAAGTGAGCTTAAAGCGCGACAAAAACCAGTCGCCATCCGCTTCACCATAGAACCACTTGACTGGCTCACGCTTTGCCACCTGTGGATGATCCAACAGGCTCAGCGTCATGTTCAGGCCGCAGAGCGCATTGAGCGGCAAGGGACCGCTGCGCCGCTCACTACCAGCACTCTCGGGCAGTGCCCAAACACCCACGCGCCTGGTACTCCTCAGCAGGGGTGCCAGTAAATCACCTGTGGCAAAGCTGGTATGCTGAATCAGAAGAAAATCCGGGGCCGCCGCGCTCAGTTGCGCTGCAGCCTGAGCGACCGTTTCAGGTGTACTTACTGCAAAAGAAGGAATCGCCTGCTGGCTGGCAACATGAATATCATTACCAGTTACCTGAACACTCAGCAGTTCAAAGTCATGCGCCGATGCCAGTTGCTCCATCGCTTCCAAGCTGCGCTGGGCTGCTCTTGGCGAATCCCCCTTAAAAGCTGGACGAATCACAGGGACAAAAGCAATACGTAAAGTCATCCCTTGACCCCTCCCGCCGTCAAACCACTGATAATACGCTGCTGGAAGAAAATAATCAAAATGACCAGCGGTAAAACCCCAATGGTAATCGCTGAGGAAATCAGCGCCCAGGGAAAGGCAAACTCACCCTGATAAAAGGTAATACCGACCGGAACGGTACGCATATTCAGCGAGGTATTAAAGGTCAAGGCCAACAAAAACTCGTTCCAGGAGTTGACAAAGACAATGATGCCCGCCGTGACAATGCCCGGCGCACTCACCGGAGCAATCACACGGTACAGTGCTCCCATGCGGGTACAGCCATCAATCAGCGCCGCGCTCTCGAGATCCTGAGGAATCAGCTGAAAAAAACTGGTGAGAATTAAGGTAGCAATAGGCAGACTGAGCGCCACATAAGGAATAATCAGCGCCCAATAGGTGTTAAGGATATTGGGCGTCATCACCACATCCGGCAAGAAACTGAGGCCAAGCCCCTCCATAAAAGCAAAAAAATTGCTGAGCCAGACGACCTCTACACCACGAAATATGCGGTAGAGCGGCACCAGCAGCACCAGTGCCGGAAACATACTGGTCATCACAATGCCTGTCAGAATCATGCGCTTGCCAGGGATTCGGAGTCGCCCAAGCGCATAACCCGCCAGACCCGCAAAAAACACGCAGAAAATGGTGGCTCCCACCGAGACAATAAAGGAATTGCGCAAAAACAGATGAAAGGGATTCGCCCTGAAGACCTCAATATAATTACTGAAGGTCGGGTTTTGGGGCAGATAAGTAATCGGTAGACGCACCAGTTCCGCCTCAGGCTTAAACGAAGTCAGGATCATCCAGAAAAGCGGAAACATGCCGTTAAATATCAACAGCAAAATACCGATATTGAGCAGGATGCGGGCAGGGATATTGGGCTTAGTCATCGGCGTAGATCCACCTTAGGTACATGATTGTAATCACCAGGCTAAGCGCAAAGAGCGCTACTGACAAAGCCGCGGCGTAGCCAATGTTGCCAGCATCAATCGTGCTGCGCTGAATGTAAACACCAAGGGTCTCGAGCGCCCGCCCAGGTCCAGCATTGGTCAGACCGATCGGGATGTCAAAGGTCTGGATGGCGGTGAGTGTCCGGAAAATTAGCGCCACCGCGATAGAGGGTCTTAAGAGCGGCAGGGTAATGCTCCAGAAGCGCTGCCAGGCGTCCGCACCGTCCACCCTTGCCGCCTCGTAGAGGCTGTCATCAATCGATTGCAGTCCAGCCAGCAGGATGAGCCCCACAAAGGACGATGTCGCCCAGATAATCGTCAGATTGGCAGCCACAATCGCTGGTTCCACTCGAGCCAGCCACAAGGGCCCCTGAATACCAATACGTCCCAGAACGTCATTAATGACTCCCTGGCTTTGAAAGAGCCAGGCGAACATAATGGCCGTTAAGACACGCGGCATGGCCCAGGGCAACAAGAGCGCAGCCCGCACCAGCCAGCGCAAGGGAGAGCGAACATTTGCCAGCAGTGCCAAAGGCAAGCCCACCAGGAATGAACCTGCTACACTCACTACAATGATCAGCATTGTGATATTAAAGGAGTTCCAGAACCTTGGATCACTCCAGCGACCGCCTTCAGCAGGATGAAAGCCCAACCATAGCAAAAAGAAAAGTAAAATAACCGTCGTCCAGAGAATAGCTGAGCTGCGCTTCAGACTGCCGCGCCACGCCAGCCACCAGAGCGGCAAAAGCGTTGCCATACCCAGAATACGCCAGCCAAACAGGTGACTTAAATCCCAGGTGATATTTGTACCCCAGAACATCCGCTGGAAGTTGCGTAACCCCACAAAAGGCACACCTTCTTGCGGACGGGTGAGGCGCTCGAGATGCAGCGACTGCCAGAGCACTGTGGCAATCGGGTAGAACATCACCATAGCCAATATGATTAAAGCGGGCAGTACCAGCAACACAGCAAGCTGCGTTTCACTCAGGTTACCCTGCCGCAGCCGCGCCCAAAAGCCTGGTTTTTTATAGGAAAGCACGAACTCTCACAATTTGAACCCCTTAGACACAACCCCTCCCTGGCATAGAGAGGGGTTGTAAAAGCGTATGCCTGAAAGCGCCTATGAACGAAAAAGCCTTAATCAGCCAGGATTTCCTCGAGCCCAAACTGCATCTCTTCCAGGGTTTGTTCCGCAGTCGCGGCGCGAGCAAAAAATGCATTCATGCTGGCACGAATCAGCTGACTGACCTCACCGTAGTAGGGTGTCTGCGGACGCGGGCGGGCGTTCACAATCACGTCGTAAAAGAGACCATAGTGCGGTGCGGCCTCGAGCACTGCGGAATCAGCATAAAGCGCGTCACGTGAGGGAATATAGCTGCTGTTGATGGCAAATGCCTGCTGTGAATCATAACTGGTGAGGTATTTCATCAGTTCAAAGGCAGCTTCCTTGTTATTGCTATGGGGGTTCATGGCAAACTGGAAGCCACCCACACAGGTTGCTGATTCATTGCCTTCGAAAGCAGGCAGTGGTGCAACACCAACCTTAGCAGCCACTTCGGAGTCATCATCATTTTGAAAGCGCGCCCAGGCGTAGCCCCAGTTCAGCATAAAGACAACATTACCGGACTGGAACTGCTGGCGACTTAAATCCGTCGTCATTTCGGCAATGGCCTCAATGGTGATGCCTGAAGCAATGGTGTCGTCATACCACTGAAGGGCCCGAAGCGCTTCGGGCGTATTCACCGTAACGTTACCTTCGGCATCGACCCAGTTACCTCCAGCAGTCCAGAGGGCCTCGAGGAAGGTACAGACCACACCTTCAATCGCCGCACCCTGATAGTTAAAGCCCTGCAGGTTAGGATCAGCCTCACCAGCCATAATGACCAGCGCCTGCTCCTTCAGTTCTTCCCAGGTTGTGGGTGGGCTGAAGCCATACTTGTCCAGGAGATCCTGCCGGTAGTATAAAAACTGCGCATCGGTGTACCAGGGTATTCCGTAAAGCACGCCATCTATCAGGTTGGCGTCAACTTCGCCCTGCAGGAATACCGAGAGAAAGTCCAGCATCTCGTCTTCGTTGGCAAAAAAGTCATTTAAGGGCTGCACCCAGCCTGAAGCAGCGAAGCGCAAGGGATCCACTACGTCAAAGGCGTAGAGGTCAATGTCGCTGCTGCCTGCAGTCAACACGGTGCTCAGGTACTGGGCGCGCTGCTCACTGGTCGCGCCACCCACTTCAATCTCAACCTGAATACCGGTCGCTGCCGTAAAGTCTGCCAGCAGAGGCTCAATTGCCTCACCCTGAGTACCTGCAGCAAAAATTCTTACTGTCTGGGCAAGACTAAAGGAACCCAACAGCACCACAAGTAGCAAAGTCATTATCCGTTTCATGCAAATCCTCCTTAGTTGAATTGTTTTACTATCATAACACTATCAACCAGCCTTGTGTAGCCAATACCCGCAATGATCAAGGTGGTCGTCATCTCAGTATCCCCAGAAGCAACCGTAGCGATGCCCTTTGACGAATAACCATAGCAATACGCAACAATTCTGATGCATTCACAGTACCCTATGGATGTTCTATCCAAGCCTTATGGCACTTCCACGACAAATCCTTCAAAGTCTCAGCGTGTCGTGCCAGCGCAGGCTGGCATCCATGGCCCGGCAGAAGAAAAAGAATGCAGCATGCGCTTAAGTCACATTAGACCTTAGGGTTTCACTTCTGTGAATCCCAGAATCTGGACTTTTGCAAGAGGTCTAATATGGTTAGTTATGTCAAACAACGTAATTTTCTTTCATAGTTGAGACGCTGCAAACTACTGCTAATGCACTTAATACCGGTTCCGGATAAATCATTGGGATAAACCCAACGATTTATCCCGAGCAGGGCGTTAGGAAGCAGGGATTGCTTTTCAAACCTGTAAGCAATTTATCAGGCTCGGTATAATTAGTGATGATACGTCAGGTGCATGACGACATGCCTTCCTACAGAGGTATTTTAATTTTGCGGTAGCCTTAAAGCAGGATTCGCACAGTGAATGGGTTAGGATAGAAAAGTAGGCTTATGATCGAGTTTAAGAATGTCACCAAGACCTATCCTCGCACCCATACCCACGCTTTGCGAAACGTCAACTTTCGCATAGATCAGGGAGAGTTCGTCTATATCACAGGACACTCGGGGGCTGGCAAATCAACCTTGCTCTCTCTGGTTTTGCGGCGGATTCAACCGACCGAGGGCGTCGTCTCCCTGCTCAATCAGGATTTGAGCAAGTTAAGAGATTCAAAACTCCCGCTCCTGCGGCGTAAAATCGGCATGATTTTTCAGGACCATCGCTTGCTGGCGCATTTGAGCAGTCTGGATAATCTTATTTTCGTGCTCAGAGCCATTGGGGAAAAGGGCGATTTTGAGCACCGTGCTACCCTGGCTTTGCGTCAGGTGGGACTGGCGCACAAGCGCAAGGCCTTTCCGATTGAATTGTCGCTGGGAGAGCAGCAACGGGTAGCGATTGCCCGGGCGCTGGTGACTGAACCGCCCATACTGCTCTGTGATGAACCCACCGGCAATCTTGACCCGGAAACGAGTCTGGGTATTTTGGAGCTGTTAAATCAGGTCAATCAGGAAGGAACAACGGTGGTCATTGCCACCCATGCGCGTGACCTGGTGGAGCGCCTGCCCAAGCGCAGTCTGGTCTTGCGTGGTGGGCAACTGGTTCGTGATGATAGCAAAGGTGGCTATAGCCTCTAGGCTTCGGCGCCGCCTGAACCAAAGTCTTCGGTAAAAGCGTTTTTTTCGATGATGGATTCATCGATGAGTAAGGGTACATTGGTTCTCACCAGCAGCGCTAGCGCGTCACTGGGCCGAGCGTCTATGTCGAACTCGAGCCCACGGTTTTCCAAAACCAGCTTGGCAAAATAGGTATCATCGCGCAAATCGTTTATCTCGATGCGCACTAAAGTAGCGTTCAGCATCTCCAGTACTGAGAGAATCAGATCATGCGTTAGGGGCCGAGGAAACTGCTCTTGCATCCGTCCGGCAATAATGGCTCTGGCCTGCAAGGCGTCAATGCTCATCGGAATAATGTCACCAGCTTCTGTTTTTAACAGCATCAGAAAATAGCTACCATCCCCGGCTACAGCGATTTCGTCGAGTTCTGCCTTGACCATAGCCTTAGTTTAGCACCTGCCACTCTTTCTTTAGGCAGTGCGCATTGGGTAAACTACAACACATGGCATCATACGAAGTGGTCATAGGACTGGAAATTCACCTGGCAATGAAAACCAAAACCAAGATTTTTTGTGCCTGTCCGGCTGAGGGCTTTGGCACACTGGCCAACAGTTTTACCTGTCCGGTATGTCTGGGCTTGCCAGGCAGTTTGCCAAGCATTAACAAGCAGGCTATTGATAAAGCGATCATGTTCAGCCTTGCTCTCAACTGCTCAGTACCAGAGCAGATGCAGTTTCATCGGAAAAACTACTATTACCCAGATGCGCCCAAAAACTACCAGATCAGTCAGTTTGACCGTCCGGTGGGGTCTCAGGGCTATCTCGAGCTCTCTGCTGGACGCCGCATTGGCATTACCCGCTGTCATGTTGAGGAGGATGCCGGGCGCAGCGTGCATCCTGCCTATGCGCCGTATAGCCTGGTGGATCTTAACCGAGCAGGTGCGCCGCTTATCGAGATGGTGACCGAACCAGATATTCGCTCACCAGAGGAGGCGCGGGAGTTCCTGCAAAAGGTGCGCGCCGTCGCGCAGGCTCTGGGTGTTAGCGATGCCAACCCTGAAGAGGGCAAGATGCGTGCGGATGTTAATGTCTCGCTACGCTTGCCGGGAGAGCCTCTGGGAACCAAGGTCGAGGTCAAAAACCTGAACTCCTTCAAGAGTGTTCAGCGCTCTTTAGAGTTTGAAATCAAGCGGCAAAGCAGAGTGCTCGAGTCTGGTGGCAGCATTCGACAGGACACCCTGGGCTGGGACGAAGGTGGGCAGAAGACCTATCTGATGCGCAGCAAGGAAGAAGCGGCCGATTACCGCTATTTTCCGGACCCTGACCTGCCACCCATGCGAATTTCCAGTGACTGGCTAGAGCGTCTGCGCGCTGCCACGCCTGAACTGCCTGACACCAAGTATCAGCGCTATCTCGAGCTTGGACTCAGAGCCTACGACGCCGAACTCATCGCCTTTGACAGCGCCACAGCCAGGTTTTTTGATGAGCTTGTAAAGCACTACCGCGGACCGGTACAAACAGTCGCCAACTGGTTAAACGGTGACATTGCAGGTTATCTCAATGCCGAGGGACTAAGCTATGAGACGAGCAGCCTAACGGCCGCGAATCTGGTTGCCTTGCTCGAGCTGATCGACCGTGAGGTGATATCTGGCAAAATTGCCAAGGATCTGTTGCCCGAAGTCATGCAGGGCAAAGAACCCGAAGCACTGGTTACAGAGCGCGGCCTGTCGCAGGTCAGTGATCTGGGAGCACTTGAAGTGCTGGTAAGCAGCGTACTGGCCGATAATCCTGAACTGGTTGCCAGAGTGAAAGCTAATCCCAAGGCGATTAACGCGCTCTTGGGTGAGGTGATGAAGCGCTCCCAAGGCACAGCCAAACCCGACACCGTCAGAAAACTCTTGCAGGAAAAGCTCGAGCTTTAAAAAAACCCTCTCCTAATGGCTAGAGAGGATCAGGATGAAAACCTAAGCATTAAGTTAAACCAGTTCCGGATAAATCGCTGGGATAAACCCAATGATGTATCCCGAGCGGGGCATTAGGAACCAAGGAGCTGCTTTTCAAATTTATCTCGGTTTAAGGTTTTGTCGGAGAGCTGCCACTACAGTCAACCAAGCGTTGTAATACCGTTTTGGTGCTTGAGTGACTCAAGTCACTCAAGCACCCGAGCGGACGCGAGAAGAAATTTTGAGATCAAGTATGCGTCACTCTTGAATAGAATTGGTATAAAGTCCCCCATTTTAATGAAGGGGCTTTCATCTATCACCACATGTTCACGGCTGAGCGGGTACAATGCAAAGGTGCTTTCGCAATTCCCGGGACAACTGGGAAAGTTATGGATGTTTTGATGAGAATTGTTGCCATAAAGCTCGTTATCTTTGCCTTACTCGCCTTGCTGGTTTCCTGTGAAGGCGGCAATGGTGACCCGCGCCCCGAGCCCCCCAGCAATATACAGGTCAGAACCACTGAGAACAGCATCATTATCGATTGGCAGGACAACAGCACCGATGAAGAAGCCTTTGTAATTTACCGTGAGGTGTCTGAAGGTTCAGCACTGCGTCAGGCACTGGCTGCATATAAAACAGTAGCAGCCAATACCACCCGTTTTGAAGATAGTGATGTGTCAGCACAACTATCGTATCGCTACGCTGTTACTGCCAAGAATCAGCGGGGCGAAGCACCCACCAATCCAAGAGATACCATCAGCCCAACCGTACAATTGCGACCCCCCCCTGGTACCATACGCCTGCGAATCCTGAGGATTGGCGCAGGTGGCGCAGGTACGATCAGCAGTATGCCTGAGGGTATTAACTGTGATTATCAATCAGGCAACGGTTGTGAAGCAGATTTCACTGCTGGTACAACCTTAACGTTGAGCGCAACGGCTGATCCCGGCTCGAGCTTTAGGGGTTGGCAAGGCCCTTGTACAGGCACTGACGAGTGTACGATTACGCTTAAAGAAGAAGCGGCTATGCAAGGTGTTATCACAGTCTCTGCGGATATCAGCCAGGCGCAGGCAAGCCTCACCGTTCAGAAAACAGGGCCAGGAAGCGGTACTGTTACCAGTACACCCGAAGGTATTAGCTGTGGTGCTGACTGCAGTGCAAGTTATATTACGGGTACCGTAATTGATTTGGAGGCTTTAGCAGACGAAGGTTCGGTCTTCAGAGGTTGGGGAGCACCCTGTGAAGATGAGCTGGGGCGTTGTCGAATTACGCTGAATGAAGATACGACCATCACCGCCAACTTCACCCCGCCGGGAGAGCCACCTGTTATCAACAGTTTTACCGAAATTGATGGCGATAACACGGTAAAAATCGGCACGGAAATCATGCTGATCTGGGACGTCAGTGCTGCTGTAAGCTTAACACTGAATCCCGGGGCAATTGATGTCACTGGCAGTAGCTTCTACAAGCAAACCATGGATGTTGAAGGCACGACAACGTTTAGGTTAACAGCCACCAATGCCACGGGTGTAAGCAGCTCGAGAACCTACGCCATCACAGCAGGGTTCCCGGTAGAGATTAATAGCTTCACTGTCAATGGTGCAGAAGAAACATTGACAGTACCACCGGGTACAGCGCTGGACTTTGAGTGGAGCGTATCCGGTTCAGACTTGGATGTCAGGTTTCGGGTTAACTCAGGAGTTGCTGAACCAGTGATCCCGACGGGAAGTGAAACCCTGCTGGCACCCACAGAAGCCGGTGACTACAGCTATAGCCTGATTGCCAATAATGACTTTAGCCTGGCTCAGACAGCGACCCTTAGCGTGACAGTGGAAGCTGAAGACATCACATCTTCTCTACCCGTCATCGATCTGTCAGCAGAAGTCATTCGCAGATCTGCCGGACGCTACCGCCTGCTGTGGCGTGTGACCAGTGACAGTGCACTTGAACGCCTGTCGCTGACTGACTCACAAGACCAAGAGGTCTGCAAACTGCGCCCCAGAGACACCGAGGGGAGTTGCGAGGTGCGTAGTCGGACACCAACCGCCATCACACTCACTGCCGAAAATAGTGATGGGCAAAGCAATGCCAGCGTCGATCTCCCGCCTGATGAATAGCAGTTATTTTAAAACAGCAATGAGTTATACCTATTCCGGTTATTTC
>CAZZPQ010000056.1:0-19006 GCA_964655595.1 uncultured bacterium
GTCAAGCCTCACTTCTGATGTGGAAGGAATTCTTGGAGCATCACCTTAATATATTTCTCGGAGGCATAGGATGCAGGTCATCTCTGACATCATTGGGGGGAATGTCATCGTCTTGAAACCGCAAGAGCTACTTAATTCCTGTACTTGCAATACCCGTTGTAATAAAACGTTGCAAAAAACCAAAAACAAGGGTGATAGGCAGCAGTGTTAAAACTGTCATGGCCAACAAGAAATGCCACTGGATTTCAAATTGATTTTGGAACATTCGCAAGCCTAATTGGAGTGTAAATTTATTGGTTTCATTCAAAACAATGAGTGGCCACAGAAAATCATTCCAACGCCACATGATCGAAAAAATGGCAAGTACAGCAAGTGCTGGTGCAGAAAGCGGCAAAATCATTTGCCAGTAGATTCGCCATTCTGAAGCGCCATCAATACGTGCAGCATCAAGCAGTTCATCGGGTAGACTAAGCATAAATTGACGCAACAAGAAAACACCTGTAGGTGTTGCCACCGTTGGAATGATTATACCCGTTAGCGTATTACCCCAGCCTAAAGCATTAACGATAAAAAATGAGGGTACAAGCGTTACGGTAGCTGGAATCATCAGGGTTCCAACGATAAGCGCAAGGCTTAGGTTTTTTCCTCTAAAATGATACTTACTCAGGGCAAAGGCGGCCATGCTATTAATGATGAGGGTAATAAGGGTAGCCGAAATTGTAACAATAACGCTATTTTTAAAAAAGGTCATAAAGCGAAAGCGCTGCAGTGGTTGAGTATAATTATCAAATGCCAACTGAACAGATAAAACTGGTTTGGTCTGAGCTACAGGGACTTTTAAAATCTCACCCGGGTTACTAGGGTCAATCATTTGCGCTTCAATTCCGATACGCCTCACCTGGGCCAAACGACGAACAGTTCCATCCTCAGCAGTGACGTCATAAAGTGCTAAAGGTTTATCAAAGCCCTCGAGCGTAATGGTGTCTTCTGCATAGGGCAAGATATCAGGAGGAAAACGCGCTATTGACGCAGGCGTCTTAAATGACGAGAGAGCACCCCAAATGACTGGTGTAAACATAATCAGGGTACCCAAGCCCAGGTAAAGATAGGTTAAAAAATCGGTGATATGTAGACGGTGTCTGCCTTTTGTACGGGTAAGAAAAGCTATAGGTTTACTAGTCATAATTATGCGTTCCTTTGGTTTACTTGCGAGAGACTCGAAGCTGAATTGCTGTGAGAATGGCCAGCGCAACACCAACACAAATGGACGCCGCAGCAGCCAGACCATAATTCTTGGTATCAGTTGAAAACCCGACATTATAAATAAATTGCATAATGTACAGGGTTGAGGTTCCAGGACCTCCACCTGTTAAAACAAAAACATGATCAAAAACCTGCACTGAGCGGATAAAAGCCAAAATAAAAACAACTAGCAACGTTGGCTGGAGCAAGGGAAGCGTAATATAGCGAAAACCTGCCCAATCGTTTGCACCATCAATTTTTGCAGCTTCATAGACGTCTGTTGGAATAGATTGCAAACCCGCAAGAACTATAAGTGTATAAAAGCCCATAGATGCCCAAATACCAATGGCTATGGTCCAGAACCTGGCCCAGCCAACCTCGAGCAAGAAGTTGATTGGCTCTATACCCATAACATCCAGACCTGCATTAAGAATGCCTTGCTTTTGCAAAATCCAGCGCCAAAGCAGCGCGACCACCACGGGAGACAGCAAAACGGGATAAAAGAATACGCTTCTAAAAAACCCGCGCCCTACGATCTTTCGGTTTAAGATAAGCGCTGTCAGGACAGAGAAAAAGATTAAACCCAAAACCTCGAACCCCACATACAACACCGTATTGTGAACACCCCGCCAAAATAGATCTACGGTACAGGAGTTGGGGTTGAGATAATTATCGCATTGAGATAGGACATTAAAGTTCTCCGTGCCCACAAACCAGCGGTCCTTCGGCAAGGGTTTGCCACCACCTGTAAAAGCGTAGTAAAAGTTTAGCAAAATAGGCAACAAAGAAAAAACTGCAAATAAAAGCATATTGGGCAATACAAAGATATAAGCCATCTTTTGCACACCCAAACGTTTTTGTAGGGCGTCAAAACCTATGCCAATGGTATTCATAACAAAGGTTAAGATGTTCATGGCAAGAGATAGTAGCGGATTCATGGGTTTAATAAGCAATACCTCCTAGAACGATTAAAAATATAAGCAATGCCAATGCGAGTTATGCGGTAACCAAAGGTTAAAACCAGTCAAGGGGTAACCTGGCTTTTGGAGAGCATTTCTTTATAGCCCTATACCGAATCATGATATCTGCTCCTAGTAACACAGGCTTATTATTTTCAAAGACCCTTATCTGATTACCACAAAAACACAGCTAAAAACGACTATGCTCAAGCATTTTTTTTGGCAACACCTGTAATACTTAAAATGGTAGTAAGAGCTTAAAGACTCTTACTACTCATAGAAGTAATTAATTTAGTTACTTGTACCTGAAAGACCTAAGTTGATGTCTTGTTGGACGCGCTCGAGTGCTTCATCGAGGCTCAACTCGCCTACCAAAGCTTGGGTTAGGCGGTCGCGCATGGTGTTGAAAACAAGGTTATTGTGAGGGTACGAGAGCAGCGCAAAGCCCAAAGCATCAATTTGGGAAGCCTGTTTAGCAAAGCTATTGAGAGCCTGCTGTGCTTGAGGCAAATCGGTATTGAAGTTGAGTCCAGCGTTTACGAGACCGTCATGCTGTGGAATAAACAAGGTGCGCTCAGCCCATTCACGGTAGATTTCTTCTGAGGCAAAAAACTCCATGAAACGAGTCACTTCAGCAGGATGCCTGGTTTTTCCAATGGCTACAAAGGTTGAGCCACCTGGCATGCCCGTACAAGTGCCCGGACCACAAGGATTCGGTACCGCTTCCCAGTCAAATGCGTCACCGATGGCGTCGGTAAAGCCGCCAATCTGCCAGTTTCCTGACATATAAAACACCAGTTGTGCATTGATAAACTCTTGACGTGCGTCACGGTAGGAGTCCCCACCTGCCCAGACATCAAGGGGCATGGTTCCATCAGCATGCCACTCGAGCATCAGTTCTGCCATTTTGCGAATACCGGCATCATCTTTAATCGATGGTACGCCGTCGGCATCAAAATACTTGGCCCCCTGGCTAATCGCAGGTCCAGCAAAACGGTGACCACTTCGGTCCATAGCCATGGCGTAGGGGATATCAAGCGCTTTGGCAACGGCGCGGGCAGCATCTGCCCATTCTTCCCAAGTTACCTTATCAGAGCTGTCACTAGGTACAGCTACACCGGCTTGTTCAAATAAAGTACGGTTAATAAAAGGACCCGTGACAGTTACATCTTGAAAAAACCCACTAATTCTGTTGCCACCGTCAGGGTTCATAAGCGAAATAGTAGAGGCAAAGTTGGCATCCCAATAGGCAGCGTCTGTAAGGTAAGGACGCATATCCAAATAGAACTCGGCGAGCCCTGCGGTATTGGTGACCTTGGCAATATCAGGACCGGTGCCTGCCTCGAGCTGCAAAGGTAATGATTCTAAGATAGTGGAATAAGGGACATTGTCAAAAGTAACAACAATGTCAGGGTTGGCTGCTTCAAAGCGGCTGATGATATCTTCAAAAATAGGAAGGGCACCATCGCTAATATCAGCCATGATTCGTATATTGACCTGCGCAAAACTAAAACCAAAAAAACTAAACACTAACAGCATTGTCACGATAATTCTTGCGGTATGGATTTTCATTGATTCAACTCCTTGGTGAGATACTTGAAATTGCACGATTTTCTACCGTATGGATACCATTTTTTTCCAGAACTACACTTCCCTCCTTTACTAAGCTGGGCAAAAAAGCACAAACGCTCAAATGCAGGCCCGGTTAGCAAAACACATCTTTTCCTTCGCTACCAAAAACGGCCAAGCGGTCTTCTTCAGAGCCTACTTCAACGCTTGCCCCGCGATAATGAAACTGAACAGCACGTCTGCGTTTGGCTGACAAGTTAGCAGGTGTTCCGTGGTGAATTAGACCATGAAACAGCAATATGCTTCCGGGTTTTAAGGGGACCGCAACAGCACCATCATTGTAGACATCGGTATCACAGATTTGCCAGTCGCGTTTTTTAAAATGAATAACCGCACCTTGCTTGTGCGAACCTGGAATGATCATCATACAGCCATTTTCAGGGCCAACCTCATCCAGAGCCAGCCAAACCCCCACAATAACCGTGTCAAGTGGCACATTAAAGTAAGCCATATCCTGGTGCCAAGGTTTTTCCCTACCAATAAACGGAGGTTTAAGCAGCGCCATATCCTGGAACATATTGAGCTCTTTTTCGCCTACGATACGCCCAATCATCTCAAGTAAATCAGGGTGAAACGCAAGCTTATATAGAGATTCATGATAATCAACAAAGCCATAAAGCTTTCTTACGGCATCCTGGCGCTGTTCTGAACTTAAGCTGTCCAGCTTATTCAGGACAGAATTTTCAAATTGTATATTTTTGAATTCACTATTTCTACCGTCAACCAAGTCAACAAGCCCTTGCAAGCCTGCCTTTGTTTCTTCTAGAGAAAATGCCTCTTCAATTACCAGATAGCCACGCTCATGAAAGGATTCAATGTCTTTGTCTGAAACGGCTTGCAAACCCTGAACTCCTTGACTAGCTGTAGAAGCATAACGATAAAGCCAACTCGGGTAATCGCCAGCCTGAGCAGTATCTCTCGATTGGTCTTTTGGTACTGGACTACTCATACCCTATCCTTTCCTACAAGATACTTGTATGACTTTCGGATTATTTATCAGCAACCCAAAAAGTGCAAGACACTTTTTGTCAAGCTTTTATACATGAAGAATATTATGTATGAAAACAACTTCGCACAACAATAGACTATTGCGACTGGATTTGCATTTATCCGATATGTTAAAGTCTAGAAATGTATTTTGACTGGTCGTTATTCACAGCGAAAGTGACGGGCCTGACAGGCAGAGTGAGGTGTGAAAAAGGCTGGAGCCTTGATGATGCCTGGTCAAAACGCTTGCACGATTTCGACCTGTGGTACATCTGGGCTGGCAAAGGTCTTATGAAAACAAATACTGCCACTATCCTCTTGCGACCAGGTCTATGTTTTTGGATGCGACCAGGCAAGCGCTATCTTGCTGAGCAAGATGAATCAAACCGACTTGGTGTAACTTACATCCACTTTGATCTTGTAACTAAAGAAGGCAAGCGCCTATCACAAAATCATCGTCATAATCTACCACCAGAGTGTTTTGAAATCTCTGACAACCTGTTTTTTAACACGGTTACGTATAAAATTATCCAACTCCTTCAAGCCGATTTAAAGCCTAGTCAAACAGAGCAGATAGCCGTACAAAAAATCGCAGAACTGTTACTAAATAGCTTGCTTATGGATCTTGATACCAACCTGTCTAAACGTCACACACAGCCTATAAACCCAAGCAGTAAATGGCATCAGCAAATGATGGATATAACCGTGCAAATTTCTGAGAACCTTCAAGAAGTTCCTGATATTGCTAGCCTGGCACAACAACTAGGTTGTAGTGTTGATCATTTTTCGCGCTTGTTTAAGCAAGTTGTAGGCATGGGCCCACAAGCTTTTATCATCCAGGCCAAAGTTAACCGCGCTCGTTATCTACTTTTCGAATCAAATCTAGCCATCGCTCATATCGCAGAACGACTAGGTTATCAAGACGTTTATTTCTTCTCGAGGCAATTTAAGCAAAAAACAGGGCTTAGTCCAACTGCTTTTAAGGAGCAGGCTTTAAAGCGAAAAGAGGCCAAACTCAGTTAACATCCACTTATACGGAGCCCGATAAATTGATTACAGATTTGAAAAGCAGTTCCTCGGTTCCTAACGCTCTGCTCGAGATAAATCATTAGGATAAACCCAACGATTTATCCGGAACCGGTATTAGAAAACAAGTCGGCAGATTCCTGCCGTAGCAGATTTTGGACAGCCTGGCAAAGCTCACATTTGTCTGAGGCGCTGGATGCGGTCTTCTAGTGGTGGGTGCGTAGCAAAGGCATTCGCCGCATTAAACTTGCTCAAGGGATGCGAAATAAACATGTGATGAATACCCTCAGACACCTGAAGTGGCTGCCCCTTGTAGCCGCGCAGCTTTTCCAGGGCGCTGGCCAATCCCTCAGGGTTGCGGGTAATGTAGGCTGCGCTGGCGTCTGCTAAAAACTCACGCCTGCGGCTGACAGCCAGGTGCAGTAAAGTTGCCAGAATCGGTGCAAGAACCAGTAGAAGGATAAGAACCAAATAGGCCACCGCATGCACCTGTCCCCCCTGACCGCCTCCACCTCGGCGACGACTACCATAGCGCATCGAGCGCATAATCACATCCCGTAAAATAATCACCGCACCTACAGTAGCAGCAAGAATAGACATGAGTCGCACATCGTAGTTGCGAATATGCGCCATTTCATGGGCAATGACAGCCTCGAGCTCCTGACGGTCCATGAGGTTAATAAGACCAGTAGTTACCGCAATAACGCCGCGCTCAGGATCACGTCCGGTTGCAAAAGCATTCGGCGCGGGTGAATCAATGACATACAGCTTGGGGCTGGGTACGCCGGCACCAATCGCGACAGCATCTGTAATATTGACCAGGTAACGATGTTCTTCTTTATTGGCAGGGCGGGCGCCGGCAATATTGAGCGCTATCTGATCACTGAACCAATAAGCCACAATATTCTGCGTACCGGCAATGAGAAGTGCTGCACCCACAAAAATCCCGGCATAAGCGGGATCAAAAACCATCGCCAGCAGATAAGCCAAGCCTGCCAAGAGCGCAAATACCAGCAACATCATCAGGTAAGACAGCCGCACATTCGACGCCTTCCAGTCAAGCAGACTGATGCGCTTAGTACCCAGTTGAATCACCTCTGGCAAGCGGCCTTTGGCTGCTGGTATCTGCGTCATAGTTTAGCTAAAAGAGACTTGAGGCGTCTGACGCTCGGTTTCGGGAATCTCCAGATAGACCTGCGCCTGCTTGCCCATGGGGCCTGCCAGCAGCACACCTGGAATGGTCTGGATACCGTTGTTGTATTGCAGGACAGCGTCGTTGTAAAACTGACGGGCATATGCGATTTTATTTTCCACCGCAGAAAGCTCTTCCTGCAAGACGCGAAAGTTTTCACTGGCTTTGAGCTGGGGGTAGTTCTCGGCAATAGCAAATAACCGTCCCAAAGCGGCTTCCATCATGTTGGTAGCCTGCGCGGATTCATTGATACCCTTAGCACCCATCATGGCCTGCCGGGCGCGCGCTACTTCCTCGAAAACCCCTTTTTCATGCGCAGCATAGCCCTTGACGGTTTCAACCATGTTAGGAATTAAATCGTTGCGCTTTTTGAGCTGTACGTCGATCTGACCCCAGCCATTGCCCACACGGTTCTCGAGCTGAATGATACGGTTGTAAATCGAGACGATATAGAGCCCCAGACCAACCAAAATCGCCAAAATAATGAGTGTTGTCGTCATGCTTGACCTCCAGAGGCAAGTTTACCCCAGAATGACCCGCAGAGTATGCACCAAAAGTAGGAGTCAGGCGCGGCTTTGAATGACTCCTCCACCCAAAAGCCTGTCACCATCGTAGAGCACGGCGGATTGTCCGCAGGTAACTGCAAAAATTGGGGCGTCAAAGTGCAACTTGAAGCTGTCTAAGGTCGTTAGCTCGAGCCTGGCTGGAACGGGTCGCTGACGGTAGCGGGTCTGCGCCAGCACACGTTCTGGCAGTTGCCCTGGGTCAATGAGAAAGTTGGTCTTGAAAGCACTAAGGGACTGCCAGTGGCACATCTCGCGCGAGCCAACCACTATGGCATTATCCTCGGCGCGAATGTCGATAACAAAGCGCAGCAGATGCGAATGATACAGCCCCAGCCCCTTGCGCTGACCAATGGTATAAAATTGAATGCCTTTATGTTGCCCAATTTCCCGGTAACCTTCACAAGCGTCCAGGATGGGGCCTGGCTTCTCCTCACTGAAGGTCTCTAAGTAAGACCGCACGCTGTCCGTAACGAAACACAGGCCACTCGACGACTTTTTTTGTGCCACCTTCAGACTGCGCCCTGTTGCCAAAGCCCTGACCTTTTCCTTGGTCAAATCACCTAAGGGAAACAAAACATACTTTAGAATCTCGCGTGGCAATGCCCACAGGAAATAGGTCTGATCCTTACTGTCGTCTTCGCCACGGTAGAGGGCGACACCCTCAGCTGTGTCAAGCCGCCGCACATAGTGACCAGTAGCCATAAACTCTGCTCCCAGCATCTGGGCTTTTTTGACGAATGACCCAAACTTGATCTCTCGGTTACACCAGACACAAGGGTTGGGCGTCTCCCCTGCCTGATAGCTGGGAATAAATGGGTCAACAACGATTTCATCAAACATATCGCGGTAATCGAGCAAATAGAAAGGAATATCCAGCTTATCGGCAATTTTACGGGCGTCATAGGCTGCTTGTGGACTACAACAGAGATCAAACGCACCTTGAGGTCTATCATCAGGCCAGAAGCGCATCATTGAACCAATCACGTCAAAGCCTTGTTCCTGCAAAAGTGCCACAGCCACAGAACTATCGACACCACCTGACATGGCACATAGAACTTTGGGGCGAGTGCTTACAGGGGCAGCAGTCATAGCCTGAAAAGTATACTGCACTGACCGCACTTCCTCAGCATCCCCTGACACCCAGCATCCCCTGACACCCTGACACTTGAAACCCATGGCCACACATGATGAGCAGCATCACGTTACAATCAAGCGGTATGTCAGCATCTTATGCCAGCCAGCGCATCGCTCCTTTTACCGAGACGGTCTTTGCTAAGTTCACCCGCCTGGCGCAGGAACATCAGGCTATCAACCTGGGTCAGGGATTTCCTGATTTTGCCCCCCCAGACATCATCATGAGTGCGCTCAAACGCGCTGCCGAAGGCTATCAGCAGTATGCACCACTGGCGGGTATGCCAGCCTTAAATACAGCCGTGGCGACAGCCCGCAAAGCTGTAATAGCTAAAGACCTCGACCCACAAGCCAATGTGCTGGTTACTGTCGGGGCCACCGAAGGGCTATTTGCCATTTGTCAGGCACTGATTGACCCGGGGGATGAAGTGGTCTTGCTCGAGCCCTTCTACGACGCTTACCCAGCCGATGTGCTGATGGCAGGGGGCATCCCTAAGTATGTGCCACTCTATCCGCAAAGTGACGGCAACTGGCTGTGGGACGACCTAGAGCTCACCGCAGCCTTTTCCCCACGCACCAAGGCTGTCTTTGTCAACACACCCAATAACCCGACTGGAAAGGTCTTTTCAGTGGCTGAGCTGGATAGACTGATTGCCCTGGCAAGTGAACATGACGCCCTGATTATCAGCGATGAAGCCTACGAATATCTGGCCTTTACGCCCCATATCTCGCCAGCCTCGCGCCCTGGTGGCTGGGAGCGCACGCTTACGGTATCATCTGTGGGAAAAACCTTTTCGGTCACGGGCTGGAAAATTGGCTATGTGGTCGGTCCTGACACGCTAATTCACGCTGTCAAGATGGCGCATCAGTGGATTCCCTTTGTGGTCGCAACACCCCTACAAGTCGCTGCGGCTGAAGCTCTCAGCGAAGCCTGTCAGGCTGGCAGTCGTTATTTTGCAGATACTCGAGCCACTTTTCAAAGCAAGTGCCAATTGCTGCTCAACGCTCTGGAAAAAACTGCCTTTAAGGCTCTGCCACCACAAGGAGGCTACTTTGTGGTGGCAGACAGTTCGGCTTTGGGCTACAGCGACGATATGGCCTTGTGTGAAGCCTTGCCCGCTCGAGCAGGTGTGGCTGCCATTCCACCAAGCGCCTTTTACAGCACGGAACATAAGGGTTTGGCAAAACACCTGGTACGCTTTGCCTTTTGCAAAACAGATGAAGCCCTTAGTGAAGCAGGGCGGCGCCTGGCAAGACTGGAGCCCTAAGGTGCAGCAAACCATCATCTTTATTGTCGGACTGACCGCTGTTGGCAAAAGCAGCACTGTTGCCAGCTTAAAGTCATCCTACACATTGCTTCCCAATCGCCGAGAACTAACCGACCGCATAATTATTCCAACTGTGCAGCGCCACCTGGGTCAGACCCTTGAACCCGTAACAGATCGACTTAAACGCTTTGAAATGACGCGACACTACCGCAGCTGGTATCCAGATGGCATGATTCATGCACTATGCACCCACCTGGTCAATGATATATCCGCCGCAGCCTTGCTGTTTGACAGCATTCGCGGTGTGACTGAGTGCCAGGCTGCAGTACGCGCCTTTGGAAAATCACGCTTTATCGTACTGGACGCTTCACCCATGGTGCGTCTCAAACGACTGACCGGACGTAGTGACAGCTTTGATCAGGTTAACGCCACCCGACTGGAAAACACCAGCTTTAGCGAAAAACTTCTGAGCATTGATGGCCTTGAGCAGCTATTTGATCTATATGAGCTGGCACGTTTTGAAGCCACGACAGCGCTCGCCGAAGAGCGCATTCTGGACGCCGTGCGCATCATTTTGAGCGAACACCAGCACTATGACGCTACCGCTGCAACTGAGTATCTAAAAAGCACGCTTCAGCCACAGCGACTACTCTATATTGACACAGCAGAAAAAACCATGGCGGAGGTTAGTGAAAGCATTGAAAGGTGGTTATAATGCCGCGCATCGCCAACATCTACACACAGCCCTTCAGTCTGGCCATGAACGGGGTGCTTCACTGGGGTAAGCACAGCAGCCTTAATAAACTCGAGCACGTTCTGATTACCGTCACCAGCGACAGCTGGCATCACGGACACGCCGAAGCGCCCGTGCGCCCTACCATCTATGGTGAAACTCAGGCAAGTATCCGCAGCATCATTCAGGACTATCTGGCCCCCAGGCTTATTGGGCTTGAACTGGATGACGTAGGGGCAATAGACGCCGCCCTGAGCAGCGTTGCCAACAATCAGGCTGCTTTAGCAGCACTGGATATTGCCATCCACGAGGCACGCGCTCTGTCACAAGGGACAAGCCTATTTGAAGCCTGGCGCGGACCCCAAGAGCAGATTCACGTGTCTTACATTCTGGGTATCGGCAACCTGGAGGTGATTGAGGCAGAAGCGAAGACGATCTTTGAGCAAGGCGTGCGGGTCTTCAAAATAAAAATCGGGCGAGATCTTAAGCAGGACAAAGCCCTCATCAAGGCTTTACACCACACTTTTGAAGGTGAAGCTGTCACCCTCTATGCCGATGCCAACGAAAGCCTCGATGTAAGCAACGTTGAGGTGATCCTGGAAGAGCTCGCCGCTTTGGGACTGGCTTATGTGGAAGAACCCCTGCCAAAGCAACTTATCAAGGCTCGAGCTGCCCTCAAACTCGAGGGCATTGTGCCCATTGTTGCCGATGATTCCTGTTTTAGCCTGGCAGATCTCGAGCGCGAACTGGACTTTGATACTTTCGACATTCTAAACATCAAAACCGCCAGAACTGGCTTTAGCGAATCTGATCAACTCTTGCAAATGGCCAATGAGGCTGGTAAGGCTGTCATGGTCGGCTCGCAAGCCTGCAGTAGCCTGGGCAGTCGCCAGGCCGCGATTTTTGCCAGTCGTGCAGGGGTTAGTCATCCCTGTGAGCTGAGTTTCCCCTTAAAGCTAAACGAGGATAGTCTTCGTGAATCTTTGCGATTTAAGGATGGTGTGCTCGAGCTTAGTACCCTGACAAAAGCCGAATTGGCAGATGGACTGAGACGCTGAATGGCGCGCTTGCGCTTTCTGGGCTGCGGTGATTCACAGGGTGTACCGCGCTGGTGGTGCAACTGTAGCGTATGCACAGATGCTCGTAACGGAGGAAGCAACGTCCGCACTCGCTCCTCAGTACTGCTCGAGACGGGCAGTCAAAACATCCTGATTGATAGCAGCCCGGAACTCAGAATGCAACTGACCCGTGAGAACGTCCAAAGTATCAACCTGGCTCTGATTAGCCACGCACATAATGACCACCTGCTGGGCCTGGGAGATCTCGCAGACTTTGCCCGCTGGACTGGTCAACAGGTTCCCATTTTTGCAGCAGCCGAGGTGCTGCCGCAGGTTCAGCAGCGCTTCAGCTATCTGCTGCATGGCAACTACCCGAAGATTGTACCCATGCAAGCGATTGGGGCGTCTATGCAGGTGGCAGGTTATCGGCTTGCGGCTATACGTGTACCTCACGGACACAACGGCTACGCCTATGGCTTTCGTTTTGATGGCGCTACAGGTAGCTGGGCCTATATCCCTGATAGTATTGGCATACACGACAAAGCACCCTGGCAGGGCTTGGACCTGCTGATTTTGGGCGTGAGTTTTTATCATGAGGCTGCACCTTATGATAAGCGCAGCGTCTATGACGTTACAGAAGCGCTGGAATTAATCCAGGAGTTAAATCCTAAACAGACCATTTTTACCCACATGGGTCATGGTGTCGATAGCAGAAAACGGGCTCCCGCGGGAACCCGTTACGGCCATGATGGCCTCAATGTAAAATTGCCCTAACGCCCCCTGAGTTTGGGGTCAAGCGCATCCCGCAAACCATCCCCCATAAAGTTCACACTCAGGACAATCAGCGAGATAAACAGCCCCGGCCATATAACCCGAAACGGCGTAATATCGATAAAGTCCTTGCCATCAAATAGCAAGCGACCCCAGGTCGGCACATCCGAAGGAAAGCCCAAGCCCAGAAACGACAAAGCGGACTCAGTGATGATGGCACTCGCCACGCCCAGCGTCGCAGAAACCAGAATGGGGCTAAGCACGTTCGGCAATATATGAAGCCACATAATGCGGTTACTACCTGAACCCAGGGCGTCCGCTGCGGTAACAAACTCGCGCTCCTTGACCGCCAATACCTCACCACGCACGACACGTGCCGTATTCATCCAACTGGTTATGCCAATCACAAAGACAATCAGCAAAAAGATACCTGTCTGCGGACCAAAGACACCGCGCAAAGAATCTCGAAAGAGCATGATGATTACCAGCAACAGGGGCAGAAGTGGCAAGGCCAGGAACAGGTCAGTGATGCGCATAAGTGGCCCATCCAGACTCTTGAAATAGCCCGCCGATAAGCCAATAATCGTTCCCACCACAATACTGATAAGCATGGCAACTACGCCAACTGCCAATGATATGCGCCCCCCAGCCAGGTTTTGCGCCAACAGGTCACGTCCCAGGTTATCGGTACCAAAAGGTCGCTCTATAGAAGGTGGTTGATTGCGCGCCCGCACATTGGTCTCGGACGGTTTCACACGGTAGACATAAGGCCCCAGGAGCACCACCAGAATGATGCCAAAAAAAACCACCATACCGACCACAGCACCTTTATGCTTGACAAACTGCTTCCAGGTTTCCAGCCACTGGGAACGATACTCATTTTTTTGGGGCGTCGAGGTCACTGCACTCATGTTTCACCTCTAACTGTAGCGAATACGCGGGTCTAAAAAGCCATACGCGATATCGGCAATGATGTTAAATGCAACAATCAAAACTGCAAATATGAAGGTAAGGGTTTGTACCAGGGGAATATCTGTATTGTAAATACCACGAATAAGCAAGTCACCGATACCATTGATACGAAAAATCTGTTCGGTAATAATTGCACCGGTAAAGATACTGGGAATGCCCAAAGCAATCAAGGTAACAACTGGAATCAGGCTATTGCGCATAACATGCCCCCAAACCACAATTCGCTCGCCCAGCCCCTTGGAGCGCGCCGTGCGGGCATAGTCCTGGCTGAGATTATCGAGCATGGATGAACGCATAAAGCGGCTGAGCTGTGAGGCGTTAAAAAAGGTCAGCACAATCACCGGCATAATCATCTGCCGGACCTGCTTGACAAAACTCTCCCAGTCTCTCACCACCAGAGTTGTATCATAAATCGAAGGAAGCCACTTGAGTTGCACACTGAAAATGATGATCGCCAAAAGACCCGTAAAAAACGTCGGTAAGGAAAACCCCAGTAGAGCAATAAAGGTACCTACCTGATCAAAGACAGAGTATTGACGATACGCCGAAATAACTCCTACCGGAATGGCTATCAGAATCCCAAACAGGTAAGCCAGGCCCACCACCCACAGGGTCTGCGGCATGCGCTGCACAATCAGGTCATAGACCGGGCTGCGGGTTTGCCAGGATAGAATCCTGATGCGGTTTTCACCCCCTGGCACAGAAATTCCGGTGGCATTTTCAAACAGGGCAATGGGTTCATAGACAAAAAACTGCCGTGCCCACTTAAGATACTTGATGGCAAAAGGATCGTCAGCACCGAGGGAGCGTCTCACCTGGGCGCGCACTTCAGGCGGGATGGTATCGGGCAGGTTCCCGGTCGGGTCACCAGGTGCCAGATCAAGAATGGCAAAAATAATAAAGCTGATAACAATCAGCGTCGGTATAGCGACCAACAGTCGCCGCACAAAATAGGTAAACATAGGTATGGTAAGGGAGTAGCAGACTTGCTACTCCCTTCATTAGCGTTTACTGACCGCGATACCAGTCAGCGATATTCCAGAGTTCGGAGTCAAACGCGTTGTTCGCTGTACCCATCAGCGAATTAGCGTGTGCTGCTACAGAACCGCGGTACACCAGTGGGAAGACCACATAATCTTGAGCCATCATATCATTCATGCGCATAATCAGTTCAGCCCTTGCCTCAATGTCCACAGTCTGGGCCAGTTCCAGAGCCAGCGCGTCATACTCTTCGTTGCACCAGCGGTGCTGATTGCTACTTAGCCACTGGTTAGCTCTACCACCAATCTCGGCACATGTCCAGCGACCCAGGTAGGACTCAATGTCGGTACCCGAAGCGCCACTAGTAAACATCTGCAGATCAGTCCAGAATTTACCATAGGTATCAGGGCTGGAAATATCGTTGCCAAAGAAAACACCGGCATCGACATTTTTCAGCTCAACTTCGAAACCAATCGACTCCCACCACTCTTTCAGAAGCGCCTGGAAGTCCTGACGCACGGCGTTGGTCGAGGTCTGGAAGAGCATGCTGAGGCGCACACCATCCTTGGAGCGAACACCATCCGCACCGCGCATCCAGCCAGCTTCGTCCAGCAGACGGTTGGCTTCTTCCAGATCCTGCGTCAAGCATTCATCATTGGCGGTGGAGGCATAGATGGCGGGTGCCGGAATGAGATTGCAGGTTGTCGTACCGGTTGGACCGTAACCAATTTCCACGAGGATTTCTACGTCGATGGCCCTGGAAAGTGCCCGGCGCACATTGTAATCCGTCAGGAAGGGATGAGGGTTGTTGCCATCCATATACTCAGCACGATTTTCACCCAGTGCTGAGTCTGGATTGGAAAAATTGACCAGAACACGCTCAACATTGGTACCAAAAGCCGTCGTGATAGTACCCATACCAGCAGCTTCCATGCGTGAGAGAACTTCAGGCGCTACCTGCAGGTTCCAGGCCCAGTCCGCTTCACCAGTTTCCAGTACGGCACGTGCGGCGCTGGCAGCGTCGCCACCACCTTTGATAACCACCGTCTGAAAGTAGGGCTTATCAGCTTCGCGGAAGTTCGGGTTAGCCTCGTAGGTGCCAACATCATTCGGGCGGAACTCAGCAATGACAAAGGGACCCGTGCCGATCGGTCCAAAGTTCTGGGCAGAGCATTCCTGTGCCCGAATACCCACACAATCTTCAAACTGTGCTTTTTGCAGAACTGGCGACTCAGCACCCACAAATGCCTGATAAGGTACAGGCTTGGGTACATTGAAACTGATCTTTACGGTCAGGTCATCAAGAGCTTCCACGCTCTCAACATCTGCAAAGAAATTACTGGCTACACAGCCAGCCTCTGGCGACATACAATACTCCGCAGTAAACACCACATCTTCAGCAGTGAAGGGCGTGCCATCAGACCACAGGACGCCTGGCTTTAGCTTCCAGGTGATGCTGCGCAAATCTTCGGCAATGCCGCCGTTATCGAGTGTAGGAATTTCCGCAGCCAGCCAGGGAACAATATTTCCATCGACATCATAACGGGCCAGCGGCTCTAGAATAACAGAAGAAGCGTAAACATCTTTAGTGCCACCGGACAGATAGGGGTTGAGAATTGAGGGCGCCTGCCAATAGATGATATTGACTGTACCGTCGCGGCCGCGCTGCGCCAGGGCAGTGCTTGCAAGCAAAGCTAGGACTAATAGACCAAAAATGACTTTGAGTTTCACATTAAACCTCCAGTTCAAGTTTTTTCAGGATTTATTGACTTCTTGCAACCACCTATGTACCGCTTGCCACTGGCTTTGTAGTCAGTCAAACTTCGCAAGAAATCCTTTTTTGTAAAACGCTTATCACCTCCTAGTCAAAGCCAGTAAGTGATATTTTATACATAAAAGAGCGTAAAGTGTAAGCCCCTTGACAAAGTATGAAATTATGATGAGAGGATTGGTCCCCATAAAGAACCAGCGCTGGCCTGGTGAAACCCGAGTTCAGCCAGAGTGCTTGTTTATACCGAGTCCGATAAATTGGTTAAAGGTTCGAAAAGCGCTTCCCCGCTTCCTAACGCCCTGCTCGGGATAAATCATTGGGATAAACCCAACGATTTATCCGGAACTGGTATTAGACTATAGAGTTTGGACATAAAGGGGCAGCAAATAAGGGTGTAGGTCTGTTATCATGCAGAACATGAAAATTTTTGACGGACATAACGATACACTTCTCGCTTATTACCAAAACAATCGCGGGAACAGCAGCTTTTTTGAGTTGAACAAGAAAGGCCACATCGATTATCCCAGAGCTCGACAGGCTGGCTTTGCCGGAGGGTTTTTTGCCATCTTTTCAGCCAACAATGGACATGACCCGATGGCGCATCTTATCCCTACCAAAGACGGCTATGAGTTGCCTCTCGCCCCACCACGTGATCACAACCTGGCCCTGCAGGACACGCTGGCCATGGTCAGTCTACTGCTGAAACTCGAGCGCGAATCGAAAGGCACTTTCAAGGTGGTAAGAACCACCGCTGAACTCGAGCACTGCCTGCACCAAGACATCATGGCTGCCATTATGCACATTGAAGGTGCAGAGGCCCTTGACACTGACCTTGAGATTCTGGATGTACTCCACGCTGCCGGCTTGCGCTCCTTAGGGCCGGTCTGGAGTCGGCAAAATGCTTTTGCCACAGGCGTTCCTTTTTCCTTTCCGAAACACCCAGATACTGGTGATGGTCTCAACCAGGCAGGCAAAGCCCTGATCAGGCGCTGCAATGAACTCGGTATCATGATCGACCTAAGTCACATGAATGCCAAAGGCTTTTGGGATGTGGCAGCCCTCAGCAGCAAACCCCTGGTAGCAACACACTCAAATGCCCATGCCATCAGCGCTTCACCGCGCAACCTGACCGATGATCAACTAGGGGCCATTCGCGACAGTGATGGTATGGTAGGTCTTAACTTTTCGGTCACCTTTTTACGACCTGACGGTAAGCCAGAGGACGACACGCCACTGGAGGTAATGATTCAGCACATCGATTACCTGGTGGACAAGCTCGGCATTGAGCGCGTGGGCTTTGGCAGTGATTTTGACGGCGCAAGAATGCCCGCTGCCATCAAGGACGTGACAGGCTTGCCAGCGCTGACCCAGGCGCTAAAAGCGCATGGCTACGATGACGAAGCACTCGAGAAACTCTGTCACAAAAACTGGCTGCGGGTGTTGAAACTGACCTGGCTCGAGTAGGGCTTATGGTATTTAGACCCCTTTTGAGTTACCAGCGAGGGCTTAAGCGGCAACAAGGCGCATTGATTTACACCTTTCGCAAAACGCGCTCATGCTATAAGAACAGCTCGACACCTACAGCAAAACGCTGCGCCAGCTTCTTAGCGAGTGATTTACTGATCCCCCGTTTCCCTTTAAGAATTTTACTGAGGTTCCCCTGGTGAACAAGTCCCTCTTGCTCGAGCTGGTACTGGCTTATCCCGCGCTCTTCCATCAGGTAAGCCAGTATTTCGTGTGGGGGAACATCAGGGCTTTTTAGTTCGGGTTCGTTCACAAGCTCCCACTCGTGCATGTAAGTAGCAATGATGTCAAAGAGTGACGCATAGGGCTCTTCATTGCAGTCGTAACGGCTCGTCAAGCCGTCTGCTAGCTCGAGTAGTTCAAGGTATTCACTTTCACTGATTGGACGCTTGATGCTTACGGCTGCTCTTTGGAAAGCTTGCCAGGCATCAACAATTTTTGCTGTTTCTACCATAGTGGTCTCCCTTGTTTATTCCACTTGTCGTACTCGGCATGGGTCATTACCTTCTTGATGAATATGCTTTGTGAAACATAACGAACAAAAGTGATCATTCGGTAGTTATTGCCCCCAATGTTGAAGATGGTCAGTTCATTTTCGGATAGGTAGTCTGCACTTGGGAACCGCTGTTGGAGTTCATTGAGATTTCTAAATTGTGCTTTTTGCACTTCTTTTAACCAAGTTTTCAGTGCAACTTTGGCAAGCGGATGCTTCTCCCAAAAACTGCGCAGCGTGCGAGGGGCTACGACGTTCACTGGGTACATTATATATCACAGTGACATATGTTGCAACCAACACCAGACCAGGCTGATAGTCAGCGGTTTTTTGTTTCAGCACAGCACCTTCTTGCTCGAGTATCGGCTTAATATTGAGCCCGATAATTCCCTGGTCATTAAAAAATTCACTGCCACTGATTCTTCTCGTTCCACTCGCATTAATATCCTTGCATAAAGCAAGGATATTAACGGAATTGGTATAAGCACCTCACATGCGCACTCGAGTCCATAGTGGCTTGGCATAATGAGCCGGTAGTCTTAGGCTAGCGAAAAAGGGCTTGCAAGACGCAGGCTAGCACCTGAGGTAAAGCCGCTATCAACTCAAATAACCTGGCTAATGTGGACTTGTAAAATTCACAACCCTGTACAATAGACTTCTTGCGAAAGTATCAACTGAGCAATCTTAAGGCCGATTAGAATCG
>CAZZPQ010000057.1:0-19002 GCA_964655595.1 uncultured bacterium
TTGAGTTAAACTTAAACCATGACAGCAGTTTTTTTGGAAGGTGCAAGTCGTGATATGGCTGCGTGGTCAGAAGCCTGTCAAAAAGGGCTAAGTTTTTCTGTTGCCCAGGATATCGCGCTGACTTTAGGAGCACATGTACTGGCAGAGGCTGTGCGCTTTGGTTTTTGGATACCTGAAATTACTGAGAAGGGTATTCCTGAGGAACGTATCTTTCTCGAGCTTTTCACGCCGCTGGAGACCATCGATCCTCGTGTCCCTGAGCAGGTGCTAAAGGTGAGGTATCAGCGCCTTCCGGTAGTGCTCGGCGGTGACTTTGCCTGGGTGGTAGTCCAGGGACTTCAGTTGGGAACCCGTGATAAGTTCGGCACTCTTTATCATCTCAGTTTTCAGAATCAAGAGAGTAACTGGCAGGTGGTGCGTGACCATTTGGCAACCAGTCTTCCTTTTGGGGCGTTTGCACCCGCCGAGCTTATCGATATGAACGCCATGTTGGTGGCTCGAGGTGACAAGGCTTATTTTGAGAATCTGGATGGTGAGACAGAGGCGGATGGCGTGCTTCGTGTTAAGCCACCGGTCAATATTTTGCAAATTCATGTACCTACCGCCACTGCTGAAGGGACGCTTGCAGGACTATCCTCGAGGTTTCAAGGCATCTTCGATAAGCAGGCACTGGATCGCGCACTAGACCCAGTCGAGCAGGCGTTTGTGGGCTATGAGGCTGTCCAACTCATGCCTGTTGAGCCGACTATTGAATATGAGCAGGGAGCAGCTTTTTGGGAATTGCTCGAGATTGAAAATGATCAGGCTACCGTAAGCCTTCGCAGGCCCGACATGACTAACTGGGGCTATGACGTGCCTATCTCGGGTTCGGCGGCCGTGAATCCGGTGCTTTTAGGTACGGGTCGCCCACATGAACTCCTCGATTTTATTCAGTTGATGCATTCACGGGGGATCAAAGTCATTTTTGACATCGTTTATGGTCATACCGATAATCAGGCTCGTGGCGTACTCAATCGCCATTTTTTGGCTGGTGCCGGAATGTACGGGCAAAATATCAACTTTCAGCATCCGCTGGTGCGAGCAATACTTCTTGAAATGCAGCGTCGCAAAGCCAGCTACGGTATTGACGGTCTGCGCGTAGATGGTGCCCAGGATTTCAAGTACTGGGACGTTGCCGCACGGCAGCTCCGATATGATGATGCTTACCTGAGACTGATGAATAGCCAGGTGCTCGAGGTGGCAGGCAGACGATATCGTCCCTACATGATTTTTGAAGATGGCCGTCCCTGGCCTCAGGATGACTGGGAGCTGGCTTCAAGCTACCGTGAAGTTACCAGACAACTGCCCAATGTTCACCAGTGGGGTCCCTTGACCTTTGCGCACAACACTCCATTTTTGTTCACTTTTTGGTTGCAAAAGTGGTGGCGCATTCGAGAAATCGCTGATCTGGGTCAGGAGTGGATCACGGGATGTGCCAACCACGACACCTTGCGCCGCGGTACCCAGGTGCCGCTCGATGCCCGCATTAACAGCTACTTGGGCAACAGCTTGCCTGAAGTGTTGTGGCGAGCCTATGATAATCCTGCTGCGCGACTGTTTGACTATGCGCTTATGCCCGGCGTGCCGATGGATTTTTTGAACGCTTCTTTAAGGGCTGCCTGGAGCTTTATTCGCAACACCGATGACCGCTATGGCGTTAAAATCATGGCGGATGAAGCCCTGTTTTTGTTTTGGTCGGTAGATGAGACAGCCTATGACCTACCTGATAACTACAGGCGTTTAAAGGGTCTGGGTTTTTCCAAGCTGTCTTTGTTGCGGTCTTTTGTAATGACCATCGGTCACGCCATTAAGATGACAGACTATCAGCTAAGTGCAGTGGCCTCGGTGTTGGCTACACTTGCTAGCTTTCCCGCTGATTTGTGCAGTGAAACTGGCTTAAAGCGCTGTGCCAGAGCCTGGATGGAAGATTTGCATGACTACTGCAATGTTACGCGTCATGAGGCGCGGCTGGATGCGGAACACCTTGCCTGGCAGCGCAGCGTTCGCGAGTTTCGTAAAGCGAGGCCCTGGTTGAGTCGCAACTTTGGGCCGGATGATCACCTCGGCTATCTGCACCCTAGTCAGGGCAGTGTGGTGATATATGGCTTAAGGCAGGCACCAGATGCTCGTGAACAGATACTCTTTATTGCTAATATGGAAGGTGCGTCTTGTGAAGTCTTGCCGTTGAAGTTACCCATTCCTGGGCTTGTGCAAAACGGCTGGGAGTGTGTTATTCATAGTGCAAAGACCAGCTTTCGTGATGCCGCCTCAGCGGTTATGTTGGTTGATAGCGAAGGTATAGTTTTGCGCCGTGTACTCATGTGATGGCGGGAGTCTGTCTGTGTTAGGCTTGTAGCATGCGCGTGTGAAGAGTTTAGTTGACAAGCGACTTATCGCAGTCAAGATTGGAGGCTTAAATGAATCGTAGGGATTTTATTAAAACAGGGTTGATTGGAGGTTTAGGTCTGGCTTTGGGCTCGAGTTATGCCCAGTCTCGCAGTGAGAGGAACTTTCACGTGACGCTGGTGCATACCAACGACACCCATGCACACCTTGATCCTGTCAGCCTGACCCTGGGAGGCGAGGAGCGGCAGTTGGGTGGTGCGGCGCGGCGTGCTGCCATTATCGACTCCCTCAGATATCAGGAACGCAATATGCTGGTGCTCGACGCTGGAGATGTCTTTCAGGGGACGCTCTATTTCACCCAGTATCAGGGCTTGGCAGATCGCTCGCTGATGCACAGCATGGCTTATCAGGCTGTTGCTCTGGGCAATCACGAGTTTAATCTGGGACCAGCTGGCCTGGCGACCTTTCTTGAGGGGGCGCGCTTTAACGCTCTGTCCGCCAACCTGGACGTCAGCCGCGAACCACTTTTGCAGGACAAGGTCAGCCCCTACACCATTTTGCGTGTGGGCGTGGGCAACGAGCCTGTTGGTATTATCGGTTTGACCACTACCGATACGGAGTTTATTTCTAACCCGGGGCCGACACTGGTCTTTGCCGATCCCCTGGAAAGTGCGCAAAACGCAGTCTTTGAGCTGTTGGACCGCGGGGTTAGTAAAATCATTGTGTTATCGCATCTGGGTTATCGGGCTGACCTGGAGTTAGCCTCACAACTTGTCGGGCCACAGGTGATCGTTGGGGGTCACTCACATACGCTTCTGGGCGAGTTTCCCTTTGAAGAGTTGCGTCCAGGTGGACCTTATCCCAGTATTGTCCAGAATCCTGAAGGTCAGGATGTTTTGGTGGTGCAGGCTTGGGAGTGGGGCAAAGTCGTAGGTGTGCTGAGGCTCGAGTTTGACCCACTGGGGCGGCTGCTGAGTTATGAGGGTGAGCCGATTCTTGTTACTGATGATCTGGCAGAAGATGCGCTTGCCGCCGAGATTGTCTCCGTGTACGCCCTTCCTATTCTGGCTTTGAGGCAGCAAGTGGTTGCCGAAGCGCTGACAGAGCTGGTCGGTGAGCGTTCGGTAGTACGGACCCGTGAGAGTAACCTGTCCAATCTGATTGCGGATGGCATGCTGTGGAAAACTGCCAACGCAGGTACGCAGATTGCCCTGCAAAATGGGGGTGGCGTTCGCGCCACGATTCCAGCAGGACCCATTACTGTTGATAAGGTGTACGAAGTTTTGCCTTTTGGTAATACTCTGGTCGTTTTGGATCTTTCTGGTGCAGAAATCATGGCAGCGCTCGAGAACAGCGTGTCGGCCTGGGAAGAAGGTGCGGGTCGCTTTTTGAGCGGTGTGGCGGGGCTCAAATATACCTTTGACCTGGCACAAGAGGTTGGCTCACGTGTGGTAAGTGTCGAGGTGGAGACGGCCGACGGTTGGGCAAGTCTGGACATGGACGAATCCTACCGCGTTGTGACCAATAACTTCATCGCCACCGGGGGAGATGCCTTTAGCATGCTCAGAGACGCTGAAGGTACGCGTTTTGATACCTATTTCGTTGATGCTGAAGCCTTTATGGACTACCTCAGATACCTTGGAGAAGTCAGCAGTGAAGAAGAAGGCCGCATTGTAGTGCTGAACGAGCCAGAAAGCTAGCTACCAATTTGCTTTAGAGCATGGGTAGCGCCATCATGTTTTGCACGCTGATATAGCCAGCAAGGACCCTGGCAGCCTCGCGAAAAGCCAGGCTGCTGGGGCTTTCTGCTTGGCTAAGCACCAAAGGCTTTCCTGCGTCACTGCTTTCCCGCAAGGCTCTGGTAATGGGAATCTGTCCAAGAACCGATAGCTTCTCCTGTTCAGCCCAACTGCTCGCGCCGCTGTCACCAAAGATATAGTCGCGACTGCCATCGGGTAATTCATAGTAGGCCATGTTTTCAATCAGACCCAGTACCGGAACATGGGTCTTGCGCAGCATGCTGTAGGCACGTTTGACGTCGAGTAAGGCAACATCTTGCGGAGTAGTCACCAGCACTGCACCGGTAATGGTGGTCAGCTGGGTCAGTGAAAGTTGCACGTCTCCGGTTCCTGGGGGCATGTCCACAACCAGGTAATCCAACTCGCCCCAGAGCGTCTGGTTTAGCATTTGATTTAAGGTTCCGTGCAAAATGGGACCGCGCCAGGTTAAAGCCTGTCCATCCTCAACCAGATTGGCAATGGACATAATTTTAACCCCGAAGCTTTTTAAGGGAATGATGTTCTTTTCTTCGTCGGCCATCAGACGCTTGCCTTCGACGGAAAACATGCGCGCCTGGCTTGGGCCGTAGATGTCTGCGTCCAGCAGACCCACTGTGGCGCCCTCGAGTACCAGACTGGCTGCCAGGTTGGCAGCTACCGTACTCTTGCCAACACCGCCCTTGCCCGAACCTACGGTGATGATGTTCTTGACTCCAGGCAGAGACTCTTTTTTAGGGCCACTGCGCACCTGAGCGCCAAAGCTGACTCTGATATCCTCAACGCCCGCAACCCTGGCAACTGCAGTCTTTACATCGCGCTCGATTTGCGCCTTCATAGGACACGCAGGTGTTGTCAGCTGTACCTTAATGGCGACCCTGCTGCCGTCAATCTGTAGCTCCTCAATCATACCCAGGCTAACCAGATCCTGATGCAGCTCTGGATCCATAACGGTTTTTAGGACATCGATCACATCTTCTTGGCGAATGCTCATAGCAAGAGCCTAGCAGCTAACATCTGATTTGATTAGTGCCTTATCTTACGCAAGTAGCTTTTGGCAAGCTTCTCTATGTCACAATGGGCCGTGATGCAGAAACGGCTTTGCTAATCCTGTTTTCAGTAAATTAAAGGAATACTCGTCATACTGAGCCTTTACTGACATATCTTTTACAGAGAAGTCAGATAGGTGCTTCCATAAGCTGCGAAGTATCTCTTGGAGTGATGCTTCGTAAGCCAGGGTTTAGCTGTCCGAATCCCTGGCAAAGTATTCAGACAGCAACTCGGCAGGGCCCCTGGACGGAAAACTTGCTTAACACGGAGCCCGATAAATTGATTGCAGATTTGAAAAGCAATCCCCGCTTCCTAACGCCCTGCTCGGGATAAATCCTTGGGTTTATCCGGAACTGGTATAAGCTGCAAAGCTACGCATAATAGATTTGCTACTCTGTTTTGTTGAGGGGATGGAATTGGAAACTATGATGCTCTACTTTTGAGCCAATACTCAGTGTGGAGATTCTAGGGTATACTCACAGTGTGAGAGCTCTGTTGAGGCAAGGGGAGTATTGCGTGAGGGTGAATTTGCGGTACATACTGCGCTTTGGGGAAATTGTAGGGGTAGTGCTTTGCTTGGCATTTTGCCGTAGGGCTGCAGTGATAGTAGCTAAGCACATCATGCTACGGCACGATGAGTCTGTTAGAGAAACAAAGATAGCCAGGCGAGTTATGGATGATTTGAAGGCTGGATGTTGATGCGGGGTACCAGTTTTCGATACCAGACACGTGAATTGCTGTCGGACGAAAAGGGTATTGCGACGTATTCAGGCATTGATCCGCTAACGGGATTGCCGGTGCTGATTTATACTTTTGCGGGTAAGCCTCCCACAAATCTCCATGAGCTCGAGTCTGAAGCTATCCCTGGTATTCTGGATAGTAAGTTTGATGGTCAAACCTCGCAGGTTGCGGTAGTGTATGCCAGAGGCTATTTACCGGTAGCTGAAATACCAGCTGCTGAGCGAATCCTGGTTTTGGACAGTGCCAAAGCGCTCCGCGACGCGGCCAGGGCAGGCGTTATACATGGGGACATCCGACCCGAGCGCTTGCTCAGTGCGAGTGATCATGTGCTTCTCGAGGGCTTTGGTGCAACCAGGCCGAATGATCAAAAGAAAGATCCTTTTGTCAAGGATATCCAGGATTGGGCGCGTAGCATCCTAATAGTCCTGGGAGATAAAGCGTCTCCAGGGCTTAAAGAAATCTTGCAGACTTGTGTTGATGATGTCAGCGCATGCAGCAGTGCTCCAGAATTATTTCAACGTCTGGAAACGTATTATCGGGAATTGGCAGATAGACCCTTGGTGCCACAAAATAATCAAACTGAGCCTTCAGCTCAAGCTGAGTCTTTAGCATCGGACGGACACAATCTTGCAGATGAGCTATCGGATGAGCCAATCAAGGAAGATGTTATCAGTGATGCCAGTTGGCAAGGAAGTAACGGCTTTGATGATCTCGAGTTGGACTTTGAGTTAAAGCCCGAGCTGAGTAGCGATGTTGATGATATACAGGCGGGTGATTTTGCACCGCCTAAGTCAGATTCAGAAGTCACAGCTTTTCAATCGTTAGACTCTGAAGACGTAGCATCTAGTCGTGTACCTGAGGTGACGGATGCTGCAGCGGCGACCATACCCTCCTGGTCAGATGGCCTTCAAGCACAAAGCCGTGATGGGGCTAAAGGAGAAACGGCAAAAAACCTGAAGGATTCTTTTGTGAGAGAATTGCCACCTGGAGCGACCTATCGTGCTGGCACGACGCCCGAGACTGGTCGCTCAGCCAAGCTGACAGAAGATCTATTTTTTGAGGATGAGTTTGAGTCAGCGCCCAGGCGCAACATGCGTTCGATTTTGCTGGTAGCAGTGCTGTTATTAGCAGCAGCGGCTCTCGCCTTATGGGCGTTTTCGCGGCAGGATAGACCGGCAGGTAGTTTTGGTTTAGCACCAGAGAATCAGACAGCGCGAAGCTTTATTGTTGATGTCAGTGTTGAGCCAACAAACCTGCCTCCAGTGGAGGTCGTGGTGGTCTCGAGCCCCACTGGTTCCAAATATCAGCCTGGTTCGTTTTTCCGCTTGCCAGGTCGAGGGCAAATTGTGCTTGACCATGACGGGACCTGGCAACTTCAGGCAAGTTTTCAGGAGCGTGTTTCGGATATTGTTACTTTTACCCTCCCGCAGGACCGCAGCATTGTCATTTCCCTGCCTGAGGAAGCTGTACCTGAAGGAGACTAAGCCACATGGCAAGTATTGTTGTTCTGGATTTTGGATCTCAGTATACCCGTTTAATTACCCGAAGACTCAGAGAGCTTCGGGTCTTTTCGGTGATTTTGCCACATGGGGCGAGTTTTGAAGAAATACTGGCGCAAGAGCCGCGGGGTATTATTCTCTCAGGCGGTCCTAATAGTGTCTATGATGCTGATGCTCCCAAGTTGCCAGAGGGCTTGCTAGAGGCTAACATCCCGATACTGGCAATTTGCTATGGTATGCAGTTGGTTGCCCAAGCGTTGGCTGCTGTCGTAAAGGCGGGTACTGTTCGTGAGTATGGCAAGGCGGTGCTGAAGGGTTACCAGGGCACAATGTTTGCAGGTGTCGAAGGTGAAGTAATCGCCTGGATGAGTCATGGAGATAGTGTGGTGACCCTTCCTGAGGGTTTTACGGTTACTGCTGAGACAGCTGATACGCCTATTGCTGCTATGGAGCATAAGGGGCGAGGTATAGCCTGTTTGCAGTTTCATCCAGAAGTGCATCACACCCCTAAGGGGATGCAAATACTCGAGAATTTTGTTCATGCCACGGGCTTGCAGGCTGATTGGACACCGGAAAGCATTATCGAGCAACTCACTCGTGAGATCAGGGATACAGTTGGTCACGAAAAGGTATTACTGGCAATTTCTGGTGGTGTAGACAGTAGCTGTCTGGGACTGTTACTTAACCGGGCTTTAGGGAAACAGCTCTTTGCTGTTTTTGTTGATCATGGACTGTTGCGCCTGTCTGAGGCTGAAGAAGTCGAAAAATCTCTGCGTTCGTTGGGGGTCAACCTTACAGTTGTAGATGCTAGCGAGCGTTTTTTGGACCAACTAAGGTGCATCACCGATCCAGAGGAAAAGCGCAAGATTATCGGGCGTGAATTTATTGAAGTCTTTTATGCCGAAGCAGAGCGTTTGCAAGCAGAGCATGGTGAGATAGCCTTTCTGGCACAGGGGACTCTTTATCCAGATGTGATTGAGTCAGCTGGGGGTCACGGTGCGGCAAATATCAAAAGCCATCATAATGTTGGTGGGCTGCCTGAGAATCTCAGGTTTCGCTTACTCGAGCCCTTCAGAACGCTCTTCAAAGATGAAGTCCGTGAGATTGCCAGTGAACTCGGAATGCCCAAACACCTTCGCGACAGGCATCCATTTCCCGGACCTGGTTTGGCAATTCGCTGCATCGGCGAAGCCAGTAAGGAACGCCTGGATATTCTGCGCAGGGTTGATGACATATTCATCAGTGCCTTGCGGGAATATGACCTGTACAACAGTACAGCACAGGCGCTGGCAATACTAACCCCGATTCGTTCTGTGGGGGTTATGGGCGATGGACGCACCTACGCCTATACGGTGGCACTGAGGGCGGTCTCGAGTCAGGATTATATGACGGCTGACTGGTCGCGTTTGCCCCATGATTTTTTAGCAGAGGTGGCAAACCGCATTGTCAACAGTGTGCCTGAAGTCAATCGGGTGGTTTACGATATCACCAGTAAGCCACCCGCTACGATTGAATGGGAATGACATAGATGAATGTGAATGACATAGAACGCTCGTTAAAATCTGGATCGCACTTGTATAAACATTTCCACGAAGCATTCTTAGGAATGCTTCGTGCGACTTGGAGGAGTTGAAAGCTAAGCGCTAATACGACTTAATACCGGGCCCGATAAATTGATTGTAGATTTGAAAAGCAATCCCCGCTTCCTAACGCCCTGCTCGGGATAAATCAATGGGATAAACCCATTGATTTATCCGGAACCGGTATAAGGTTTGTCGTGAAATTGCTTAGGCGTAAGCCTGCAAAAAGTTTTTGAGTTGGGCCTCTGAGGGGCGCAACTTTTCGTCTGATAGCCTGGCTAGAGGGGTGTGGGTCAGCTGTTTTACTTCTGCCAGACTAGGACGGCTGGCATCGTAGTAGATGAGTCCGGTGATGAACTCCATACCGTCCTGGGCGCGCTGCAAGCGGTCGAGCGCCATCAACTTGTTGGTAGGGTCGTAATCTGTTTCAAGTTTGCGCAGGTTCAGATGTGAGCCATCATGCAGCGCAACGCGCGTCAGGTCGCCGGGTTCAGGACTATCGATAACGATTTCCTCCGCATGGGGAATAAAGCCGAGTTCTTGTAAGGGCTGCTGATGTTCACGCCCATAGCCGTAGCTCTTGGGGCTAGTGTCATCATTATTGAAGGCCACACAAGGGCTAATAATATCCAGCACCGCTGTGCCACGATGACTCAAGGCGGCTTTAAGAAGCTCGCGCACCTGTTTGGCGTCACCAGCAAAGCTTCTGGCTACAAAACCGCAACCGGCTACAATGGCTTCCATACACAGATCAATCTGGGGAAACTCGTTTTGACCGGCATATTTAAGCTCGAGGTCCTTTTCGGCTGTAGCACTGAATTGCCCTTTGGTCAGACCATAGACCCCGTTGTTTTCCACAATGTAGACCATCCGCGTATTGCGTCTGAGCAGATGTTTGAATTGCCCCATACCGATAGAACCCGTATCGCCGTCGCCACTGACACCGATGGCGCGCAAGCTACGGTTGGCAATGACAGCACCGGTAGCAATAGACGGCATCCGTCCGTGGAGAGCGTTAAAGCCATGACTCAGGCCGAGAAAATAATTCGGGGACTTGCTCGAGCAGCCAATGCCGCTAAGCTTAATCACTTCGTGGGGCTTTAGGCTCAGTTCAAAGGCTACCTGGATAACCTGGTTGGCGATACTGTTATGCCCACAACCTTTACATAGCGTGCTGACACTGCCGTCGTAGTCCTTTTTGCTCAGTCCAACGGCATTTTCCTTGATAAGCTGTGCTCGAGAAACCGATGTCATAAACCTTCCTCCTGTACAAGACGCTCTTTAACCCAGCTTGCTGTCAAGGGCATTCCATCCAAAAAAGCCAATGAATGGAACTTGGTAGCCAGCTCTGGGTAGGCAGCCGTGAGAATATCTTTCAGTTGACCATTATGATTTAGCTCAATGACGTAAATACGCTCATGCTGCTCAATAAACGCTTGTACTTCAGCTTGCAAGGGCAGGGCGCGTAAGCGCAAAAAGCTAAAGGGCAACTGATCTGACAGATGGTCGCGGGCTTCCTCTATGGCGTAGCGAGTGGTTCCAAAGGCAATGACACCGACTTTGGCATGGGGCCTCAGGTCAGTAGCTGCTTTAGGCACCAACTGACGAGCTGTTTCATACTTTTTGGCTAGTCGCGCAGCATTTTCAGTCCAGTCTTCAGCCCGTTCACTGTAGATGGCTTGGCGGTTGTGCCCGGTGCCTCTGGTGAAATAGGCAGCCTGAGGATGATCGGTACCTGGTAGTGTCCGGTAACCAATGCCATCGCCATCATAGTCGGTGTAGCGATAAAACTCACCGCGGGCAGTGATTTCCTCGGCGCTAAGAACTTTGCCATGATCCATAGGCTTTTCAGGATAGTCAAAAGGTTTGCCCATCCAGTTGTTCATTCCCAGATCTAGGTCACTCATGACAAAAATCGGTGTTTGGAGACGGTCAGCCAGATCGTGCGCCACATAACCGAACTCAAAGCACTCCTCAATACTGCTGGGAAAAAGCAAAACCTGCTTGGTATCGCCATGTCCGAGGTGGTAGGTAAAACTCAGGTCACCCTGACCAGTGCGGGTTGGGAGACCAGTAGAAGGCCCCACCCGCTGTATATTCCAGATAACAGCCGGAATCTCTGCAAAGTAGCCCAGTCCAGCGAACTCGGCCATCAGAGAAATGCCTGGTCCGCTGGTTGCGGTGAGTGAGCGTGCCCCCATCCACCCAGCGCCCAGCACAATACCAATTGCGGCCAGCTCATCCTCGGCCTGAATCACAGAATAGGTGCGTGTCCCGTCTTCTTCCTTGCGAAGCTGAGGCAAAAACTCTTGCAATGCGTCGATAAGGCTGGTTGAGGGAGTAATCGGATACCAGGCAGCCACGCTGACGCCGCCAAAAATCGCACCAAGCGCAGCAGCTTCGTTGCCGGTCATCAGGATTAGACCGTCGGTTTTGTTCATGGCTTCGACGCGGTAGGGATCGGTTTTTGTAAGGTTGGTATTAGCCCAGTCAAAAGCAGCGGTGACGACTTGCATGTTGAGGCGCACCAGCTTCTCACGGAAGTTAAACTGCGCACCTAGTGCATCTTCGACAACCTCAAGTGGAATACCCAATAGCCAGGCCAGTGCACCCACATAAACCATATTGGCGATATAGGGTTTCTGTTTGACGCCAACTTGCACATCGGCAATCAGTTGCGATACAGGAAAGCCGTACATCGCCAGATCATCTCGGCGAGGTAGACCTTTTAAATCAGCATTATAGACGCATACGCCACCTGCTGACAGCTCAGCGATATCTTCGTGCAGGGATGCGGGATTAAAGGCAACCAGGATTTCGGCCGGACGTCGCGCAATATAACCTTCGTGGCTAACGCGGATACTGTACCAGGTGGGCAAGCCCTGAATATTGGAAGGGAAAATATTCGTGCCATGGACCGGAATGCCCAGCTTGAAAAATGATTTTAGAATGGTGGCGTTTGCCGTTTGTGAGCCGGTGCCGTTAGCTGTGGCAGCTACCACTGAAAAATCGTTCACAACAGGCTGCCGCAACTGCTGTAATTTCTGGTCTCGCTCGAGAACGTCCATAAAACTCCTTCACACCGCTACTTCCTAAGTAACTATCAGTGACTGACTTGCTGCACCCATAGGTCGGTTGATTGCTGGCAAAGCCACTTTCACACGCCCAAGTTGGATAAACTGTAACGAAAGAATCAGGAACCAAGGAATGAGAATCATCACTAATCAATTATTCTAGCTGATTTTGTGGTGTTTTGGAGTGTGTTATAGATAACTTTCTTGATACAGGTTTAGTGGCTCCGTGTGGGTTGTGAAATTGATTGTAGTGTCAGGATTTGAAGGATTGCAAAAAACCTGCCATGCTACACTTTAGTTCATGACGACACGGCAACAGCCACAACAAGCTGACAGGAGCCGGAGCATTTTTCCCATCATCTTTACCCTTTTGCTACTGGTCAGCATTCTGGGTCTTTTAGCGACCGGCTTCCAGCGGTTTTTTGCAGTTGGTGAAATCAGTATGCCTAACATTATCGGAACGTCCAGTGATGACGCACAGCGTCAGTTGCGCAGCTTAGGGCTCGAGCCCCTGGTGTTTGATGAGAATATCGCCAATGTTACTGCCAATGTAGTGACCTCCCAAAGTCCCGCAGCTGGTACACTGGTGCGCCGAGGACGTACGATTTCGGTGGGTGTTAACCAGCCTCAGGGTGCTATTGAGGTACCCTATCTACTGGGCTTAAATCTCGAGCAGGCGAAAAATACTCTGCGCGCTATCAACCTGGAACTTGGTGAGGTGACCTATGCCTTCGCTGAGATAGCCGAAGGGCAAGTGATCGATAGCTCTCCTGAAGCTGGTACCAGTCTGATGACGGGCGAGCGGGTTGATATGGTGTTAAGTCGTGGTGCTGAAACAGCAACCATCAGCATGCCTCGAATGACTAACATAACAGTAGAGGAGGCAAAACAGCGCTTAAGATCCCTGGGATTTACCGCCGTCCATACCCACGCAACTTCAGTCAGCTTTGATCGACCATTTTTTGTGACTGATCAGTTGCCGCCAGCTGGACAGCCTGTTTCTCTGTCAACACGTATTGTGCTGACCTATGCTCTATCTACAGATACTGTAGTACAGGTTCCCAATCTGCTGGGCGTGCCTTTGGCCCAGGCACAAACGGTCCTGCGCTCGGCTGGACTGTGGCTTGGTGCGGTTAATTACATCTCCGATCAGGAACAGCCTCCTGGTATTGTGTCCTATGTGCCCTCGGGCTTCACCTTGCGCGATGTTCCAGTGGAAATTACCATCAATACTGCCTCACTTGGAGAATTGGTCACAGATATCCTGCAACCACCGGCAGTCTTACCAGCCAGTCAGGTGGTACAAGGGCAACCATCAACTAGCGAGCCTTTTCAGGAAAGCCCAGTGGAACAGCCTGATTCTCAAGTTTTTGCAGATGGCAGTCGCAACCTGGCTATTGTCTTTGATCCAATGAACATGGGCATACCAGCATTGCAGGAGCGCGATTACAGATTTAAGCTGATTGTCGTTGATGACCAGGGTGAACGCATTCTGCTTGAAGAGCTGGTCGCCGCAGGTCACTCAGTGGAGGCAGGTGTCGTTGTCTATGGTGACGCTCTGCTGCGGACGTATATTAACGATAGCCTTTTTCAGGCATGGAATCCTTAAAGTTGCTATGATGACCGAGTGGGTCGTTCGACTGTTTTGGGGTTTGCAAGTGCTCGTAGGCTTGCTTGTGCCTTATGCTGAGGTGTAATAATTATCGCAGCAGAATGCGCAACAGCCAGTCAAACTAAGGAATAGCTCGCAGTAGATTTGCAGGGCGGGAGGTTTTTTGTGGAACCAAGTATTGCACCGTTAGCCAAACGGTTAGCCGAAGAAAACAATGTACCCTGGCAGCATATCGCTGGTAGTGGTGCAGATGGACGGATTGTAGAACGAGATGTTCTTGAGTATCTCTCTAGAGTTATGGCTGGTGATGAGGCTATCGACCCGACACCAGAACCCCTTCCTCAGGGCATGGAAGCCTGGCCCGAGGAAGATGTCAAGGCTTACTACGAAAAGCGCGGTATGGAGCGACCCTCGGAGTTGTCTGGCAGTGATGATAGTGACGACATGCTCGAGTTTGGTCATGAGGATTTTGGGATGGACTTTGATAATGATCCCCTTGAGGTTTCATCAAGTGTTGTGCCAGATGGACGGCAAAATGCACAGGACACACAGGACGATATCTTTATCTTTGATGAAGAAGAAGCGATCAACCTTGATGAGGATTTTGCTGCTGAGTTTTCCTCAGAAGCCAGTGAGGCTGACGCGGTAGCAGATGCTTCGGACGTTCAAAGTGCTGCTGACTCATTTATCGAACCCTCAGGTTGGGACAACTTAAAAGCTGATAATCCTGTTGAAGACCTATTTGCCGCAGAGGGTGAAGATGACCTTTTTGAAGATGATGTTGGTGATATCTTTGTAGATGATAATGCCTCATCCTCTGATTTTATCGCTGCAGATTCTTCAGAGGTTCAGGCGCAGACAGAGGAGTCAGAAGATTCTTTTATCAGTGAGGATTTTGAGGTTGATATTGATGATCTTGATACTGAGCTGATTATTGATAATGCTAGTGACGCTGCCCTCTTAGAGGCCGAAGGCTCAGGGGATGTATTCTCCGAAGAAAATTATCAGCCTGATCCAATTCTGGATGAACTCATTCCGAACGTGGCGGGTGCACCTGAAACCCAGGACATGCAAGATATGGATTGGGAAGCATCAGAAGCTGATACGGCGAGTTTTGAGTTGGTCAGTGAGGCGGTGGATTTGGTAGAACCAGACCAGATGATTGAGTCTGAGACTCTTGAGCCAGAACCCTTTGTCTATGAGTACAATGCTAGCGATGGTTTAGATGAAATGGTATCTGATGCAGCTATGTCTGATATTGCCCAGTATGATGACTCCGGCACTGAGGCAGTCGATTACGAAGTTGTCATGTCATCGGATTATGGCAGAGATGATGTACAGCCTGACGGCTTAGTGGACGTAGGTATAGATGAGGCTCCATCACTTGCTGATGTCCAGCAAGCCGAGCAACAAGTAGATGAGAACATGGCCGCTGAGTTGAGTTTAGATTCTCACGGTGAAGATCAGCTCCTTGCAGATGCGGCGAAACTGGATGAACCCGTGGACCAGCTCGAGGAGACCATTGACGATACTCCAGACGCCATGATGGTTGAAGAAGGGGATCAACCAGCAAACATTCTGAATGAAGTGGCCCTGGAGGCAGATGAAGTTTCTGTTGAAATTGCTGATGTGCAGGTGTTTACAGAGCAAACCGAAGAGCCTGCGGCTGATATACCAGCAGACGAGGCGCTTGTTGAAACAGCAGCTGCCAGCGACGATGTACTGCTACAAGAGGAAGCGCAGATAGGACTCGAGTCCTCAGAGCCTGAGGTCAACACCGAAAACTCAGTCACATCGGATCCAGAGGAAGAGGCTGCAAGCACAGACGTGGCGGTTACTGAGGGACCAGTTGACGAAAGCCTCAGCCTGAATGAAACTGAAAAAACGGTTATGCCAGATGTGCCGACTGCCCCTTTAATTGTGCCAGGGAGTACTTCTGCTACTGTGGGAGCCCAATCCCACTACGGTCTGGTTTTGCGCCGCCATCTTGACCTGACAGCTCTGGTGCAGGCACATGAGTCTCTGGCGCAGGAATTAGGCCAGAGCAGTGCTGAAGTTATGCAGGCATTGCTGCTAAATGCTGCCAAGAAAGCGCACCGCACTGCAGCCCTCAATGAAAAGGGAAGAATTGGCTTGGCGCGCATGCAGGAGAAGCAAATTGAAATACTCATTCCTGCTAAGGCAAAAACTTTTGCAGACTTGCTGCAAGGTATCAATAAAGTCAAACCAACAGATAAACCCGTAGCCTTGCTGGTTATGGATTTCAGTCAATCAGACATTGATGAGATTGAACTCCATATCAGCGTACCCGTTTTGACTCTGGGTCGTGTTGCTTACGATGAGCGTGATGCTTCATACCACAGCACACTGACACTTGCAGGTGATGTCAGTATCGAAGCAGGCAGCAAGTTCATGGCTGCCATGGTGGATTTGCTCAATGCTCCAGTCCGTCTGGTGGTTTAGGTAGCAAAAGCCAAAGAAGCAGGTAGAGTACGAGGGTAATACCCCAGGTCATCACAATCGATATCACAAAAACCCAGCGGACCACCGCTGGGTTTGCTCCTGTGAATTCGGCAATGCCCCCAGCGACGCCAGCAAGCTTTTTCTGGGAAGAGCGGCGCAGTAATGTAGACATGGTGGGGTGTCTGGCACGCCGTTGATGGTGTCTGCTTTCGGTTTCTTTCACGGTTTAAAGCATAGCGCAAAACGGATTAGGCCGATTGTACTGGAGCACTCAGCGACTTTTTTGCAGGAGTTTGGGTTGAAAAGCCTCATTGCGCATGGCACTATGAACCACTGCCTCGAGTTCCCTCACATCAATGCCATGATAGGTGTCAGGCAGGATTGCCAAATGTCTGAGCGCTTTGGCATAGTTGCGCCGTCCTCCGCGCTGGCTCCCCATTACTCGCGCTTTGTGCAGAGCGGCTGCCAGAAGTATTATCCCACCATAAAAGGCCTTGGCATCCCCTGAGCTTTGGAGCCACAATGGCTCGAGTACCTCATGGCAGTCCCAATATTGGGCTGCGTCAAACAAATCGACGGCTTCTTGCCAGATATCCTCAGCCATAAAGCAAAGTATAAGCTCTTTCTGGGCTTATGCCAATTCTATACAGGAGTGACGCATGCTTGATCTCATGATTTCTTCTCGCATCCGCTCGGGTACTCGAGTGACTTGGGTTACTTGAGCACCGAAACGGTATTGGCACTGATGTGACATTTTTTACATAGGCGATAGTTTTGCCTTATCCAAGCTAGTTTTTTGACTTTAATGAAGGCTTGTTGCAGCTATTAGTGCGATATTGTTCATTATTCACTATTTCCTAGCTGATATGCTTTGTTAGAGAGGGCGGTAACCGATGTATGGCTCAACCAGAGAGGAGTCACGCAAACTTATGTGTTGCCGCAAAAGGAGATTCTATGATCAAAAGCAGACTCATTTTACTGATAGTGGGGTTGACGCTGGTATTGACAGCTTGTCCTGGTGCGCCGGCACCCAACACACCACCGACAGCAAGTAACCAGACGGTTTCAACGCCGATTAATACTGCTGTCACGATTACTTTGCAGGCTACCGATGCAGACAGTGATACGCTAACCTTCTCCATTACTGAGCAGCCTGCAAGCGGAACGCTGGCAGGTACAGCACCCAATGTCACCTACACGCCCAATGAAGACTTCGAAGGTTCAGATTCCTTCAAGTTCAAGGCAAATGATGGCAAAGCTGATTCGAATATTGCGACCGTGACTATCAATGTCACTGCTGACTCGAGTCAACCACCTGTGGCAGATAATAAGAGCGTTACCGTAGTGCAAGGCACGACTGCTACAGTTACTTTGATGGCAACTGATCCACAGGATGAGGACGTGACTTTTGCTATTGATACCAGTGCTTTGGCACTCGGTACCGCAACCTTGGATGGTGAAACTGTTACCTATACTTCTAATGCTGGCACGGGAACGGATACCTTCACCTACACCGCAACGAATGAGAGCGGCGCAACATCTGCCCCTGCGACGGTTACGGTTACCGTGGTTGCTCCAGGTACGCTGACTGTTTCTGATGATAGCTATAAAACCATCGTCAATGCGCGGCTGAATGCGGGTGTTGACCGTGGTGGGCTTATTGGTGCTGTGACTGATGGTGTCCTGGCTAACGATGTAGGGGTTACAGCCATTACCGCCACTACTGACCCGGAAAATGGCACGCTCGACTTTGACCTGGATGCGGGCAACTTCCGCTATACCCCCAATGCTGATTTCATCGGTTCGGACAGCTTTACCTACACCGCGACGAACGGAACTGACACAGCTACTGCTACGGTTAGCATCACCGTTGCCCCAGCCAATCCAGCTGTACCTGGTAGCAAACTGATTGTTCCTGAAACCTCTGCGCTACTTTCAACTGTGGTTGGTGGTGCGGCTGAAGGTGATGTCATCTACCTGCGCTCTGGCACGTATGCAACCCCAGGTGTACCTCTTAAAGACAATCAGCAACTGATCGGCGCTGGTTCTGCTTTAGAACTTGATGGCGTGTCACTCGCTCCTGCAGCGACCGCTCCGGTGGTAGAAAATGCGACGGGCTACACTTTTTCACTGATTGCTCTGGCAAATAACACCACTGTCAAAGGTCTCACTGTACAAAACGCAGCACTGGATGGTATTCGTGGCAGTGATAAACTCACCGGTGCGATCGTCATTGAAGATGTCACGGTCGTTGATGCACAGGAAAATGGCATCCGTTTCACTGGTGTTCCTGCAGCGGTTCTACGCACTGATAATGATCGTGGTAACTATACTGTTGCCTTGCGCAATGTGACGATTACCCGCCCAGGCCGTGCAGACCTCACCTTTGGTGGTCAGGGTAACGGCGTTTCACTCAACGACGCCAGCAGCATGACGCTGGATAATGTCACCGTAGAAGGTCTCAAAGCTGACCAGACGGGTATGCGTGTAGAGTCCGAGTTTACCAGCACTGTCACCATCAGCAATTCTGTCGTGCGGTCTGATGGTACGGGAGTAAGTGGTATCTGGATCTTTAAGAATAACTCCTACTCCAACAATGCTAACGAATCAACTGTTACCGCGACACTCAATGGTAACTCTATCGAATTTACCGCTGCACCTAATACGCTCACAGTCGGTTACCGCTTCACTCGCCAGCCTTTAGGTGCTTCTTCCTTTGGTGACCCACCTGTGCCTGACCCAGCAGACAATGGTCCACTAAACGTGTCAGGAACTGGCAATACAGTGACTGGGCAGGAATCCATTATTGATATCAGCTGTGCG
>CAZZPQ010000058.1:0-18907 GCA_964655595.1 uncultured bacterium
TTAGTAGCCAAGACACCAGCCTGTTACGACACGATGGTATAACTTCCTCATGTACAGGATTTGCCTTATCTCTGGAGACGGCATTGGCGGTGAGGTGATTCCAGCAGCCCGGCGCGTGCTGGAATCTTGTGATGTGCCGCTCGAGTTTATCCACGCCGAGGCTGGCTGGGATTGCTTTCAGCGAACAGGAAGCAGTGTGCCTAAGGAAACGCTGGAGACCGCCCGCAGTTGCGACGCTACGCTGGCTGGAGCGTTCACGAGCCCCAGCAGCAAAGTGTCGGGCTTTTTTAGTGCTATTCGCACACTCCGCTGCGAACTGGATTTATTTGCCAACCTGCGGCCGGCCAGAAGTCGCCCGCTGCCAGGAAGTCACCAGAACATTGACCTCTTGCTGGTGCGGGAAAATACCGAAGGTCTCTACGTCGCTCAGGAACGCCGCTATGGAGATATAGCCATTGCCGACGCGGTTGTCAGTAAGACAGCGAGTCGCCGAATCGCCAAAGTAGCCCTGGAACAGGCGCAGAAGCGGCGCAAAAAACTGAGCATCGTCCATAAAGCCAATGTGCTGCCTGTGACCACAGGTTTATTTCTGGAGACAGTGCGCGAGGAAGCACTCAGTTATCCAGATATTGATTGTCGTGATCTCATCGTCGATACCGCCGCCTTGAAACTGGTGCGTGAGCCTGAAGGCTTTGATGTGTTGGTTACTACCAACCTGTTTGGAGACATCCTGAGCGACCTCACAGCAGGTCTGGTTGGCGGTCTGGGACTGGCAGCCAGCGCCAACCTAGGGGAGCGCCACGCGCTCTTTGAACCTGTACATGGCTCGGCACCAGATATCGCTGGCAAGGGCATTGCCAATCCCACAGCCGGCATTCTAAGTGCAGTGCTGATGCTCGAGCATCTCGGGGAAGAAGACACTGCAACGCGCATCGAAGACGCTGTTAATCACGTTTTGCAACATGGCCCCTGGACACCTGATTTGGGCGGGTCAGCCACAACAACCACCTTAACCGAAGCCATCATTCAGGCGCTGGAAAGTAAACCTTGGTAACGCAGATGCGGCGTAGCGTGCATAGCTACGGTATCTTCTTAAGTAGCTGCTCATCTAGCAGCCTTATGCTAACGCTTATGTTGATGACGGGAGGGTCTGAATGTATGCATTTCAGCAAGCTATGCGCGCCATCAGGGCGAACTGGATAGCCAGCGTTGCTACCATTACGACCATGACCCTGTCACTCACCATCCTGGCTGGGGTGAGCTTTGTGACACTCAATCTCAACCAGCTCTTGGCCAGCCTTCAGGATGAACTGGAAATCAGCGCTTTTCTGCTCGATTCCGCTAATATACCCGAGCTTTTACTAACAATTAATAACTGGCCCGAGACAAGTTCGGTGATCCTCATTCCCAAAGAGCAGGCTTTGCTAAACCTGCAACTGGACTTGCCCTCCCTGAGTGAAGCTGCCGATATCGTGGGCAACCCGCTGCCCAACACTCTGAGCATTCAACTGCTTGACCCCTCGTTTACGCCGTCTGTCAGTGCGCGACTACAAGGTTTAGCAGGGGTGAACGAGGTGATAGATGGTAGTGACGAAGCAGCAACGTTTTTGGCTATCAACGAATCCGTGCGGCTTATTGGCCTTATTCTGGTGATGATTCTCATGATGACCGGTCTGTTTGCCATTGTTAATTCTATCCGTGCAGCCATTACTGCCAGGCGTGCAGAAATTGACGTCATGCGCCTGGTTGGTGCCAAACGCAGCTTTATTCGTGCCCCTTTTTTAATCGAGGGTTTGCTCTTGGGTCTTTTGAGTGCCGTAGTCAGTCTGGCTCTGGTCATCCCGGGCTATCAGTATGTGGTGGCTCGACTCTCGGAGCAGCTGCGTTTTGTCCCTTTTGTCAGAGACCCTTTCGTGATAGGCTATGTTGCTGTGCTACTACTGATTCTGGCTATTTTGGTGGGTTTAGTCGGCAGTGCCTTGTCCGTAACCCAGCACCTGCGTGAGGAAAGCTAACTATGCGCTGGCTTTTCCTGTTATTTATTCTTATTCTAAGCCTTGCCCTGGCACAACCAAGCAACTTGCAGCAGCAGCTCGAGCGCGAAATCAGCAACTACCAGGAGCTACGAGAAAACCGCGCTGAGGCGCTGCGTGATATCAACGCTCAACTCGGCGAAAACGCCATCGTCCTCGAGGCCAGAATCGCCGAACGCGACCAGCTGAGTGCCCGCCTTGCCGAGCTGAGGTCGGAACAGGCACGCTTGCAACAGGAAAGTGTCCGCAGTGAAGCAGCCCTGGCAGATACCGAAGCGCGTATGGCAGTTCTTGAACTAGAGGTCTCAAGCCTTAGAAAACGAGTAGAAGCCCTGCTTGTCAACCTCTATAAAGAGCGCAACCGCCGCTATGCTCGAGTCCTGGCAGAAGCGGACACGCTGCACGAATTGCGGGTAAAGAACTACCAGCTCTCACTGCTTTCTGAACGTGACATCACCCTCATCAACCTGCTGAACAAAGCCACTCTGGAACTACGCGATCTGCAAAACACACAGGTTCAACAACTGAATACCCTCAGAATTCAGCAGCAGGAATTGCAAACTACAGAGGCGCAACTGACTGATGCCCAAGCCGCGCTTGACCAGGCTATCACCGCGCTGGAGACTTCACGCCAAGGTCAGTTGGCACTACAAGCGGATCTATTGCGCGAACAAACAAGCATCGAGACCAGTATCCAACAGGCACAAAATGCCCTGAAAGAGGAGATTCGGCGACTGGAACGTGAAGCTGAAGAATTACGTCGCCAGGCGGAAAGCGCAGCCACCGAACAGGAACGACGCGAGACGCTGCGCCAGGCCGAGGTGCTCGAGGGACGCCTGGCTGAACTGGGGGCACCCTTGCCCAGCCTGAGTTCGCAATATATCTATCCTCTTAATAATCCCACCTTGGCAAGCCGCTTTGGTGAAGCCAACGCTTCATATACTGCCCTGCGCGCGAATGAGGCGGGCGCAGCAGTTCGAGCTATCGACAACGGTCGGGTACAAAACGTCACGCGCATCAGTGCCAATCATGGCTATCTGGTACTTGTGCAGCATCAGGGAAACCTAGTTTCAGGCTATACCAACCTCCAGGAACCCCCTCTGGTAGGCATAGGTGACACTGTACAACAAGGGCAAACTCTCGGCTATCTGGGGGGTGGCACCCTGCTCGCCAGCAACATTCTTCAGTTTTATACGGTTGTGAATAATATCTTTGTTGATCCATCATCCGTGCTGGGTTTCTAGGTATCCCTACTTATATGATTCGCTGCCCGAACTGCAACAGCCTGAATGCCAGTGAAATGCACTTCTGCGGTCAGTGCGGCGCTAGCTTGCAGTCTAAAACCATTGTGCGCGAGCGGCGGCAGGTCAGCGTGGTGTTTATTGATCTCAGTGGTTTTACCACTCTTACCCACGGCTTCGACCCGGAAAAGCTGCGCGACCTGGCAGATGAGATTCTGACTGTCGTTGCTGGAATCATTGAAGATTATGATGGCTATGTAGACGCCTTTCAGGGAGACGGCTTAATTGCACTTTTTGGAGCGCCGCACTCTCACCCAGATGATCCCCATCGCGCTGTGCAGGCAGCAATTGCCGGTCTACGTGCCATTGAAAGCATCGGGGAAAGCAAAGGCTACGCGCTCAAGGGGCGAGCAGGAGTAAATACTGGTATCGTCATCGCTGGTTCAGTGGGTTCAGGACGGGTACGTGAGTATACGGTTATGGGCAGTGCCGTGAACCTGGCAGCCAGACTCGAGGCCGCAGCCACCCCTGGTGAGGTCTGGGTTGGTCCTGAAACCTATGCAGCCACACAACACCGCATGCACTACGAAGCTGTAGAGCCAGTTCAGTTGGCAGGTTTCCCCGACGTCACAACGGTCTATAAGCTCATTAAGATTTATCAAAGCAGCGATGCAGATCCATATATCAACTTGCGTTTTGTCGGCAGAGAAGCAGAACTCTCCATGCTTAAGCAGGCATACCAGAACTTACAAAGACGCACAAAGAGCCTGTGGCTGGTAGGCGAGGCAGGCAGCGGTAAAACCCGCCTGGTCAGGGAGTTCAGTCGCGAGCTAGAGAGTCAGCATGCCAAAATCGTCTGGCTCCAGGAGTACAGCCACCATCCCAAAGCCATCTGGCTACAGCTGGCACAACAGCTCTTTGGCCAGATAGAAGAAGATGAGCGCTTGTGGCGTCAGGCGATAGCACGTCGCCTCGAGACCTTATTGCCTGGGGAAAGCCGCTGGCACAACGCCATTCTGGGCAGCCTGGGAATGGGTAGTAGCAGACCCTGGCGGCGGCTTGAACGTCGGACTGTCGATCGCATATTTCTGGCCTGGCGTGACTTGTTCAAAGCCTATTTACAGCGTCACAGTGAGCACGGCACGCTGTTGGTCATCGAACATGGCTCGCAGGGAACATCTTTAGGTCAGTTTCTGGATCTCCTGGAGGACCTTGAACTTCCCCTGCTCATCGTGCGTACCAGCCGAGGGCGCGATATCCCGGCACAGGCCAGGCGTATTATGCTGCGCCCATTAAGCCTGCAGGAGAGCCTGGTTTTGGTCGAGCAGTTAGCCAATCCCATTTTTAAGACTGCCACGGATTCGCTGGTGTTTCAGGTCGGTGGGATTCCAGCAAATCTGCTGGAATTAGGACGCGCTCTAAGCATCACGCCTCAGGGCTCCTTTTCTGGCTCTTTAGCATCGCTGCTGCAGGCACGACTTGATATGCTGAGTTCACAGGCACGTCAGATGCTGGCCTGCGCTGCACTTTGTGGCGAGCGCAGTTGGGAAAAACTCATTCTTGAACTTAACCACCTGGAAAGTCCCTCTGTATTAAACGAACTTTTAAATGGCAATATCCTCATCAAACAAGTTTCATCCAGCATTCCCGAAGAACCCGAGTTTCGCTTTCAGAGCGAGCTTTTGCGTCAGGCAGTGCTCAAAATGATTCCCTTTAACGACCGTCCTCTTTTGCATATTCGTATTGCCAGTTGGCTCGAGAGATACGCGCCTTTAAGCCTCTCTGAACTTATTGGTCATCACTTCAAGGAAGGCCGTTCACCAGAAGCAGCCTATCCCCATTACCTTACGGCTGCAGACTTGGCTGCCCAGGAACAGGATTTTGAGCACGCTCATGGCCTCTATAAAGAGCTACTTGAACTCGAAGTAGAGGCTCCGCTTTTGGCTCAGGCCGCACTAGCCTACGCTCAGGCAGCCTTAAGCAGTTGCCAGAAAGAGTTGGCTCTCGAGCAACTCACCAATGCAGACCAGTGGGTTGAACTCAGTCCCGAAGACAGTCGCGCTGAGCTAAGGCGGGTTTATGAGCAGCTCTACCACGATATAGCTGAAGCCTGACGCGGCTTCAGACGTTCTGGAGCAACCGCAAAGACAACTCCGGCTTGCCCGGATTTGCTTTTGCAGCGTGCTCAAAGGCAGTCTTTACAGCATCTGTAGCACTAAGCCAGTGCAGCGCAGCCAGGGTCAGTATCCCCTGAAGATAAAGCAGTTCGCGCAAAGGATGTTTGCTGCGTGGCAGGCTAAAGTTGGCAATGGACACGGGCACAGCCAGACAAGCCTCGAGCCGCGCCCAGGCCAGCCGCCGCTCGTACAGCGCTGACCAGCCGCTTGTCTTGAGTGCCTGGAGAAACCAGGCACTGGCATAGACCTCGTTCAACCAGTTCACTTTGCTGAGGCTTTGCCTTTGATGCAGCAGTGCCCAGGCCCATTCATGCCCAATAAGCAAATCCAGATACTCGCGCAGCTCTCCTGGCGGACTGTAACCCTGTTGCCCAGCAGTGAGCAGAACATCATCAAATTGATGCAAAAAGCGCGCTGGATACTCAGCAGGCAGCAAAAGTTGGGCAGCATTTGCCCTATATCTGAACCACGGCAGACCATAGCGGTAACTGGCCACACATGACCAGTCTTTGGGCTTAAGTACCCACAGTTCGCACCCTGGCTCTGCCGAGAGGCCCCCTAGAAACTGACTAAGTTGCCTGGCTCGCTGCGCTGCGCCTTGCGAAAAACGTGTGGGAACAGCGCAATATCTTAGCTGCCTCAAATAGAGGGTGGGTCGCATTGACTGATTATACTCACAGCGAGTCCGATACATTTAGCGTTTCCATGGGTCATTGAAACATCTCAATGACCCATGCGACCTGGGGGTTTGAAATCAACTCATTCAGCTTGTCTCAACAAAGCCTGGAAATGCTAACTGATGTTATACGGGTTCGGTGCTTGAGTGACTCAAGCACCCGAGCGGATGCGAGAAGAAATCATGAGATCAAGTATGCGTCACTCTTGCATAGAATTGGCATTAGATTTGCAAGGCAGTTCCTCGCTTCCTAACGCTCTGCTCGGGATAAATCGTTGGGATAAACCCAATGATTTATCCGGAACTGGTATAACAGCTCCACGACAAAACCTTATTCGCCTTGGCGCTTAGCTTTCGACTCTCCCAGGTCATAAGGAGCAGCCTAAAGGATACTTGGTGCCAACGCTTTAGGCTCTGCTTAATTGCTAGCGACTTCAAAGCGGTTTTTACCTGCCGATTTAGCGTTCAGTAGTGCTTGGTCGGCCTGAGCAAGCGCCAGGTTAAAGTCGCCCTGCACTTCCATTAAACCAATGCTGGCGGTAACTTGCAATTCACCAAAACTCGAGACAATCACTCGGCCGATATCTTGTCTCAAACGATCAACGAGCAGCTCGGCCTGCTGAGTTGTGACGCCACAGAGCAAAAGTCCAAACTCATCACCACCCAAACGGCCTACCAAGTCTCCCTCACGCACACTATGACTGAGACGTTTACCAATCACCGACAAAACCTCATCACCTGCCTGATGACCAAAGGTATCGTTGATTTCCTTAAAGCCATCAAGATCAACCATCACCGCAAAAACTGGTTGATTCATTCGCGCTTTATGTTTCACAAGCACCTCGGCGCGTTTTAAGAAGTCGCTGCGATTTGCCAATTTGGTGAGTTGGTCACGGGTGGCCTGTATATATAAATCCTGGACAGGTCTGGTCAACCCAAACACCAAAGGGATGGCTAAGAGACATGTCAGCAAGCCAATCACGAGTACCTGAAGCAAATGGCGCTGGTTTTGCGACTGTATTTCAGCCAAAAAATCATTGGTGGGTGCATGTACACCCACATACCAGGTCGTTTCAGGCGCTACACTAAAAGCCGTGATTAAGCCATAGTAGTCTTGGCCACCAGCGGAATATTCAACCAAAGAATTGGCTGTATGAAGGCCCTGCGCTTCTAGCAAGCCGCTGACCACATCTTCGCCAACCTCGGTAAGTTTAGGTAGCAGGCCATTGATCAGCTTTGCTTCAAGTTGTGGCAGAGCAACCGCCACACCGTCAGCATTCATGATAAAAGCTGCACCGTTTTGGCTAAGCGGCACCTGCTCGAGAAAGGCTGCCAAGCCGCTAATTTCGATATCAACACCTACCACGCCCACTAAGACATTCTGATTAAAAACTGGTAAGGCCGTAGTGATACCAGGCTTTTGTGAGCTAAAAAAAACATAGGGCTCTGTCCAGACTTGTCGTCCTTTGGTATTAGCGCTTTGATACCAGGGACGCTCTCTGGGGTCAAAGGTATCCTGAAAATCACGGCTGCGCTGCAGCAGTTCCCCTGTGGCGCTGCGTGTGTAGTTCACAACAATGCGCTCTGGCACAGTGGTGATAACTTTGGTTACAAAGGTTTCGCCCTCACGCTTAACAAAGACAAAGCTGCCATCAGGACGTCCCAGATACATACCGGCAAGCTCTTGACTCACCAGCAATTGTTGTCTGAAGTAACTCTCAAGCATTGCCACATCTGTACTTAGAAGACCACTCCCCAGTAGCGAAGCTGCCACCTGCGCGCTGCGCTCAGCAGGAGACAGGAAGGTATGGCTATTGTCTGCAGCAGACTTCAGCAGGTGATCCATAACCTCCCTGGCATGTTCTCTGATGACACGGCTGCTGTGACTGGCGCTGGAAATCAGTACACCCGTTAGTGTAAGCACCTGCAAACCGATTAAAACCAGGATAAGAAGATACCTCAGCGGAGCGGTAAACTTCATAGCTTAACTCTCTTGCAAAAGTTCACTTGGATAACGACTTTTAACCCCATCTTTAAGAGTTTCATAGTTGCCCGCTTAATGCTTTCACGAGACGTCTCGTGTGACCTTGCGGTCTTTAGTCTAGCAGCTATATAAAAGCAGGTAGTGTAAAAAAGCAACTCGAGCCAGCTTAAGCCTACACACTTCATAACAACCAAGCAGCAGAGTCAATATGCTTTAAAAAGGGGCCACTCGAGCTCGATACCCTGTTTTGTGAGAACACTCTGGAAGTCTTCCAGGTGAGCCTTCGACCCACGAACCTGCCGCGGTTCCAACTTGTATTCCAAACAAAAAACTACCAGCAGGGCAGCCACTTCACCGATATTCCACTCTACCGGATGCAACCTGTAGGCACCGTTGGTGATGTGTGTAGTACCAATATTTTTACAGGCCGGTAACAAGTTATCCACCGCGACCGGAATCAGTGCACCTAAAGGTATCTGAAAAGGGCAGGTGGTCAGGTCAATATAACTATCACCTCCGGTACTGGGATGCAGATCGATACGGTACATGCCAACGCCCACACTATCCTTAAATGGTTCAGCGCCAGCCTCACCTCTGGCATGCATAGAAATATGCTCCTCGAGCAGGCTAAACTCAGCCTTGATACGCCGTGACTCACGGATATAAGGAGCAAGCGCAAGCCCATCTGCACTGCCAAAGACATCCTTGCGCAAACGCAGACCTGGGTAGCCCTGCTGACCATCTGGACGGGGGGCTTCAGTCTGCAACCAGTACAGCAAGCTAAGGCTTAGCTGTTTGGCCTGTTCGATGTTCCGGGCGTAAGTCTCATCGTCTACATCAATAATTGAGCCAAGCCAGTAGTCATTTTGTGGCCAGTTGACCATAGTAACATCAGGCATGGGGCAACTGAAATTCGTCTGACACAGAATCCGGCGGTAGCTCCACAGAACATAACCCTGGCGGCTCGAGCGCCCAGTTTTTCTGGGAAACTGGAGATCATTCATACTGTCATCAAAGAGTCGACCCTCGATTGCCTGCATGGTCATCGGGTCCAGTTGGCGAAAGCTGAGCTGCGGTGCCGGCCAAAACGGTGCCTGATACTGCCGCCAAAAATCATACTGATTGGGACGATCAATAACATGGTCTTCTTCAGGGCGATAATCCAGTGCAAAGGGAAAGGTAAAAGACTGCATGTTTTGGGCCTGAGCCACACTAGCAGCATGGGCTTCACCGGTATCACTCTGCGCTTCTGCCCCCGTCACATAGGCTGCTCCTGCAAGCGGCAACAGGTCTCCGCATTCAGTTGCGTCCAGCACGTAATCTGCTTCAATACAAATACTCGAGCCTTCTTGAGTAGTCACCAGAAGCTCATAAACCCTGTGCTCATCAGCCTTTACCCGAGTCACGCGACAATGCCGCAAGACCGTCAGGCATCCACTGGCTTCATAAGGTGCCAGCAAGCCATCAATCACGGCCGCTGCCACTTTTGGTTCATGCGATAGACGACTGACCCAGGCATTACCAGGATTAAGATAGGGGTTGGCCCTAGCCTCAGCCGTCAAAGGATAAAAAGTGCGATAGTAGTCACGTATATGTTGGCGCAATTGGCGATAAGATTCAGTAACTGCGTTCATTTCTACCCAGCGGTGTTCATCAGGAGGTACACCTTGGGTAGTAAGTTGACCACCTAACCAGCCGTGTTCGGCAATCAGTATCGTGCGTAAGCCATTTCGTGCTGCTGCCAAGGCTGCTGAAACCCCTCCCAGACTGCCCCCAGCAATAGCCAGTGGTAGCTTATAGCCCTCCATTGTTTCTTTTGTAGACACTGTCATGTTCATATCAACCTCTTAACTGATAATACGTTTTGATATTGCACAAAATTCGAGTCTATACATCGGGTCTTCATAATGACGGGCTCAAAACGAGGCCTTCGCCCTTTACTGCTTTACCGAGCCGGCTGTCAGTCCTGCAATCAAATAGCGCTGCAAAAACAGAAAAACTATCAGGATTGGTACAATATTGATCAGTGAGGCTGCCGCAATGAGCCGAAAATCAGACTCATCTGGTCCCAGCAGCGTAAACGTTCCAACCGTCAGGGGAAAGTTGCCTGGCTCACGGAGCAAGACCGATGCCAGCGCAAACTCGTTCCACTTACCAACAAACAGAATGATAAAAAGCGAGGCTAGTCCAGGTACAATCACCGGCACCAAAATGCGCCACAAGGTATAAAGCTTGCCTGCACCATCGATCCAGGCAGATTCGTCAAGTTCTTTGGGGATGGTATCCAAATAACCTTTTAACACCCAGATACCAAAAGGTATGGTCATAGCTCCATAAAGCAAAATAATCCCAATTTTACTGTTGAATAAGCCCAGATTTTGCATCATCAGATAAATAGGTATGGCACTGATAAGACCAGGCATCAGTTGCACGGTCAAAATAAGTAGCATGGTGGTTTGCTTACCCTTAAAAGCGTGTCGCGACAAGCCATAGGCTGCGACCATAGCCACCAGAATCGTCAACAGCGACCCTCCTGTGGCATACAGAAGGCTGTTTTGCAAATAGGTCGCAAAGGGTGTAGCCATGAAGATTCGCTCATAAACATCAAAGGTGACTTGCTGAGGAATAAGTCGTAATGGCTGACGATAGATTTGCCAAGCAGGTTTAAGCGACGCACTTAAAAGCCAAATCAATGGATAGATAAAGAGCAATGAAGCTAACAGTGCCAGACAATGATCCAGACCCAAACGGAACTGGCCACGCCACCAACGCTGACGCGATCTTCGCATCACACGCGCTCACTTCGCCGAAAAAAACCCAGTCGCAGGTACAAAAGCGTAAACATCAGGGTAATGCCAAACATCACCATAGCCATAGCTGCCCCACGCCCGAGTAAGCCTAGACCCTGTGTGCCAGCAACCCCACCAAAGGCAGTACGAAACATCTGGAAACCCACTGTCGCCGTCGCACGACCTGGCCCGCCACCCGTTAGAGAAACGATTAGTTCATAAACATTAAAAGTAGAAATGGTTGTGAAAATGAGCGCAATAGCAATGAGTCCTGAAAGTAGTGGCAACACGATATGGCGCAGCCGCTGCAGGCTGTTGGCACCGTCAATCTTGGCAGCCTCGAGCTGTTCTTTAGGAATCGTTTGCAAGCCACCCAACATAAAAACCATAATGTAGGCGCTGCTGCGCCAAACATCGACCAAGATCACCGAGAGTTTGGCGGTGGTCGGATCACTGAGCCAGTTGACCGAGGATAAACCCGCACTCTGCAATAGGCCATTGACAACTCCGGCTGAACTTTCATTGAGCATGAGTTGCCACATATAGCCAACAATGAGGCTGGATATCACCCAGGAAGTCAGGATCATGGTTCGATAAACACTCCGTCCCCGAAGAGGCCTATCCAGCAAAAGCGCCATCGCAAAGCCTAGCAAAAAGGATAAACCTACACTGCCAAAGGTAAAGATAAAGGTGTAACCCAAACTTCCCAAAAAGCCTGGGTCACTGAAAATAAAGCGGTAGTTCTCGAGTCCCACAAAACGAGCCTGGCCCAGGGTGGCACTGCGCATATCCGTCAGTGACAACCAGGCCTGGTGCATCATGGGATAAGCACGGAAGATCAGCAGGATAATGATAGCGGGCAGTAACCAAGACCAGGGTCCCGCAACAAAGCGCTGCAATCTATCTCTTTTAGCTGACACTCCCGTACTCATGACAGATTACTTTACTGCGCTGCTTCGTATTCGCGCAGTACTTCGGCCTCAGCTGCGTCAAGGGCCTCAGCAACACTCTGTTGTCCGCTGAGCACTTCAGCAATGGCCTGATTAAGCGCCGATACTACCACCGGATAAAGGCTATTAAAGGGGACAACGAAACCACCCGAATTAAGCGCTTCTAGCGTGGTTGCCATTACGGGGTCCTCTGCATAGTAGCGGTCTTCGGCCATGATGGCAGGACGAGTCGGAATCCAGCCCCCAGCCTTATTGGCATCGCGCAAGGCATTAAAACCAGTCATATGTTCGATCCAGGCCGCTGCCGCTGCTTCCTTGGCAGGATCACTGTTGGCAACCAGGGCAACAACCCAGCCCCCTGCTACAAAGCGACCTGCTTCAGCACCATCAGGGTAGGGTAGTAGAGCACTCCGCCAGTTAGCAAGTTCATCGGGTGGTAAGTTCGGACGCAGTTGCCGTAACTCCGCATTGGAGTTGCCAACAAATGCTGCAACGTCACCCGCATAGATAGGTGGCATCTGCTGATCGTGATTGGCCGCTACCGATGAGGCAGGCGCCAAACCAAGATCATAGAGGCTGGCATAGTGGCTAAAGAGGGTCTCGAGCACAGCACGGTTATCACCTTCAAATAAAACAGGACGACCCTGAGCGTCAAAAATGTCGCCACCTAAAGCCACATACATCCCCATGTTGTACTGCGCCCAGTTACGGATAGGATAGCTGATTCCGTAACGTCCAGTATTTACAAAGACCTGCTCAGCAAGCTCACGCACTTCAGAGAAGGTTCGGGGAGCTTCAGAAATAACTGTGGAATCATAGAAGTAAAGTGGTGTATCGGTATTGTGCCACAAACCCCCCAGACGGCCATCAACCGAGCGTAGAGCAGCAATGGTCCAGTCAAAGAACTCAGCCTCGGCATTTGCTGCCAGATAAGGGCTAAGATCAGCGAAAAAACCTGCCGCCTGCCAATCTGCGTACCAGGCATGGTTGATCCAGACTGCATCGATTTCAGCAGCTGCCAAGGCTTGTGAAATCGACACCTGATCACCAGGACCTGTAACCTCCGCGAGACGATACTGCGGATAGCGCAAATGGAAGCTGTCGATAGCACTTTGAAAGGCAATTTGACGCTCAACACGAACATCGCGACTTGACGCCCACTGTGGCACCATATAACGCACAGTAATCTGTTCCTGAGCGAAAGCAGTGACCTGCAACAGCAGTAGGGTTATCACTAAAAAGCGGTAAAAATTGTTCATAACAAACCTTTCTTGAATATGATAATGACTCGGGGCCTAATGACTAAGTACTGCTTTCACCTCCATCTCGATTAGCAATCTCACGCACACTGCGACCCGGGACAAAGCGGCAGGAGAACGTTTGACTCGTTGCGCTCTGCCCGGACAACTGACTGACCAGTAGCTGCACCGCAGTGACACCCATGTCGTAACGCGGAATTTCAAAGGTGGTACAACCTTCCAAAAGCGGATCACTGTGATCTCCCAGCAAAGCAAAAGAAAAGTCTTTTGGCACACATAGTCCAAGGTTTTCAGCACATCCCAGGAGTGCTGTGGCAAGGCGGTGATTTTCACAGACCAGCGCAGTCATACCAGCTGCCAGCCACGCTTTAAGATGCTCCTCGCGCAAAGACTCAGGGCTGTGGTAACTGATAAGGGCAGGGTCTGGTACCAGACCCTGAGTCGCGTAGGCACGGCGATAACCAGCTTCGCGGTCCTGAAAGGACAATGAGCGCGTCTCATGGCCCAGATAGGCAATCCGGTAATGACCTGAGCGAAAGAGATAATTGATCACCTCGAGCGCTGCACTAACATAATCAGCAGCCACATAAGCCACCGGCCTATCTACCTCAAGACGCCCTATGTAAACAAACGGATAGCCCTCATCTTGCAAGCGCAGTACTTCCTCACGCTGAGCATTCTGCCCAAAAAGAATGGCCCCATCAGCTAGCTGTAAACGGTTAACACCCTGCTGAAAAACACTACGCTTACCGTCTTTACTATCACTGCGAGTAAAAAGGAGCAAGTCAAAACCAAGCACTTCCGCCTCCTGCTCGATACCGATCAAAAAAGGATGAAAAAAGTTACTCTGTTCGATGGGGAAAATAGCTTCATAGGTAAATACGCCCAAAAGTTGGGTTTTGCCCTGAGCCAGGTTACGTGCGACCGGATTAGGCACATAACCCAGTTCGTGAATCGTCTCGAGCACGCGAGCACGCGTTTCAGCACTTACCCGAATACCTGCATCGTGGCGATTATTGACGACCGTTGACACTACCGCCGGGGATACACCTGCCTGTTTAGCAACATCTTTAATTTTGGCACGTCGTTGCATGACGCAATCCTATCTCACTTGATTAAGCGGTTTATCATCGAAGCAAATCACAGTGAAGCGCTTCTCTCGGTTTGATAAACCGATTTATCTTAATGCAAAGAAGTATAAGATACTGCAGCAATATTGTCAACAGCCCATCAGCAAGAACTCGCCCTACTCAAAGTAACTCGTTAGGCTTACCCCAACAATTCCTCGAGAACCAATATTCACTGTGGCTCGCAATAGCTGGCACAAAGTCCGTCAAAGACCCGAAGTAACACTACGAAAAAAAATATAGACCGATTGCCTTACGGAATGTATTCAAACTTTGGGTGATAAATTTTATTCTGGAGGCACTTCCAAGAGCCCTGCACCCGATCTGCGTCCCCACAAGCGAGGCATTAGGTGAGCTGGGGTATTGTGGTAATCCTGTTCCATCTGCTTTAAAAGCTCGTGGTCAAACTCCAACCCAAAGCCAGGTTTATTGCCCAGAATAATCCAGCCGTCTTCTATGTAGGAATCCAGACTAAGACCTTTATCCAGACCTACCTCGAGGACTTCCTTCATGATGTGGTTAGGCATGGCTGCAGCTACCGGGGCAATGTAGTTTCCGGGTGAATTCATCAGGCTAAAGGGTAGCTCAAAGGCATAAGCCAGGTCAGCGATTTTAAGTGCACCCGTTACGCCACCTGCACCTAAACCACACTGCACAATGTCCACGGCTTCATTTTCAATGAGCAGCTTAAACTCAGCTAAATGATGCAAATTTTCCCCGGTGGCAACCGAAGCCTTGACGGATTTTGAAACACTGCGCAAGCCTTTATAATCCCAGCGGCGGGTGGGCTCTTCTATCCAGAAAAGGTCAAGGTGTTTTTCAAAATAGCTGATGTTTTGTATAGCTTGCTTGGTCGACCAATATTCATTGGCGTCAATCAGCAACCTTGGACGCCTGCCAGAAATAGCCAAGGCTTCCTGCATGATGCCAATACGCCTTAAATCTGTTTCGCGGTCTAAACCTACCTTGAGTTTGCCCGCAAAGACGCCACGCTTGGCAAAATCGGCGTAACACTGATAAACCTCGTCATCGCTTAAGCACATGTCAATGCCGCTGGCATAGGCCCGTACTCTGGGCTCAGTTGCGCCTAAGGTTTTCCATAAGGGCTCGTTGTTCAGTTTGGCCTTAATGTCCCACAAAGCCGCGTCAATAGCTGAAATGGCAGCGTTAGCCGTGCCGACCTGACCCCCCTTAAAAACATAGTCCACCATCTTTTTCCAGAGCCCCTGCACGCTTCTGGGATCCTGGTCAACAATCAGGGTTTCGACCATGCTGTGAATCGTTGCGTCTACACCTGGGGAACTCAGCGCGTGACCGCTGACACCCTGGTCGGTCTCGAGAAACACTGCCAAAAAAGCCATTTCATCCATACCTTTGGGGTCATTGGCGTCGGCAATAAAGCGGTTCATTTTGACTTTATAGGCTTGGGTACGTACACCGGTGACTTTCATAAGCTCCTAAACAGGTTTCCAGCTACGATTTTGTACAGGCTTAAGGATTTCCTGCACCCGGGCCAGAATGTCTTTGTTTATGCCCAAGGATAGCACTTCAAGGCTGCTTTCAAGTTCTGCCAAGGTTCTTACGCCAAGCAAGGTGACATCAATATCCGGGTTTTGCAGGGCGAAATCAATAGCCAGGGCTGAAAGTGAAACACCACGCTGGCGGCAATAAAGGGCTGCTTGTTGGCTGGCTTCTCTCACTTCATCATCTGCCGGATGCCAAGGGGGAGGCCCCTGCTCGGTCAGGACACCCATATGCGTCACGGAGGCGTTAATAACCCCTATCTGTCTGTTCATGGCTGCAGGTAAAAGCTGATCCTGCAAGCGCTGGCCCAAGAGGTTGTAATGACAGTAGGACAGCACGACATCTACCTCATGATGCTGTATTAGCCTGTTAAGCAGCGATAAGGAATAACTGGTGATACCAATATAGCGTACCAGCCCCTGCTGTTTTAAGCTTTGCAGCGTAGGGAGTGCTTCCTGCTCGAGCTGTCTCTGGTCAGCATATTCAATATCATGCAACTGAAGAATATCCAGATAATCGGTGTTTAGTTGGCGCAAACTTTCTTCACAACTTTGCCTAATTCCCTGAGCGGAAAAATCAAAGCCATTCTGATAGTGACCAGCTTTGCTTGCCAGGATGACATTTTGGCGAAAACCCTGAAGGGCTTTGCCTAAACGCATTTCAGAAAGGCGATTGCCATAAAAAGGCGCAGTGTCAAAGAAGTTAAGACCGGCCTCAATCGCCTGATGCACTAAGCGAATAGCTTCTTCCTCAGAGATGCCACCATAGACATTACCCAGTGCAGCACAGCCCAAGCCCAGCCTCGAGACCTTGAGTTCAGCTTTTCCTAATTGCCGATAGTGCATCAAGCTATCCTACTGCCGAGTCCGCTTAGGTCTGTCCGCCAGGCTTATGCCAAAAGCGCCCCTGTGACTTCAGCATGTCATCAGCCTCCTTGGGACCCATACTGCCCGCCTCATAGAAGGCTGGCGCTTCCTTGCTTGCCTCCCAATACTCGAGCAAGGGATCAACAATACGCCACTGCGCCTCGACCTCATCCGCACGCATAAAGAGCGTCGCGTCTCCCAGCATGGCGTCCAGCAGCAGTGTCTCGTAGGCATCGGGGTTAGGGCGCTTGAAAGACTCGTCATAGTAAAAGTTCATGCTGACACGCTCTAAGGCAATACCCTGACCTGGTTTTTTGGTATTAAAACGAAAGGAAATGCCTTCGTCTGGCACCAGCCTGAGAACCAGTCGATCCGCTGACAGGGGTTCTTGCAGCTTGAAAGGTATGTGTGGCGGCTTCTTAAAGCGCAGCACGATTTCTGTGGCCTTTGACACCAGACGCTTGCCACTACGCACATAGAAGGGTACCCCGGTCCAGCGCCAGTTCTGTATCTCAAACTTGGTCGCGGCATAGGTCGCCTGACGAGATTTGGGGCTTACCCCTGCCTCATCGCGGTAGCCTTTCATACCACCACCAGCCACGTATTGCCCCATCACCGCGCTTTCCATATCCAGACATTTCATAGCCCGAAAAACCTTGACCTTTTCATCGCGCACACTGACTGCGTCATAGCGGGAGGGCGGCTCCATGGCTACCAGAGCAACCAACTGCAACAGGTGATTCTGGAACACATCGCGAATGATGCCAGCCTGCTCATAAAACTCGCCCCGACCTTCCACCCCAATGTCTTCGGTCATGCTGATTTGTACGTGGTCAATGTACTGATTACTCCAGACCGGCTCGAACAGCGTATTGGCAAAGCGCAAAGCCGAAAGATTCTGGGCGGTTTCCTTGGCAAGGTAGTGGTCAATGCGGTAAATCTGATCTTCCTCGAAATAGGTTAAGACCTCAGCATTGAGTTTTTTGGCACTATCCAGGTCATTGCCAAAGGGTTTCTCAATCACCAGGTGCACCCAGCCTGCTGATTGATACAGTCCAGCCTTACCCAAACCGTGGATAATGCCACTGTAGGCCGACGGGGGTGTGGAGGTGTAAAAAAGCCAGTTCTCCTGTTTGGTTTCCTGAAGACGCTGCGCCAGTTTCTCATAGGACTCAGGATCATCATAGGTTCCCTGCACATAGCTGATGCGGGGCTCGAGCGCCTCCCAAAGGCTGGCATCAAAGTCAGGTAAATGCTTACCGAGAGCGTCTTTGAGGCGACTGCGAATATCATCGTCGCTCAGGTCACTACGACCAAAACCAACGATATGGCTCTCTGGATGAAAATTGCCCGCCTGATGTAGATGGTACAGCGCTGGCATAAGCTTGCGCGCTGCCAGATCCCCGGTCACGCCAAAGATTACAAAAGCACAGCTAGGAACATCTTGCATGAAGTCTCCCTGGTTTCATCAATTTAGTCATCATTTCACCTTACCGTGCCAAGAATGCCGAAGACAGCCTTTACGCCAAACACCGTTCGTTTAGCACTATCTCAGATGGTGTACTCTCGGTGGCTTCGGTCATGTCTCAAAACCGATACGGCTATGACTGCCGTCACAAAAGGGCTTGTGGTCTGAGGCGCCACAACGGCACAGTGCCGCCCTTGCACCCTGATATGCCTGTGAATCATCGACCGTCTTCAGCGTCACAGCGCCGGTAATGAGCAGTGGGCCACCACGCAACAGCTGCACACTGAGTTTGCCCGGTGACGTGACATCTTTCAGGCGGTTTTCGGCCAGGACACCTGTATCCTGAAACCCCACCTTGCTGTGGCTGCCATCACAAAAGGGTTTACTCTCCGAAGCACCACAGCGGCACAGTGCCACACGACTGTCTTTACTCATGACCTCCCCAGCAGGTGACAAAATCTGCACGTCAGCACGGAGATATAAAGGACCATCAGGAGCAACCGTTATGACATTGGCCGCTGGAGCAGTCTCCACCGAGTTGCCATCGGCCCACTGTGCTTTCAGTGCGCCGGTCGGACAGCGCTGCACCACTTCTGCAACCAGAGCAGCATCAGCCTTTTCAGTTTGAATCCAGGGGCGCTCACCTGGCTTAAACACTTCGGGCAGACCACGAACACAGGCAGCCACATGAATACAGCGCTGAGCGCTCCAAGTCACTGTTATGTCTTCCGCCGCATAGCTGCGAAGCTTATCTTCCATAGCGCAGTATACCGTGCCAGGGATTCAAGCGTAAGCAGAGCGCTTGGTAGTTCA